>NZ_LIQX01000167.1 GCF_001418475.1 Streptomyces ossamyceticus | reverse complement strand
GGGTGGGGCCACCGCGGAAGGGGGGTGAAGGCGGCAGTGGGGTGGAGCCGGCGTCGTGCGTGCGGTCAGCGGCGGTGTCGTACGGCGATGAACCGCACGGGTGTGCCCGGCGTGGCCTGGGCCGCGGCCGGGAGGTCCGCCGGGTCGACGACCGCGATCACCGGATAGCCGCCGGTGGTCGGATGGTCGGCGAGGAAGACCACCGGGCGGCCGTCCGGCGGCACCTGGATCGCTCCCAGCACCATGCCCTCGCTCGGCAGCTCTCCCGGCCGCGCGCGGTCCAGCGCGGGGCCCTCCGTGCGCAGCCCGATGCGATTGCTCGCCGACGACACGGCGTAGGGACGGGCGGCCAGGGTGGTGAGCGCCGAGTCCGTGAACCAGTCGTGGCGGGGGCCCAGCGTGACCCGCAGGACCAGCTCCGTGGGCGGTGCCGGATGCGGAACGGCGTCCACGCACGCGTGCGGCCCGGTCGGGCGTCCCAGGGGGAGCACGGTGCCGTCCGCCAGCGGGGGAGGACCAAGACCGGACAGCAGGTCCGTGGACCGGCTGCCGAGGACCGGCTCGACGGTCACGCCACCGGAGACGGCGAGATAACTGCGTACCCCCGCGCGTGCCGCCCCGATGTCCAGCAGCGCGCCACCGGGGACCCGTACGGGCGCTCCCCAGGCCGCCGGGCGGCCGTCCACAGTGACCGCGCAGGGCGCGCCCCCCACGGCGACGGTGACCGTCGTGCGGGGCCGTACGGAGCAGCCGTTGACGGTGGTCTCCAGGACGGCCGCCTCCGGGGCGTTGCCCACCAGACGGTTGACCAGGGCGGCTGCGGGCGCGTCCAGGGCCCCCGAGCGGGGGACACCGAGGTGCGCGTGGCCGGGCCGCCCCCGGTCCTGGACGGTGGTCAGGGCACCGGCCCGGACGACGGCGAGGGCACGGTCGCTCATGGCGTCGCCACCGGGGTGAAGCGGACACGGGTGCCCGGCGTCAGCAGCGCGGCCGGCACGCGCGCGGGGTCCCACAGGACGGTGTCCGTCGTGCCGATCAGCTGCCAGCCGCCGGGGGAGGAACGTGGATAGACGCCCGTGTACGGGCCGGCCAGGGCGACCGAGCCCGCCGGGACGGCGGTACGGGGAGTGGCCCGGCGCGGCATCTCACGGGGCAGACCCGTCAGGTAGCCGAAGCCGGGGGCGAAACCGCAGAAGGCGACGCGGAACTCGACGGCCGCGTGGATACGGATCACCTCGGCCTCGTCAACGCCCCAGTGGACGGCGACGTCCGCCAGATCGGGCCCGTCGTACCTGACGGGGATCTCGACGACCTCCTCGGCGCGGGCCGGGGCGGGCGGCACCTCCCAGGAGACGAGGCGCTCGGCGAGACGGACGGGGGCCTCCAGACCGTCCAGAAGGACCGTGCGGGCCGCCGGGACGATCTCGGCGACCGCGAGGTCACCTGTGGCGCGGCGGCGCAGCAGCTCGGCGTGCAGGGCCTCGGCCTCCTCGCCCGAGTCCAGTTCGATGAGCAGCGCGCGAGCGCCGACCGGCATGGCCCTCATACGAACGCCTCCACACGGACCCCCGACGCGGTCAGCTCCGCACGCACCCGCCGCGCCAGCTCCACCGCGCCCGGTGTGTCGCCGTGCAGGCACAGAGAGCGGGCGCGCACGGTGATGTGCTCGCCGGAGTGGGAGACGACCGTGCCGGAGCGGGCCAGGGTCACCGACCGCTCGATGACCATGGCGGCGTCCGTGATCACCGCGCCGTCCTGGCTGCGCGGTACCAGGGTGCCGCGCTCGGTGTACGCGCGGTCGGCGAACGCCTCGGTGACCACGGGCAGTCCGGCCTGCTCCGCCACCTTCAGCAGGTGCGAGCCGGGCAGACCGAGTACCGGCAGCGTGGCGTCGGCGAGGACCACGCCGTCGACGACTGCCGCCGCCTGCTCGGCGTCGTGCACCACACGGTTGTAGAGCGCTCCGTGCGGCTTCACGTACGACACGCGCGTGCCCGCCGCGCGCGCGAAGACCTCCAGCGCGCCGACCTGGTAGGCCACCTCGGCCGCCAGCTCGGCGGCCGGTACGTCCATCGCGCGCCGCCCGAAGCCCGCGAGGTCGTGGTACGAGACCTGGGCGCCGATCCGCACCCCGCGCTCCGCAGCCAGCTCGCAGACCCGACGCATGGTGACCGCGTCCCCGGCGTGGAAGCCGCAGGCCACGTTGGCGCTGGTGACGACGGAGAGCAGTTCCTCGTCGTCGGTCAGCTGCCAGCGGCCGAAACCCTCGCCGAGGTCGGCATTGAGGTCGATCGACGTCATGGTTCCCATTCTCCTCTTTCCGCGCGGCCTGCTAGGCCACGCGGTACTGCTCGTCGCGGGCGTCCGTCAGGAACATCCGCCCGGGCGCGTGGGTGATCGCGAACGGTGGGCGCGACGCCATCACGGCGGCCTGCGGGGTGACCCCGCAGGCCCAGAACACCGGGATGTCGTCCGGCTCGGCGGTCACGGCCTCGCCGAAGTCGGGGCGGGAGAGGTCGGCGATGCCGAGGCCCGCCGCCTCCCCGCAGTGCACCGGGCCACCATGCACCGCCGGGAGCAGACCGCTCTCCCGGATCGCGGTGCCGAGGTGCTCGGGCGGCACCGGGCGCATCGACACCACCATCGGGCCGTGCAGCCGGCCCGCGGGCCGGCATTGGCGGCCGGTGACATACATGGGGACGTTGCGGCCCTGCTCGATGTGGCGCATAGGGACGCCGGCCTCGGTGAGCGCCCACTCGAAGGTGAAGCTGCACCCGATGAGGAACGACACCAGGTCGTCCCGCCAGACGTCCACCACGTCCGTCGGTTCGGCCACCAGGTCGCCGTGCTCCCACACCCGGTAGCGGGGGAGGTCGGTGCGCAGGTCGGCGCCCTCGGCGAGCGGGGTGGTCCAGGCTCCCGCGTCCGTCACGTCGAGCACCGGACAGGGCTTCGGATTGCGCTGGCAGAACAGCAGCATGTCGTACGCCCAGTCGGCGGGCACCGAGATCAGGTTCGCCTGGGTGTGCCCGGCGGCGATCCCGGCGGTGGGCCCCGGCAGCCCGGCGCGGAACCGGGCGCGGGCCTCACCGGGGCTCCACGCGTGCGCGTGCGGCTCGACCAGGGTCACGGGACGGTCCTGCGCGGTCGCGGGGTTCATACCAGCTCCTTCCCGCGCGTCTCCGGCAGACCGAGGAGCGCGACGGCCGCCAGGGCGTAGCCGATCGCGCCGAAGACCAGTGCGCCGCCCACCCCCCAGCTGTCGGCCAGGAAGCCGACCGTCGTCGGGAACACGGCGCCCACGGCGCGCCCGGTGTTGTACGTGAAGCCCTGCCCGGTGCCGCGTACGGCCACCGGGTACAGCTCGCTCAGGTACGACCCGAAGCCACTGAAGATCGCCGACATGCAGAACCCGAGCGGGAAACCGAGCACCAGGAGAAGGCCGTTGGCGCCGCTCGGTATGTTCGCGTACGCCAGGATGCACAGCGCCGACAGCACCGCGAACAGCCAGATGTTCCGCCTGCGGCCCAGCCGGTCGGTGAGGTAGCCGCCGGTGAGGTAGCCGATGAAGGCACCGGAGATCAGGAAGGTGAGATAGCCGCCGGTGCCGACGACGGACAGGTCGCGCTCGGTCTTCAGATACGTCGGCACCCAGGTCGCCAGCGTGTAGTAGCCGCCCTGGACGCCCGTGGACAGCAGCACCGCGAACAGCGTCGTGCGCAGCAGGCCGGGAGCGGCCGTGGTGCCGCTCCGGAAGATCGCGGCGAACGAGCCCTTCTCGGCGCTCCGCTCCCGCGCGGCGGCGGCCTCCGGGGCGTCCTCGACCGAGCGGCGCACCCAGACGACGAGGAGCGCGGGCAGGGCACCCGTCCAGAACATCACGCGCCAGGCGAGGTCGTCGCCGAAGACGGAGAAGACCACCGTGTAGACGATCACGGCGAGTCCCCAGCCCACGGCCCAGGAGCTCTGGATCGCGCCGAGGGTGCGCCCCCGGTGCTTGGCGCTCGCGTACTCGGCGACCAGGATCGCGCCGACCGCCCACTCGCCGCCGAAGCCGAGGCCCTGGAGGGCCCGGAAGACCAGCAGCGTCTCGTAGTTGGGCGCGAAGCCGCAGGCCACGGTGAAGACCGCGTAGGTGATCACGGTGATCATCAGGGCCTTCACCCGGCCGATCCGGTCCGCCAGCACGCCCGCGGCGGCGCCGCCGATCGCCGAGACGACCAGCGTGACCGTGGTGAACAGGCCGGTCTGACCGCTGTCCAGCCCGAAGTAGGCCGCGAGCGCGACCATGCTCAGCGGCAGCGTGAAGTAGTCGTACGAGTCGAGGGCGTAGCCGCCGAACGCGCCGCCGAAGGCCCGGCGGCCGCGCGGACCGAGGGCACGCAGCCAGCCGAACGCGCCGTCGTCAGCGGCCTGTGCGCCTGCCGGGGGCCGAGATGCGGTCGTGGGGGCCGAGGAGGAGTGAGGTGGCGAGGAGGAGTGAGGAGTCGAGGGCGGGGGAGGGGTCGAGCTCATGAGCACCTCGCAATGAGGGACGGAGGATGCGTGAGGGGTGAGCCGTGCCGTCGTGCCTGGTCGGGCGTGCCGAGCCGCTGTGCCGTGTCACGTGCCGAACTGTTGTGCCCTGTCGGCGTGCCAAAGCCGTGTGCCGTGCCGCGTGGGGGCGGCCGGCGCCGGGTGGGGCGAACCGTGGCGGGGTTCGGGGCGCCTGTCCAGCAAGGTAGAGGATCGTTGAACGATCCTTCAATACCCATGTTGTCTCGTTCTGATGTCTGCGGTTGAATTCGGCGCATGGCCGCCGAACTGACGGGACTTGCCGACGACCGGGCCCTGCTGGGCCGCACCAGCACCGCCGAGCGGGTTTCGGACATCCTCCGGAGCCGGATCGCCGAAGGCTTCTTCCCGCCGGGCACCCGCCTGTCCGAGGACAGCATCGGCGGCGCCCTCGGGGTCTCCCGCAACACCCTCCGGGAGGCGTTCCGCCTGCTCACCCATGAACGGCTCCTCGTGCACGAGCTCAACCGCGGAGTCTTCGTGCGGGTCCTCACCGTCCAGGACGTCGAGGACATCTACCGCACCCGTCGGCTCGTGGAGTGCGCCGTCGTCCGCGGGCTCGGCGAACCGCCGTACGGCCTCGACGCGCTGGCCGAGGCGGTCGACGACGGTCAGCGGCAGGCGCGGGAGGGCGACTGGAAGGGCGTCTCCACCGCCAACATCCACTTCCACCGCGAACTGGTCGCCCTCGCGGGCAGCGCCCGCACCGACGAACTCATGCGCAGCGTCTTCGCCGAACTGCGGCTCGCGTTCCACGTGGTGGACAACCCGCGCAAGCTCTACGAGCCGTACCTGGCGCGGAACCAGCTGATCCTCGGGACGCTCCAGCGAGGCGAACGCGACCGGGCCGAGGAGATGCTGGCCGAGTACCTCGACGACTCGCTGCGGGGCCTGGTCGAGGTCTACGGCCGCCGGGTGGCCGACGTGTCCTGAGCGGGCCGCGGCCGAGCCGGCGGGTCGTGATGCGGGGCGAGCGGCCGGTGGTACGGCGTTCACCCGGCCCGGTGACGTGGCGTTCTCCGCCCGGCCCGGTGGCCCGCCCGGCGCAGCGATTTGGGTCGCTGTCAGACCCAGGACCTAATCTGTGCACCGTGACTTCACCCGTATCGACGGACAGCGTTCCGCCCCAGCTCGGCGCGGGGCCGCGCCCGGCGCCGGGCCCGGCCGCCGACGAGGGCCTGGCGCGGCGGCTGCGCGCGCTCGCCTGCACCGCGCCGCTGCACGACCTCGACGCGCGCAAGGCCAACCTCGCGGGTGAGTACTCGGTGTACGGCATGGCGGAGGTCGCTCTCGCCGCCATCGACCTGGTCACGCTCAACATGGACTTCGACACCGGCGCCGACCACGACCAGATCGTCGCCCGGCTCATCCCCCGTATCGCCGCCCAGGCCCCGCGGCGGCCCGTCGAGGAGCACGAGCGCGTCGCCCGCTGGGTCCTGGAGAACCTGATCAACGTCGGCAGCGTCGACCGCGGGTTCCGCGCCGTCTACGGCACCTTCGCCTCCGACGGCACCTATGTGCGCCGCGACTACGACTTCAAGCTGATCGAGGAGGTCCCCGGCTACGGAGGCGGGGTCTACCTCCGCACGACCGACGAGGCCGTCAACGTCCTGGTGGGCGCCCTCGACACCGACGTCACCAGCGCGCAGATCGCCGCCGAGGTCAAGCTGGAGGTCCTCATCAGCCGGGGTCGGCTCGCCGACGCCCAGCTCGCCGCCGAACAGGCGCGCTACCGGACCGTGCAGTACTCGGAGACCCTCCGCAAGGCCCTGGACGCCACCCGGCGCAACGTCCGCGCGGTCGACTGGCTCCAGGCCGTCCCCGACATGATCGCCGAGGCGCTCGACCACGTGGCCGACCGCTACCGCCACGAGAACGCGATCCTCACCAACATCCGCAAGGCCCGCGACGAGTCCGAGGACCCCGAGCAGAAGCGGCGCGCCGCGGAGCTCGTCGACATCGTCAAGGACTGCATCCGGCGGCACACCCAGTTGCAGTCCCGGCTGCTGGAGGCGGGCCCGCTGTTCCGCGCCGAGCAGGACCGGCAGGCCTTCGCCACCCCCATGACGACCTCGGGGACCGACCTCTACGGTCATCTGCTCGCCCCGCTGCTGCCGCTGCCCGTGGAGCAGGCCAGGCGGGTGACCGACGCGTTCTTCGCCCGCGGGACGGGGCTGCGTACGCCGGGCTCCGCGCGGCTCGGGGACCTCGTCGACCTCCTGTTCACACCGCCGGTGGAGCGGGAGCACCTGGGCGCTGAGATGCCGGAGCCGGACCTGATCGCCACCCCGGACGACAGCCGGTTCAGCGAGGCGCAGCTGGCCGCGGCGATGCGCCTGCTGGACCTGCCCGCGGACGCGCCCCGACGGCTGTCGGGACTGCTCGTGGAGGCCCGGCGGTCCGACCCCGAACTGCCCTACCTCGTCGCTCTGCTGGCCGTGCACGCGGCCAGCCCCCCGGTCGGCACTGCCTACCGGCAGGGGGAGGAGAAGCTGCTCTTCGCCGTGGACGACGGGACGGAGCTGGACGACCCGGAGTTCGGCGGGGCCGACCTCATCGTGGGGACGGCACTGCTGGACGCGGCCGGGATGGCGGCAGACCGTTCGGAGGCGGCATGAGAGCGCCCTCGGGCCCCCGGCCCGACCCCGCCCGCGGCCGGTTCCCGACCGCATGCGGCCTGCCATCCGCCCCCGCTGTCGCTGTCCCCCGTT
>NZ_LIQX01000166.1 GCF_001418475.1 Streptomyces ossamyceticus | reverse complement strand
GACGGCCCACACCCCGACGGGCGCCAAGGAGAGGGCCGTGGCGAGGACCGCCCAGGTGCGCATGGCCACATGGCTGTGGCCGAGCAGGAGCGAGGCGGTCAGCGAGGCGGAGAGCACCGCCGCCCAGAACAGATGGATGCGGAAGGTCAGCAGCCGGTCGGGGCTGGCGTCGCCGCCCTTGGGGGTGACGACGAAGCGGCAGGGCAGCCGCAGCAGCGCGGCGCCGAGGGACTTCANNGAGACGTTGTGCCTGCGGTTCCACAGGTAGAGCCCGACCTGGAGGGCGGCCGCGTCGCTGTAGAGCATCAGCCACACGGAGGCGGTGACCTGGGTGCCGGACGCCCCGAAGCACAGGAACAGCACACAGCTGACGATGCCGAGCAGCCAGTTCACGGCCGTCATCGGGTAGTAGACGAGCATCAGCGTGTACGAGAAGAGGCGCCCCCACGGCATCGTGAACGGCGCCTTCCAGTACTGCGTGAGGAGCGTCTCGTACGTGCCGCGCGACCAGCGCATCTGCTGGGAGAAGAAGTCCGTCCAGGAGGCGGGCCCCTCGCCGACGGCCAGCACGTCCGGCGTGTACACCGACCGCCAGTACGCGCCCGTGGCGGGGTTGCGGTGGCGGTGCAGCTCGAAGCCGGTGGCCATGTCCTCGGTGATCGAGTCGCGCAGTCCGCCGATCTGCCGCAGGGCGGCGACGCGGACGACGTTGTTGGTGCCGACGAACATGGGGGCGCGGTAGCGGTTGCCGGCGCGCTGGATGAGGGCGTGGAAGAGGAACTGCTGCGACTCGGCGGCCTTGGTGACCGGGGCGGTGTAGTTGCCGTACACCTGGGGGCCGACGACGAACGCGACGTCCGGGTCGCGGAAGTACCCCATCATCCGTTCGAGGAAGTTCGGCAGCGGTACGTGGTCGGTGTCGACGGAGGCGAAGAACGCGTACTCCTCGCCGTGCGCCGCGATCCACGCGTTGTAGTTCCCGTGCTTGGTACGGGCCTTGTGGGGGCCCTTGGGGAGGTTCCACTCGGCTGTGCCCCTGCGGGTGAAGTGCCGGACGCCGAGTTCCGCGCAGAGGGCCCTGGCCCGGTCGTCGTCGCCCTCGTCGAGGAG
>NZ_LIQX01000165.1 GCF_001418475.1 Streptomyces ossamyceticus | reverse complement strand
GCCCCCTCCCCCGCCCGCACTCCGGCGGGGTCCGTGCGGGCTCCCTCGGCCGCGCCGCCCCAGCGGCCCACGTTCACCCGAGGGGCACTGGGCGTTTCCCGCTACCAGGAGCCGGGGTACGCGGCCACCGTGACGTCGGTGGCCGCGCAGGGACACCAGCTGACGGTGGCCTTGCGCGCGCGGGGTCAGTCGGACCTGCGGGAGGCGAACACCACGTGCCTCGAAGTGCGTGGTTCCGACGGGACGTTCACCGTGCATCCGTTCGCACAGAACGCAGAAACGGCCCGGCCCGGCGCTTTCGACGGGACCCTGACCTTTCCCCTGCTCGTGTCGGGACGGTACGCCCTGCGGTACTCCTGCCGGAGCGACTACTCGGCGGTCGACCTGGGCGCGGCTCGTGTGCCGCACATCAGCATCTCCCGCTACAGCGACGAGTACTTCGCCGTGATCCTCTCGACGGACCGCACATCCCGCGGGCTCCAGCTGGTGTTCGCCTCCACCGGAAGGGCCGACCTCCGGGACCCCCGCACCTCATGCCTGAACCGCGGCGGCGCGGAGGAGTACCCGGCGAACGTCCGGCTGGACCGCAGCGAGACGACGCTCGATCACTTCCACTACGGCGTCATGGACTTCCCACCCGCCGCGGCGAACAGCAGCTTCACCTACTCGTGTTTCTCCGACTACAGTGCCGCGCCCCTGACCTGACGAGTTGATGACCCCGATATGACGAGCCGCCGTGGGTCAGATGCCGCCGGTGTTGAGCAGTCGGTTGGGGGTGTCGGCGCGGACGCCCCGCACGACGCCACGGGTGGCCGTACGGTCGAGCCAGACGTGCACCTCGTCGGCCGTGGCCCGGGGGTGGGCCGACAGGTACAGCGCGATCACGCCGGTCGCGTGCGGCGCGGCCCAGGACGTCGCGCCGAACTCCTCGGTGACCGTACCGCCTCCGGCGAGGGCGGCGGTGACCTTCTGGCCGGGGGCGTACAGGTCCACGCACCGCCCGTAGCCCGAACCGTGGGAGGCCGTGTCGTTCCAGACCCGGTCCTTCGAGGTGGAGGCCGCGACGACGATCGTGCCGCGGACGCCGGCCGGGGAGTGCTTGCAGGCGTCGTCGCGGAAGTTGCCGGCCGACACCACCGTCGGGATCCCCGCGTCGACCATCTTCTTCACCGCGGCGTCCAGGGCCGCCGACCGGCGGTCGAAGTTGAGCGACATGTTCACCACCGCGGGCTTCTGCGCGTGGGCGGTGACCCACTTGACCGACTTCACCAGGGCAGCCTCGGCCGCCGCCTGGGAGCCGCCGCCGTCGCTCTCGCACAGGATGCCCTGGACCCGTACGAGTTCCGCCTTGGGCGCCACCCCGTACTTCGCCCCGCCGATCACGCCTGCGACGAAGGTGCCGTGGCCGACGCCCTCTTCGCTGAAGCAGTCACCGGAGTCCTTCGGGCCGACGAAGTCGGCGCCGCGGTGAGCGCGTCCGCCGAACTCCTTGTGGGAGATGTCCATTCCCGTGTCGATCACGTAGACGTGGACGCCCTTGCCCGTGGCTTTGGTGGTGAACTTGCCGTTCAGGGGCCGTGCGCGCTGGTCCAGGATGTCCAGGTTCCACGGCACCTTCCGGGTGAGGGGTGACGCCGCGGTCTGCGCGAGCCCGGACGACTTTCCCTCGATGTCGGGCGAGGTCGAGGCCGCGCCGGACGGCGCCCCGGTGTGCGCCGAGGACTCCCCCGTGCGGGACGTCCCGCGTTCCCCCTCCGCCGCCGCACCGGCTTCACTGCCGCAGGCCGAGGCCCCCAGCACCGTCAGCATGGCCATCACCAGAAGTCCGGCCTTTGTCATATTCCGCGCCACAACGTCCCCCATGGTCCTCTTCGCGCACAGTCAGCGCACTAGACGACGAGGGAGGGGTGGACGGTTCCGGCCGGGTGTCCGGTTCCGCCGGGTGTGCGGTTCCGGCCGGGTGAGCGGGCAGATCGGGTGTGCGGGCAGATCGGGTAGGCGACGGGGCGTTCGCCGGGGGTTCGACGGGGAGACGTCGGCGACTGCATGTTTCGTACCCTGGGCGGCATGCGCATGCGCCCCACCTTGAGCTGGTCTCCCGCCGAGGACCTTCCGCCGGGCACCACGGATCTCGGACCCGTCGCCGACGCCCTGGGGTCGGGTGGTGTGCTGGTGCTCAGCGGGGCGGGTATCTCCACGGAGTCGGGCATCCCCGACTACCGCGGCGAGGGCGGCAGCCTGAGTCGGCACACCCCGATGACCTACCAGGACTTCACGGCGAGCGCCCAGGCGCGGCGCAGGTACTGGGCGCGCAGCCACCTCGGCTGGCGCACCTTCGGGCGCGCACGCCCCAACGCCGGACACCGTGCCGTGGCCGCGTTCGGGCGGCACGGCCTGCTCTCGGGTGTGATCACCCAGAACGTCGACGGTCTGCATCAGGCCGCCGGCAGTGAGGGCGTCGTGGAACTGCACGGAAGCCTGGACCGGGTCGTCTGCCTCTCCTGCGGCGCGTTCAGTCCGCGCCGTGAACTGGCCCGGCGGCTGGAGGAGGCCAACAAGGGCTTCGCTCCCGTGGCCGCCGGGATCAACCCCGACGGCGACGCCGATCTCACCGACCACCAGGTCGGGGACTTCCGTGTCGTGCCGTGCGTCGTCTGCGGCGGAGTCCTCAAGCCGGACGTGGTGTTCTTCGGGGAGGCCGTTCCGCCGCAGCGGGTCGAGCACTGCCGCTCCCTGGTCCGCCGGGCCGCGTGCCTGCTGGTCCTGGGCTCCTCGTTGACGGTGATGTCGGGGCTCCGGTTCGTCCGCCAGGCAGCGGAGACGGGGAAGCCCGTGCTGATCGTCAACCGGGACGCCACGCGGGGTGACCGGCACGCCGTCACCCGGGTCGCCCTCCCGCTGGGATCGGCCCTCACCACGGTGGCCGGCCGACTGGGCGTACCCGTTGACGACGGGGTGGCATCCGGGGCGGGGTAGCACTCAGGCCGGGCGTTACGGGCTATCCCGGGGGCCGCATGCTCCACCTGATCGCCCTCGTCAGGGCGTGACCCGTGAGCGGTATCGCGACGCCCTCCAGGCCGGGGAGGTGCGGGAGGCCCAGCAGGGTGCGGGCCCACTCCGGCAGGGAGGTCACCGCGTTGGCGGCGAGCAGGGCGTAGGCGGGCCGGGCGACGATCGGCAGCGGTGGGTGGATCAGCAGGAAGCGTGCGGCCGCCCTGCTTTCCGGTGTGGCACGGAGTTCCGGACGGTACGCGGCGAGGCGTGAGTCGAGTTCCGCCCGGGTACGGGGCGGGTCCGCTACCCCGAGGGCCGTCGCGACCTTCGCCGTGTCGGCCACGTAGGCGTCGTAGTCGGCGGCGGAGAGAGTCCGCGCCCCGAAGCGTTCGTGGGCGCGCAGGAAGCTGTCCGTCTCGGTGATGTGCACCCATTCGAGCAGATGGGGGTCGGCGGCCCGGTAGTGCTCGCCCTCCGTCGTCGTCCCCGTGACCCGCTCGTGGATCGCGCGGACCCGTTCGACCGCGGTGCGGGCGTCGTCGGCGGTTCCGAAGGTCGTCACGGCCAGGAACGTACTGGTGCGTTGCAGTCGTCCCCAGGGGTCGCCGCGATAGCCGGAGTGGGCGGCCACGGCGGCCATGGCCAGCGGGTGCAGGGACTGCAGCAGCAGGGCCCGCAGTCCGCCGATGAACATGGAGGCGTCGCCGTGCACGGCGCGGATGGGCCGCTCCGGGCCGAACCAGCGCGGGCCCGGTGTGTGGTGGATGCGGGCACGGTTCGCGGGACCGTCCGGCCCCGCGACGCGCCGGAACAGTGCTGTGCCGAGCCTGTCCCGCACGCCCGAGACCGTGAGGACGTCCCTGTCCATGGTCCTATTCTGCGTCGTCGTCGGCGAGAAGACAGGTGTCGGAGTTCGTCAGGACGTCCGCCGAATGCCGGACCGCCTCGTGTGAGCGGGCGGGTGGCGTGGCAGCGATCCTGTATGTCCCTGGTGATCACGCGTGCCGGCCCGGTAGAGGTGCTGCGATGCCCGTGACCGCCCGTACGGTTCCGGCGCGTCCCGGATCGCCGTCCGTGCCCGCGCTGCTCGTCGCCGCCCATGGCGGGCCCGCGCTCGCGGTCACCGCTGTCACGGCCCTGCTCGCACTGCGTGCCGAGCTGCGTCCGTTCGACGTCGTCGCCGTCACCTCGGCGGTGTTCGCCGGTCAGCTGACCGTCGGCTGGGGCAACGATCTGCTGGACCTGCGCCGCGATCGCGCCGTAGGTCGCGCCGGCAAGCCGTTGGCCACCGGCGTCCTTCCGGTCGGGCGGGTGGTGACGGCCCTGGTCGTGGCGGGATGTGCCTGCCTGGTGCTGTCCGTGCTGGCCGGCTGGCGGAGCGCGCTGCTCAACGCCACCCTCGCCACCGGTGCGGGCCACGCCTACAACCTGGGGCTGAAGGCGACCGTGTGGTCCTGGGCGCCGTACGCCTGCGCGTTCGGGACGCTGCCCTCCGTCGTCACTCTCGCCGACCCCGTCCGGGGCTGGGCCCCGCTGTGGATGGCCGGCGCGAGCGCCACTCTCGGGGTGGGGGCGCATCTGCTCAACACGCTGCCCGATCTCGCCGACGACGAACGGACCGGTGTCCGTGGCCTCCCCCACCGGATCGGGGAACGCCGCTCACGCGTCCTTGCCGCCGTACTGCTGTCCGCGGCCTCGTTGCTCGCCGTACTCGGCCCCGCGGGAACTCCGCCCGCCTGGGCATGGGCGGTGCTCGCCCTGGTGACGGTCCTGGCACTGCTCACACTGGTCGCCCCGGCCCGCGCTCCCTTCCGCGTCGCGGTGGCCGTCGCCCTCCTCGACGTGTTCCTGCTCTTGGCGGCCGGTGGATGACCCCGGCAGCCGTCCACGACGTCTTGGGAACCAGAGGACCTACGGGAGCCACCGGGCCACAGGAGCAACGGGAGCAACGGGAGCAACGGGAGCAACGGGAGCAACGGGAGCAACGGGAGACAGCATGAGCACGCGCATCGTCAGCGTTCGCGGCGTCCTGCCGGAGTATCGCCATCGGCAGGAGGACATCACCGAGTTGGTCACCACCACCATGATGGCCGAGGAGCCGGTCAGACACGGTGTCGTCGAACGGATGCACCGCAATGTGTGCGTCGAGACCCGGCACACCGTGCTCCCGCTGGAGGAGTACGCCCGGCTGGAGGACTTCGGTCAGTCGAACGACGTCTTCATCAGGGCCGGCGTCGAACTCGGCGCACGCGCGGTCGTGGACGCGCTCAAGGGCGTGGGCCTCACACCGGCCGACGTCGACTACATCGTGTCGTGCACGGTGACCGGCCTGGCCGTCCCCTCACTGGAGGCCCGTGTCGCTGCGGAGATCGGGCTGCGTCCCGATGTGGTGCGCCTGCCCCTGGTCGGCCTGGGCTGCGTGGCGGGAGCGGCCGGTGTCGCCCGTCTGCACGACCTGCTGCGCGGTCGCCCGGACGGGGTCGCGGTGCTGATGTCGGTCGAGCTGTGCTCGCTCACGCTGCAGCGCACCGACACCTCGGCCGCCAACATCGTGGCCGGCGGGCTGTTCGGGGACGGCGCCGCGGCGGTGGTCGCCGTGGGCGCCGAGCACCCGCTCGCGCAGTCCGACGACCCGGCCCGTCCGGAGGTCCTCGCGTCGCGCAGCCGCCTCTATCCCGACTCGGAACGCATGATGGGCTGGGACGTGGGCGCCGGAGGGCTGAAGATCGTGCTCGATCCCTCCGTCCCCGACCTGGTGCGTCACCACGTGGGAGAGGACGTCCGCGGCTTCCTCGCCGACCACGGGCTGACCCGCGACGACCTCGGCTGGTACGTGGCGCACCCCGGCGGGCCCAAGGTGCTGGAAGCGCTGCAGGACACCCTCGGGGTCGAGCGGGACGCCCTGCGCATGACCTGGGACTCGCTGCGCCGGATCGGCAACCTGTCCTCGTCCTCGGTACTGCACGTCCTGGCGGACACGCTGGCCGAGCGTCCGCCCCCGCCGGGCTCCCACGGGCTCATGCTCGCCATGGGGCCGGGCTTCTGCTCCGAGTTCGTGCTCCTGCGCGCTCCGGGTGGTGCGCCGTGAGCAGCGAGGCCCTGTTCACCGGCCTGGTCCTCGCGGTCGGCCTGGAGCGGGTCGCCGAGTTGGTCGTGTCCCGGCGCAACGCCGCCCAGAGCTTCGCGCGGGGCGGCGTGGAGGCCGGGCGGGGGCACTACCCGTTCATGGTGGTCCTGCACACGGGTCTGCTCGTCGGCGCGCTCGTGGAGGTGTGGCTGCGCCGGCCGGACGCCGTGGCTGTCCTCGCCTGGGCCATGATCGCCGTCGTCGCGGCCTCGCAGGCGTTGCGCTGGTGGTGCATCACCACCCTGGGACGGCAGTGGAACACCCGGGTGATCGTCGTGCCGGGCTCCGCGCGCGTGGCGGAGGGTCCCTACCGCTGGATCCCGCATCCCAACTACGTCGCCGTCGTCGCGGAGGGGTTCGCGCTCCCCCTGGTGCATTCGGCGTGGGTCACGGCGGTCGCCTTCACCACGCTGAACGGGTTCCTGCTCGCCACCCGCATCCGCACCGAGGACTCCGCCCTGGCCCAACTGACCTGAAGGAGACCACCCATGGACCTGCTCGTCGTCGGCGGCGGACCGGCAGGCCTGGCCAGCGCCCTGCACGCGGCCCGCGCCGGGCTCGACGTCGCCGTGTGGGAGCAACGCGCGGGCACCGTCGACAAGGCGTGCGGCGAGGGGCTGATGCCCGGCGCCGTCACCGCGCTGGCGGCGCTCGGCGTCCACCCGCCCGGCCATGCCCTGCGCGGCATCCGTTATGTGGCCGAACGGCACCGCGTCGACGCGGACTTCGCGGCGGGCCCCGGCCGGGGCGTCCGTCGCACGACGCTGCACGCGGCGCTGCGTGAGGCGGTGCTCGCCGCGGGCGTACGGATCGAGCAGCGCACCGCGCGTCGCGTCGAGCAGGACGACGACGGTGTGCGGGTCGACGGCGCCCGTGCCGCCCATCTCGTCGCCGCGGACGGCCTGCACTCGCCGATCCGCCGGGCCCTGGGGCTCGACCGGCCACGCCGGATCCGCTCGCGACACGGGCCGGGGCGGGAGGCCGGGGGCGTCGGATCGGGCCGCGGGGCGGAGCAGGGATCAGTCCCCGGGGCGGAGTCGGGTTCAGGCCGCGAGGCAGGGAGCGGATCGCGGCACGGGTTGCGGCGGCACTACCGACTCGCCCCGTGGAGCGATCACGTGGAGGTGCACTGGGCTCCTCGCGCGGAGGCCTACGTGACGCCGGTGGCCGACGATCTCGTGGGCGTCGCTGTGCTCACCGCCGCCCGTGGATCCTTCGACGATCACCTCACCGCCTTCCCCGAGCTGCGGGAACGGCTGGCCGGGTCCGCCCCGGCCGGGCCGGTACGGGGGGCGGGCCCGCTGCGCCAGGACACGAGCGCGCGCACCGCCGGGCGTGTGCTGCTCGTCGGTGATGCCGCCGGGTATGTCGACGCCCTGACCGGTGAGGGCATCGCGTTGGCGCTGGTACAGGCGCAGGCTGCCGTCCGGGCCGTCGTCGAAGGGGACGTGGCCGGTTACGAACGGGAGTGGCGCCGGCTCACGCGGCGCTATCGGTGGCTGACCCACGCGCTGCTCGGCGCGACGCGGGTGCCCCCGGTCCGTGGCGCGCTGGTGCCCCTCGCTCAACGGCTGCCGTGGCTGTTCACGGCCGCCGTGGACGTACTGGCCGGCCCGGTGCGGGGAGATCGGGCCGGAGTCCTGGGCCCGGCCCGGATGTGACGCGCTGCCCCTGTCGTGTTGGCATGGCTTTCCGCGTTGGTGCCGGCTCTGGCGCCGGCTGCACTGTCAGCAGCGGCACTGCGCCGGCTACGGGATGGCCGATCGAGCCCATGACACCCCGGCCACCTGCGACACGGTGTACGACCTGATGTCGATGACCAAGTCGTTCACAGCCGCGGCGATCACGAAGCTGGAGATGGCGGGCAAGCTGCGGGTCAGCGACCGGATCAGCGAGTTCGTCGGGCATGTCCCCGCGGACAAGCGCGCCATCACGATTCACCACCTGCTCACCCATACCTCCGGACTGCCCGAGGCGCTGAGGGACGACTACGATCCGGTCTCCCGCCAGGAGATGATCGACGGGGCGGTCACGTCCGAGCTGGTCGCCCCGCCCGGCACGACGTTCTCCTACTCCAACCTGGGGTACAGCCTGCTGGCCGCCCTCATCGAGAGCGCCTCCGGCATGGACTACGAGCACTTCCTGGCGGAACAGATCTTCGCTCCCGCCGGCATGGAGGACACCGGCTATGTCCTGCCGCGCTGGGACACGGAACGGATCGCGGTGGAGTACGACGAAAGGGGCGTCTCCCAGGGGCGGCCACTGGACCACCGATGGGCCGCTGACGGCCCGTACTGGAACCTGCGCGGCAACGGCGGTCTGCTGTCCACCGCCCGCGACATGTACCGCTTCCACCGCGCCCTGGCCGACGGCACCCTCCTGGACCGCGACGCACGGACCGCGATGTTCACGGCCCACTCCCCCACCGGCCTACCCGGCTACGACGGCTACGCCATCGGCTACGGGTGGGTCGTCATGCCCGACCGGAGCCTCGTGACCCACCCCGGCGGCAACGACTGGTCGTACGGCGTGCACGTGTACGCCGTGCGCGGCGACCTGATGGTGTTCTGGATCAGCAACCAGGCGGTACGGGACGGGAATTGGGACCTCCAGGAGATCTCCCGCTCCCTCACCTTCAAGCTGACCTAGCAGCTCCGGGGCGGAGCGTCACCGTCGGCCGGCGGACGACGCGAGCCTCGGCACTCACGGTGATCCCAACTCGCGGTGATCCCATGGTGTCGATCACACGCGAGGCCGGTTCAGCAGCCGGGAGAGCACGATGGCGCTCTCGGTCCGTTCGACGGGAGCGGTGGCGCGCACTCGTTGGATGGCCTGTTCCAGGTGGGTGATGTCTCTGGCGAGCATATGGACGACGGCGTCGGCGGCGCCGGAGACCGTACAGGCTTCGACGACCTCGGGGATGTCCTCCAGGGCCTGGCGCAGTTCGGCGGGGGTGGGATTGCCGGTGCAGTAGACCTCGACGAAAGCCTCGGTGTGCCAGGCCAACGCCTGAGGGTCGATGAGAGCGGTGAAACCGCGGATCGCCCCGGTGGCCACCAAGCGGTCGAGACGCCGCTTGGCAGCGGGCGCGGACAGCCCGGCGGCCTTGCCGATCTCGGCGTACGTGGCACGTGCGTCGTGCAGCACGCAGCGGATGATCGCTTCGTCGATGGCGTCCATGGCCTTCACTCCCGGCGTCAGGGCCCGCGGCGAGGCGCAAGAAGTTGCCATGAGCCCTCCTACATTGCAAGAAAGCGATGGTAGCCAGCAGCAAATGGTGATTGTTTGCGTTGTCCGCCGAACATAGTCTCCGGCTTGTCCTGATGTCACGTGCTGGGAGCCGTGTTGAGATGACAGCAAGCCTGAGCGATGTGGAAGCCTCGGCACTGGCCGCGGTGGACGAGGCGGCAATCGCCCGGTTGCTGCTGGAACTCCTCGCCGTGCCGAGCGTGACGGGGAGCGCCGCGGAGTCCGAGCTTCAGCACGTCCTGGCCCGGCATCTGGAACGGATGGACCTCGATGTCGACCTGTGGTCCATGAACCTTCCCGAGCTTCGCGCCCATCCCGATTTTCCCGGCAGCGAGGCCCCGCGCACGGAGGCGTGGGGCCTGGTGGCCGGCACGCCACCCCGGGGCGACGGGCCGACCCTGGTCCTCCAGGGGCACGTCGACGTCGTCCCTTCCGGAGACCTGGCGCGGTGGGAGGGTGACCCCTTCCGCCCCCGGCTCACCGGGGACGTGGTGCACGCACGAGGAGCATGCGACATGAAGGCGGGGGTCGTGGCGATACTCGCGGCCGTGGCCGCGATACGGGAGGCGGGCGCAAGGCTGCGCGGCCAGGTGTCCGCGCACCTCGTGGTCAGCGAAGAGGACGGAGGACTCGGAGCGTTCGGCACCCTCCAGCGCGGCCACACCGGTGACGCCTGCATCATCACCGAACCCACCAGCGGCGCGCTCATGACAGCCAACGCCGGCGCCCTGACCTTTCGCATCCAGGTACCCGGCCGAGCCACCCACGGCAGCACCAGATACGTGGGAGTGAGCGCCATCGACGCATACCTGCCCATCCACCGCGCGCTCGCCCGTCTCGAAGCCCGCCGCAACGCCGTCGCCGACCCGCTCATGTCCGAGTACCCCATCCCCTACCCGCTGTCCGTCGGCACCGTCCATTCCGGCGACTGGGCCAGCAGCGTGCCCGACCTGCTGGTGGCCGAAGGAAGACTGGGCGTCCGGCTGGGCGAGGACCCGGCCCGGGCGCGCACCGACCTGGAGGCGTGCGTGGCCGAGGCTTGCGCGGCCGACCCCTGGCTGCGCTCCCACCCCGCCACGGTGACGTGGCCCGGCGGCCAGTTCGCCAGTGGACGGCTGCCGGCCGGGCATCCGCTCGCGGCTCAGGTCGGCGACGCGCACGCCGACGTCACCGGCGGCCCGCGCCCTTCCGAGCGAGGCGCCCCTTACGGCAGTGACCTGCGCCTGTACTCCGGGGCGGGCATCCCCACGCTCCAGTACGGTCCCGGCGACGTACGCCACGCACACGGTCCGCAGGAACAGGTCCGCGTGAGCGAAATCGTCACCGTCACCCGGGCACTGGTGCTCGCCACTCTGCGCACGGTCGGCACCAAGTACGGCCACGGGGAACATCGGTACAGCGGTTAACGCTAAGCCGGTGATCATGGCTCTGACCTCGGGAGTACCGGTACAGCGGTTGGCGCTGAGAACGATCACGGCTCGGTTGGTGCGAGCGTGCTGACGCGGTTCTCGTACTCGCGGCGGGCCTTGCGCTGGGCAGGGATCACGGGCAGGCCGTGGCCGCCGTCGAGCGGCTGCCGGCGGGCGAGAAACTGGCGGTGCACGGCCGGGACGGCGGTGACGCGCAGAGTGTAGCCCTGGCCGCGCCGTACGGTCACGCCCTGGTTGAGCGCGGCCCGCTCGACGGGGTCCAGGTCGGCGGTGCGGAGGTAGTCGGCGACCTTGCCCGGCATGTCGAGGGTGACCGGCAGCTCCGGCGCGGGAACCTCTTCGGCGGTGGCGATGTGGTCGGGCATGAGGTCGGCGACGGCGGTGCGGATGGCGCCGCGGCTGACGCCGTGGTCGCGGGCGGCGATGGAGCGGCCCTTCAGGTACGCGGCGCGGACGGCGTCGCTCTTGTCGGCCGGCACGGCGGGGCGGCGTCCGCCTTTGTTGCCCTTGGCCTCGGCGGCGCGTAGCCCGTCGTAGGTCAGTTCGCGCTGAAGGTCGCGTTGGAGTTCGCCGGCGGGCGGCGAGGGTCTGGAGCATGAACTTCACGGTGGACAGCCGTTCGCCGGTGCGCGGGTGGCGGGCGGTGAGGTCCATGGCGGAGAACACGCCGTCGTGGATGCGCAGGGCGAGCCGGTCACGGTGCAGGATTTCGAGGACGTCGAGGATGTGCTGGTTGCCGCGCACGAGGCGGAACATCTCGGAGATGTGCACCGTGTCGCCAGGCCGCGCGTAGGTGAGGAGTTCGCTGAACTTCGGGCGCTGGAGCGGGTGGAGGCGGCTGGAGTGCCCGCCTCTTCCTCGAAGACCCGCGGGTCCTCGATCCCGGCCTCGGCGAGGACGAGGTCCTGGCGGGCGGTGGGCTGCCGGTCGGTCGACACCCGTCTTGTAGACGAGATTGGCCACGCTGTTCCCAGCTTCTGCTGCCGCATCGGACCTCGGGTGTCATCTAACCCTGTCATCAGCCGGCATCGGATCTCATTGGATCGGAGCCGCCGTCGGGCCCCGGAATCTCCGCTTATCGCGGCGTCGGGTGTGTCCATCTTGCGTAGCGTCTCGTCTAGATGGGCTGCGCCGTGATCTCCGCGTCGAAGACGTGGAGATCACGTGTCTCGGCTGTGCGCCGGGGCAAGGTTCATCCGTGCGGGTGAAGCATTTGGAATCTCAGCCTCTACGAGTTGCTGGGCACGGCCGCCCCTATTTCGAGCCGCCCCGCGATTGATCTTGGGGCGTGCTGGCTCGGTGATTCGACGGGCTGGTGGTTCAGTAAGCGCAGGTCGGCTGGTTACTCGTACCGGTACTTCAGCGAATCCGCCTCCGCCTGCTCGATGTCAGCGATCGTCAGCTCCGGCATCCGCAGCTGGGCCAGCGTCACCTCGGCCGAGGTCGGCTGGGCATCCGCCGGTAGCCACTGGTCCGGCTTCCAGGCCCCGCTGCGCAGGAGCGACTTGGGGCAGTGCGGGTAGACCTCCTCGATCCCCAGCACCAGCGCACTGGCCGGAGGTTTGCCTACGGCGGTCAGCTGCGACAGCAGCTCCGGGCGGGTGGAGACGCAGGCCCGGCCGTTCACTCTGAGCGTCGTGGTGCGCCCCGGGATAACGAACAGCAACCCGGCTCGTCCGGTGGCAATGACGTTCTGCAGCGTGTCAAGACGCTTGTTGCCGGTCGCGTCCGGTATCGCCACCGTCCGTGCGTCCAGGACGGCAACGAACCCGGCGGGGCCGCCGCGCGGGGAAACGTCACAGTTGCCTTCGGCGTCCGCGCTGGCGACCAGGACCAGCGATGAGCAGCCAACCAACCGCCGGGTCTGCTCGGTGAGTTCGGTCATTTGCTTGCGTATGGCCGTGTCCTTGGGCAGTTCGTAGACCCGGCGCAACGCGTCCTGATCGTGGACGGCGTCAAGGCGGAGTGAGTCGAAGGCACTGCTTGCAAGGGATGTCGTCATGGCAGCGACCGTAACGGGCTGACCTGCGACTGATCTTGGTCGGTGAGTGCGGGATATGGAGACAGTCAACGTCTGCTGATCCACCACCCAGCCGAACCCGCGGTACAACACGCCCCGAGATCAATCGCGGGTCAGCCCGTATTGCCGTATGAGAGTGAGCTGAACGGTCGCCTCGTAGCGGACGGCGAGCTTGTCGTACCTCACTGCGAGCGCACCTCATACAGATCACACCACGGCCCGTCCGGTATCAGGGCCCCGAGCACGGTCAGCAACTGCGGCGGCTCAACCGGGTCCGGTAGCGAGTCCAGATCCGACCATGCGATCCAGGCATGCATGTCCAGGTTGGCCTGCTCGTCGGGGAGCAGGCCGGTCCGCACCAGGGATGGTTGCTCGTCGGCAAACTGAGCGACGAAGAAGTGCTCCGCCCCGGTGTACCGCTTGCCGTTCCACTGCACATCACGGTCGACGAGCACCGACCGGTCAAGGACGGCAGCCGGGTCGAGTCCGGTTTCCTCGGCCAGTTCACGTCGTGCTGCCACCAGCGGCGTCTCGCCAGGCTCGATGCCGCCACCTGGCGGCTCCCAGAGCCAGGTCCCGCCGAAGGGATCCCGCCAGTGCAGAAGAAGCAGGCGGTGGGCAGCGTCCAAGCAGATGACCCGGGCGGCGGGCCGGTGCGTTGTTTCCACCGTCCTGACGCTATGCGTGCTCGAAATGGCGATCAAGACCCAGCTTGATCGCCATCTCAACGGCCTAAGGGCCGGGTGCCTCATAGGCTGTCCTGCGGATTGTCCTGCGGATCTTGACCGCCTGACGGTCACCCTCCGATGAAGCTCACTGTTTCCGTCATATCCGCTCGTCCGGTACGCAGCCGGGGCACGCCTTCCTTCTCGAATCCCACCGAGACACCGCAGAACAGTGCAAGCCTGTCATCGGCTCCGACTATCTGGCTGACGGTCTTGCGATACATCGTCCACATCACCTGGGGACAGCTGTGCACCCCTTCCGCCCTCAGCAACAGCATCACCGTCTGCAAGTACATCCCCGCATCCCCCCACTGCCCGGGTCCCATCGTCCGGTCGAGGTAGCAGAACAGCACAACCGGCGCCCCGAACGCCCCCGAGTTCAAGGCGGCGATCTTCCTGGGCCGTTCGGGGTCGTCGCGCTCGATGCCCAGCGCTTTGTACCGCTGGGCGGCCGCGGCGGAAAAGCGGTCCAGATACGGCGAAGGCAGCTCGGCCGGATACATCGGATACTCCCGCTCATCGCCCGGGTCTCCCGCAAGTGCCCTGGCCGTCGCATGCTTCTTCAGCTCGGCCAAGGGCTCGCCGGCCACGGCATAGACATGCCACGGCTGGAGATTTCCACTCGACGGAGCCCGCGTGGCAGCGGTCAGCACTCGTTCGAGAACCTCTTTGGGTACCGGCTCATCGCTGAACGCCCGCACGGCCCGGCGACTGTCCACAGCTTCATACACGTCCACGTGGTTCTCGTCCTCTCACTCAACGACAACCATCTCTCTACCCTCTTGAGGACGCGATGGGGGAGCTCACCGGCGGGGCAGAGGGACGACGCCTGCGGTGGGGCTGATTGTGCTCAGCTGGCGGCGGAGCCGCTGGAGTTCGTCGTCCTGGGCAGCCAGAGCCGACAAGGCCAATTGATGGCGTTCCTTGAGCTGGTTGAGTTCGGTGTGAGTGCGGGCGAGTCGCTGGTTTTGTGCTCGCAGGCGGATGAGTCGTGCCTCACGCGGGTCGGGCTGCTGGCCGGCGGCCCGAGCGGTGGACCGTCGTTGCTCGAACTCGTCCTTGAGATGTCCCCAGGTCCGGTAGAGAGCTGCGCGGGAGATGCCAGCCTCGCGGGCTAGGGTCTTGACGTCGCAGGCCCCGCCGGAATGCGGGGGCTGCTCAGCAGTGCAGTCCCGTTGCCGGCTGACGTGTGCCAGACGGGCCGGTGGACGAGATGGTGGGTGGCCTGCGGGCAACGGGCGCTGTCACACAGCCCGTCAGCGGTGCGCTCGCGGACTTGGCGCCGGCGAGCTTGAGGCAGAGGGCCTTCGCAGGGTCCTCGAACCAGCAGTAGTTCGACGCGGACAGATGCAGGGCTGCGGCCTTCTTCTTCAGCAAGAGCTCAACCTGCCGGTCGGTGACCACCTTCGCCGGTCCTGGATCGTTCCGGTCCAACTCGTCCTCGACGGTGCGGAAGGTGGCCATCAGGGCGTCAGCTCCGGGGCCGGCGGGCAGCTGTCCTTGCTGGAACAGGCGGAATGCCTCAACTGTCCGGGCCAGATTCTCCTTGGCCTCGGCCTGCTTCCATTCCTGGTGGAAACCGGCTTGCGCCCCGCCGGGCCGGGCCGCGTATCCCTCGCTGGTGGCCACGGACAGGTGCTTGAAGTGGACCTTGGTGGCGAACAACCCGCCGGGACGGGCTCCCATCTCGACCTCGAGTGTCCGCCGCAGGCGGCGGGGGTGGATCGGCTCGTCGGGGATCGGAGCCAGACCCAGCCGGTTCCCGGCGGGTGAGGCGACCCATTGTCGAAGCCAGTCCATGGCGCCGTTGCTTCACCGGGCGCTTGTAGTTGGCGAACACCATCTGCCTCACCGGATCGGCCAGCCTCTGGATTCGACGAGGTAATGCGACCACAGCCAGAACTGTCCGAGCACCGGCCGTGAACCAGCAGGTGGTTGAACTCCCTACTCCGCATCCCCGTGCCCAGCACCAGCCCGCCCATCGCCGCGTTCCGCCCTGGGAAACGGCCTCGGAAGCCTTCATCCTCCAGCCCGCCCGGGCCCAGACCGGCCAGGCCGTGGCAGAACAGTTCGGCGAAGTCGCCCTCCAGATACTGGATCTTCACGTGCGGCTTCGGCCGCCTCAGCCTCGTCAGGTTCCGATCGCCCCGCACCAGTCGGCCGTCCACCATCCGCACCCCGACGGCCTGCGTAAACGGCACCGCCGACGTCATGCCCTCGGACACCGCCCAGCTGTAAAACCGGCTGAGCGCGGTCACCTGAAGCTCCCACGACGACGACACCAGCCGCTCGTCCAGTGGCCCCGACAGCCGCCGGGCCGCGTACGTACCCAGCGCGGCCACCAGATCCTGCCGCGAACTGAACACCGCAACACGGTGCCGCCGAAGATGCATCAGCCAGTCCCGGGCCGCCAGCGCGTACGCACGCCATGAATTCGGCGACGGAGCCCCACTCGACGGAAGCGTACGAAGCCACGCGTTCACAGCTCGGGTGGCCCGTGGCCCGCAAGCGTCCTTGAACAAGAAGTCGTCATCGATCAGCACCGGCATCCGCTCAGGAATCAGCGGCTGACCGCACAGGCCCCAGGACTGCCAGCCCTCGGCCGAGAAGAAGTGCACCATCACGCGCCGGGACGCTAGGCCCGTGACACGACCCCCACCAACTGCTAACGCCACAACCCATCAACGGGAGATGAGGCATGTGAGACACGCAAAGAAAGCAGCGACAAACTGGGTTCATTGGACGCCTGGCGCGCCTGTCGTCATTCGATCGTTTGATGACAGGCTGTCCCCGGCTCGGAACCGGGTGCGGCCTATTCGGGCAGCGGTCTGTCCTGGACGATGTTCTTCATGACGAGGGTGGACGTCAGGCGCTGGACGCCGGGGAGCCGGGCGAGCTGCTGGTCGTACAGCTCCTGGAAGGAGGCCAGGTCGGTGGTCGCGACCCGCAGGAGGTAGTCGGGCTCGCCGAACAGGCGCTGCGCCTGGAGGACGTGCGGGACGGCGGCCACGGCCTCTTCGAAGGCAGTGACGGTGTCGGGGGTCTCCCAGCGCAGCGTGGCGAAGACGAGAGCCTCGAAGTTCAGGCCGACGGCCGCCGGGTCGACAAGGGCCCGGTAGCCGCGGATCGCACCCTCGCGTTCGAGGTCGCGCAGCCGGCGGTGACAGGGCGAGACGCTGAGCTGCACGCGGGCGGCCAGCTCGGTGACCGTCAGGCGGCCGTCGAGCTGTAGCTCGGTAAGAATCTTCCGGTCCAAGGCGTCCATGGAGAAGATTCTCCCCCGAATCGTTCGATCATGAGGTAAAGACGCAAACACTTTCGGGCAAATCCGGCCTAGCGTTCCCTCCAGAGCAAGACGCGCGAGAGGGAATGATCGATGGACACGACGACGCTGGCGGCCTTTCTGGCGGTGGACCTGCTGCTGGTTTTCACGCCGGGCGCGGACTGGGCCTATGCGATCTCCGCCGGACTGCGGGGTCGGTCGGTCGTCCCGGCCGTCACCGGGCTGATCGCCGGACATGCCGCCTATGCGCTGGTGGCCGTCGCGGGCCTAGCGGTGATCGTGGCGAGCTCCCCGGCCGCCCTCACCGCCCTGACGGTGGCGGGCGCCGGCTACCTGCTGTGGCTCGGGTGGGGAGTCCTGCGGCAGCCGGCCGCCCCGGCGGCCGCAGGCGAGAGCTCGGACGCCTCCCGCCTGCAGGTCCTGCTGAAGGGGTTCGGGATCAGTGGCCTGAACCCGAAGGCGCTGCTGCTGTACTTCTCGCTGTTCCCGCAGTTCATCGACCCGGCCACCGGCTGGCCGGTCGCCGCGCAGACCGGCCTGCTGAGCACGGTGCACCTGACCGCATGCGCCGTGGTCTACCTCGCCGTCGGCATCCTCGCCCGCACGGTCTTGAGCACCCGGCCCTCGGCCGCCCGGATCGTCACCCGGATCAGCGGCGCCATGATGATCGCCATCGGCGCCCTCCTGCTGGTGGAAAGCCTGGCCCGCTGAAGCCCCACCCGCCCGAGGCAGAGCACGCCCGCGGGAATGCTGATCTCTGAAAATGGCTCTGCCCGCAGTTCCGTGAATGATGTTGGTGCTGCGGCAGGCTGCCGCCGAATCGGTCTCACCTCTCGATCGTGCTGCCGAAGTGGCATGTCGTCTGCACAGCCCTCAGCCCGATGTTTCCCCCGTGACGGTGCGGGTGCAGGCTGCTTGACGCCTTGTGTTTCCGGAGCGGCGGCGCGGGCGGGCGCCGGATTACCGATGAGTCGTTTGCCTTCGGCAGGATGGGGGCATGACCGAGATCCGCACTCCCCGTCTCCTCCTCCGTAGCTGGCACGACGACGACCTCGTGCCAATGGCGGACATCAACGCGGACCCACGGGTCATGCGCTGGATCGACGACGGCTCGGTGCGGGACCTGGACCACACGGCCGAGGCCATCGAGCGATGGGAGGAGGAGTGGGACGAGGAGGGCTTCGGGCTCTTCGCCGTCGAGTTGCTGGCCTCGGGCGAACTGATCGGCTTCACGGGACTGTCCGTGCCCGAGTTCCTGCCGGAGGTGCTGCCCGCCGTGGCGATCAGCTGGCGGCTGGGTTCACAGTTCTGGGACCAGGGGTACGCATCCGAAGCCGCGCACGCCACGCTGGAGTTCGCGCTTCAGGACCGCGGCCTGGACCGCGTCATGAGCATCAACCAGGTGGGAGACAACGCCTCCGAGAACGTCATCCGCAAGCTCGGCATGGTGTTCGAGCGGGAGACGGTACACCCGGTGTACGGCTACCCTCTGCGCGTTCACGCCATCGACCTCACTGAGTTCCAGGCGTAAATCGGCCGAACCATCGATCATCGCAAGACAGCCGACCGATGTCCCTACGTCCCCGAGCGCATTTGATCGCGAGGTTCGGACACGAGGGACAGATCGTGTCTTCCCCTCGCTGACCTGGGGGTTCACGGAACTGCGGACAGAGCCCTGAAATTTCCCAGCGTTGCTCGTCCTCCCCACCTAGTCCGGTTCACGGAAGCGGGGAGGGCAGGAAACAAGGACGCGCAGTGCTTGTGCTCCGTGGTTGCCGTCAGCGCTTCTGCATGCGTAGAGAGTTCCAGCTCGCGTCGGCGGTCCAGCCTCCGTCCACCGGCATCGCGATACCGTTGATGAAGCCGCTGCGGGCGGGGTCGGCGAGGAAGGCGACGGCCTGGGCGATGTCCTCGGGGGCGGCGAACCGCGCCATGGGTACCCGTTCGACGATGTCGGAGTCGGTGTAGCCGCCGGAGGCCTGGTCCGCGGCGTCCATCTCGGTCTTGACCCAGCCGGGGCACACTGCGTTGACGCGGATCCCGCGGCCTCCCCACTCCGCGGCGAGGGTCCGGGTCAGGCCGATCAGACCGTGCTTGCTCGCGTTGTACGCGGCCCGGTCGGCCACCGCGTGCAGTCCCGCGATCGAGGCGACGTTGACGATCGAGCCGCCGCCCGCGTCCAGCATCAGCTTCCCCAGTGTCCGCGACAGCAGGAACGGGCCGGTGAGGTTGACCTCCAGGACGCGTCGCCACTCCTCGGCGGTGGTCTCCTCGGCCGGGGTGAGCAGCGAGACGCCCGCGTTGTTGACCAGTACGTCGACCCGGCCGAAGCGGTGGCGCACCTGCTCGGCGAGCTGGGCCGCATAGACCTCCGAGGTCACGTCGCCCACCACCGCGTGCACCTGCGCACCGGCGTCCTCCAGGGCCGCCAGCGTCTCCAACGGTTCCTTCAGGTCGGCCAGGACGAGTGCGTACCCTTCGCCCGCCAGCGCCTCGGCCACCTTGCGGCCGATGCCCTGCCCCCCACCGGTCACCACCGCGACCGGCGCCTGCACTTCCTGCTCCAAGCTCATTTCCATGAACACAGCGTCACCTGCAGCAAGGCATCATGGGAAGCGATGATCAGGAAAGTGAGCTTTCACGAATCATGAACGGTATCGGCGATCCCAAGCTGCTGCGGACCCTGCTCGCGGTGATCCGGCACGGGGCGATGAGCACCGCGGCTGCCGCGTTGGGCTATGTGCCCTCGGCGGTCTCGCAGCACATCGCCCGGCTTGAGCAGCAGGTGGGAACGGAGCTGTTCTCGCGCCGACCGGGCGGCGGTGTGACCCCGACCGCCGCCGGCCGCGCGCTGGCCGACGCGGCCGCCCACGTCCTGGCCGCCACCGCGGACTTCCAGCGCCTGGCCGAGGACATCGCTCAGTCCGGAGCGCCAAAGGTGAGCGTCGGTGTCTACGCGACCGCGGCCGGACGCCTGCTTCCCACCGCATTGGCCAAGCTGCGCCGGGCCCATCCGGACGTCGTGCTGCACGTCACCGAGACCGAGCCCGTGCACGGTCTGCGCGGACTGCGGACCGGAGAGATCGATCTGCTGCTGGCCTACCGCTATCTCCCGGAAGACCCTCCCAGCGCCGACGATCTACAGATCCGCAGGCTCGGCAGGGAGCCGCTGTGGCTGATGGCCGCACAGAGCAGCGGCCTCACGACGCTCGACGAGTGCCGCGAAGCCGACTGGGCCGCTGGTCATGCGGGGACCCCCGACCGTCGCCTGCTGCAGCGCTGGACCCATCGCACCGGCCTCAACCCGGCCGTGCGGTACGAGACGGACGACTACCACACTGCCTTGGCACTGATTGCCCAGGGCCTGGCGGTCGGGCTCGTACCCGCCTCCGTCGTCGGCGGCTGGCACGACCCGGCCCGGCCGCTCACCAGCGTCGACGACCTCCCCGCGGCCCATCGCCCCGAGCGCGAGGTCCTCGCGGTCACCCGGCCACGCGCGTCGCACCCCGTTGTCGACGACCTCACCGACCTCCTGGCCACCGCCGTCGCCGCTACACACAACTGACAGCAGGGCGGCGAGCGGTTCCACTCCGGCTGGTCGGATGATAGGGAACCGGATGGAGAGATCAACTAACCAGGTCTGACCGCTCTGTGAGCAGCAGATGGGGAAAGCGAGCACCACCAGTGGACAGGATGCGGCAGGAACAGGCGAGCCCCGCAGTGCAGAAGCGCGTCCAGGACAGCTTCGACCTGCAGGGCCTGATGTCCTACCTCGGCGCACGGCTCACGCACATCGGCTCCGGCCGCGTCCACATCACCCTCCCGGCCCGCCCCGAGGTGTCCCAGCAGCACGGCTACGTCCACGCCGGTGCCACCAGTGCCATCGCCGACAGCGCCGGCGGATACGCCGCGCTCACCCTGTTCGACGAGGACTCCGAGGTCCTCACCGTCGAGTACAAGATCAACCTGCTCGCGCCCGCCGCCGGCGACCACCTCGAAGCGATCGGCACCGTCCTCAAGCCCGGGCGCACCCTGACCGTCTGCCAGCTGGAGGTCTACGGCGTCCAGGCCGACGGCGCCCGCAAGCTCGTCGCGAATGGCCAGCAGACCCTGATCCGTGTGAGCAGGACCGCCGGATAGTCCTTGAACGGCCGACGCGGGCCCTTCCGTCCCGGCCTCGCCGCTCGGTCATTCCGGCCCACCGTCGTCGTCCTCGTCCAGTTCCGGCGCGTCCGGGTCGCGCAGCGGGCGCAAGGAGCCCGCAGCCAGTGTCGAGGCCGTGAAGCTGTATCGCCCGAGCAGATTCAGGTTGCGGTGCTTGAGTGGGGAGAGCCGGGCGATGTCCTCGTCCCTGAGTTCGTGGCCCTCGGCCTGGAGCTGGGCGACGGCGGCGTCGAGGTAGCGGGTGGTCCAGAGCACGATGGCGTTGAGGACCAGGCCGAGTACGCCGAGCTGGTCCTCCATGCCATCGCGGTACGCCTGATGGATGGTGCCGCGCTTGTCGTGGCACACGTCCCGGGCCAGCTTGTGGCGGGACTCCTGCACGGTGAGCTGCCGGTTCATCTGCCTGCGGTAGGTGTCGTCGACCGGGTCGACCACGCGCAGCAGGTGCTCAGTCTCGGCGATGCGCCCGTACTCGGCGAAGGCCGTGCCCAGCGGGGTGGGGGCCCATCGCGTCCGAACATGCGCAGCAGGTCGTAGGCGCGGACCTGGTTGGTGACCAGGGAACCGGCGACCTTCAGCATGTCCGGCCAGTGCGTGATCACCTTGTTCATGTCGACCCGGTTGCGGGCCAGGTCCTCCACCGCACCGTAGTGGCTGGTGGCGACGCCGGGCATCGAGGCCCGCCAGAACCGCTGGTCGTCCTGGTCACGGAACCGGGGTGAGAAGTTGTAGCCGAGGATCTTGAACAGGCCGAACACCATGTCCGAGTACGAGGCGTTGTCGGTGGCCGCCATCTCCGGCTTGACCCCGCCGTCCAGGTTCAGCAGCAGCGCGTCCAGGATGTGCAGCGAGTCGCGCGGCGTGCCCGGGACCACCATCTGCCGGGCACCGCGCTGTGGCGGTCGGCCCTCGGACTGTTCCGGGTAGGCCTCGACCGTTCCCCCGCCCGCTGCCGCGATCGCCTCCAGCGCGGCGCCGACCGCGGCGCGGGCCACTCCCTGTCCACGGTGCCTCGAGGCGGTGAAGACGCACCCGATCCGCCAGTCGGGCAGGTGGTCGAGGTCCCTGGCGTAGGCGGCGGCGTTCTTGATCGTGGGAAGCTCGGCCGGAGGGCCGAACTGGCACCCAGCCGACGCACTCGTCGCCGGAGTGGACGAGCACCTGATGGCAGGTTCCGCAGTCGACGTGGGCACGCTTGGCGGTTCTGTTGTCCTCCGGGCTCTTGGCGTTCCGCACCCCTTCCGGGTGGAACGCCATGCACCAGCAACCGCCCCACACCCTGTTGTGCTTCTCCACGAGGGCCGCGAAGTCGTCCCAGGTGTCCGAGGTGAGCAGCCGAGTCGTGTACGTGGGTGCCTGCCCTTCGGTCATCACCGCATCATCGGGGTGTCACTTCGGCACCGGCAAGGGGATGGATCGGCTTTTGGGACGCGATGCGGCTCCGGGCGGCGGCTCTCCGGTCAGCGACCAGCGGGCTCCGGCCAGCCATCGACGGGCTCCGGCCAGCGACCAGCGGGCTGCGGCCAGCCATCGACGGGCTCCGGCCAGCGACCAGCGGGCTGCGGCCAGCCATCGACGGGCTCCGGCCAGCGACCAGCGGGCTGCGGCCAGCCATCGACGGGCTCCGGTCAGCGACCAGCGGGCTGCGGCCAGCCATCGACGGGCTCCGGTCAGCGACCAGCGGGCTGCGGCCGTGCGCTCCCCACCCCTCGTGTGTCACGATCACACGCCTGACGGGTGATCTTCCTGCGGTTCCGTGTCGGGCCGGCCGTCGGTGTGGTGGTCGACCTCGATACTCCGGCCATGAGATCAGCCCGTTCACCCCGGCCGCGGCTCGCCGCGGTCACCGCTCTGGCCGCACTCCTCGCCCTCGGCGCCCCGGCCATCGCAGTCGGCACCACAGCCCGCACCACCATGTCCGGTGGTACGGCCGCCCGCACGGCCGTGGGCGCGGCGGAACGCGAGGGTCATCGCCGGGCCTGCGGCAGTTCCGCGGCGTCCGGGCGCGGCAAGGCACGCGAGATCCGTCGGATCGCCGAGAAGGCCCGGGCCGCGTCAGGGCTCAAGTCCGTGATCCTGCGGGTCACGCTCGGCGGCCGGGAGGTCATCACCACCGCACTCGGCGAATCGATGACGGGGGTTCCGGCGCGGCCCGCCATGCATTTCCGCAACGGCAACATCGCCATCAGCTACATGGGCACAGCCCTGCTGCGGCTGGTGGACCAGGGCCGGGTCCGCCTCGACGAGCCCGTCGCACGGTGGCTGCCCGACCTCAAGGACGGCGAGCGGATCACGCTCCGCATGCTGGCGTCGTCGACGACCGGGCTCGCCGACTACGTCACGGCGCCGGGCTTCGCGCAGACCATCGCCGCCAACCCGTTCCGTCAGTGGACGGCCCGGGAACTGGTGGACGTCTCCACCAGCCGGCCGCGCTGGTACCGGCCGGGCACCAACTGGAACTATTCGCACGCCAACTTCGTGCTGCTGGGCGCCGCCCTGGAGAAGATCACCGGGACCCGTCTGGACGTCCTCCTCGAACGGGAGGTCATGGGGCCGCTCGGGCTGCGTGAGACCCGTAGCAGCTTCACGCCCGAGATCCCCGCACCCGTCCTGCACGCCTTCACATCCGACCGGGGCACCTACGAGGAGTCCACCTTCTGGAACCCCTCCTGGACCACGGCCCCCGGTGCCGTGCAGACGACCGACATCTGCGACCTCGCCCGTTCCGCGACCGGCATCGGCTCCGGTGCGCTCCTGTCCGCCGATGCGTACCGGGAGCTCCTGGATCCCGGCACCGTGGGTCTGGGCAGGCCGACCCGTACCTGCCCGGCAACCATCTGCCTCGCCAACACGAAGAAGACCCACTACGGGATGGGCGTTCTCGTCCTCGGGGACTGGGTCGCCCAGCACCCCCTCTTCTTCGGGTACTCCGCGTCGCAGGCCTACCTCCCCGACCGGGATCTCGCCATCGCCGTCGCCACCACACAAGGGCCCACAAGTCCCGACGGCCACACCGCTCACACCATCGTCCAGCGCATCGCCGCCGCTCTCACTCCCGACCACCCCATCCCCAACTACCCGTGATCCAGGGGAGAGTGGGCGAGGTCGGGAGCGCCGGGAGCCGGGGACGGACACGGGTAACGTGGCGGATCGCCGGACGAGACTGCCGGTGATCCCGTCCGCCCCCAAACCTTCCTGGGAGTACTCCTCATGAGCATGGTCGACGGCATCGACGCCCGGGGTATGCAGCACTGCGAGACCACCACGCTCGCGGTGCTGCTGCGCCATCAAGGACTCGATCTGTCCGAAGCCATGCTCTTCGGGCTCGGTGCCGGGCTGTCCTTCATCTACTGGGACAGCAAAAGCATGGACTTCCCCTTCCTCGGGGGCCGCGTCAAGCCCTTCACCCTCACCACCGGCCTCGCGGACAGGCTGGGGCTGGAACTCCAGGTGAAGGAGACCGCCTCGCCCCGCAAGGCCTGGAAGAACGTGACGGTCGCCGTCGAGGCCGGCCGGCCCGTAGGGCTGCAGTTGGACAGCTATCACCTCGACTACTTCACCTCCCGCGTGCATTTCGGCGGGCACATCGTCGCCCTGTACGGCTACGACGAGCAGCACGCCCATCTCGTCGACACGGCCCAGCAGGGCGGGGCGGTGACCACCAGCCTGGACGGTCTCGCCCGGGCCCGGGCAGAGCGCGGGCCGATGACCGCGAGGCACCGCTCCTTCACCCTGACCGTCCCGGCGGACGCCGTCCCGCCCCGGGAGCGGATCGTCCCGGCCATCACCGCCTGCGCCGACGCCTTCCTCGACCCGCCCATCGCCAACCTGGGCCACCGGGGCATCGACAAAGCCGCAAAGCTGGTCCCCACCTGGCTCCGGCGGAGCAATGACCCCGAGCGCGATCTGCCGCAGGCGGCCCTCCTGATGGAGAAGGCCGGTACCGGCGGTGCCCTCTTCCGCAATCTCTACCGCGACTTCCTCGCCGAGTGCGCCGAGCAGATCGACAGCCCCCACCTGCGCACGGGGCACGCGCTGTACGCGGAAGCCGCCGGGCTGTGGACGCAAACCGCGGCACTCATCACCCGAGCCGGACAGACCGGCGACACCCAGTATCTCGTCCAGGCCGGCACCCAACTGCGTGAACTCGCACGGTTGGAACGCGAAGCCATGCAGGCGCTCAGCCGTCTGGAGCCCTGAACGCGCTCACGGCCCGCCGACGTTCTTCGCCAGCACCCGGCGGTGCGTCGTACGGCACGTGGGGGTGAGCGGTCGTACCGTCGGACGAGTCACCAAGGAGGACTTCTGATGCGCAGAGTGACCTATTCGATGAACATCTCGCTCGACGGGTACATCGTCGGGCCGGACGGCGGCTTCGACTGGGCGCCGCCCGACGAGGAGGTCTTCCGTTCCTGGATCGACGAGATCCGAGGGGTCGGCACCCATCTGCTGGGGCGGCGCCTGTACGAGACGATGCTGTACTGGGAGACCGCCGACGAGGACCACTCGCTCGACGAGGCGCAGCGCGAGTGGACCGCGCTCTGGAACCCGCTTCCCAAGGTCGTGTTCTCCACCACGCTGTCGAAGGTGCGGGGCCATGCCCGACTGGCCTCGGGCGGCCTGGCGGAGGAGATCGAGCGGCTGCGGGCCGAGCCGGGGACCGGCGACATCGCGATCGGCGGCGCGACGCTCGCCGCGGAGGCCGCCGAGCAGGGGCTGATCGACGAGTACCGGGCCAGGGTCTACCCGGTGCTGGTCGGGGGTGGCATCTCCTTCTTCCCCCGGCAGGAGCGGCACGTGGATCTGGAACTCCTCGACACCCGCACCTTCACTTCGAAGATCGTCTACCTCCGCTACGGCGTGGTGCGCTGAGAGCCGTCCCCGGCGTCTCTCCGTCCGCCCAGTGCCGTGTCATCTCCTCCACGAGAGCCTCCGCGGCCGGCGACGTCCACCGCCTGCGGTGGCGGGCCAGCCGTACGGGCACATCGCGGAAGTCCGGCGCCGGTACGCGCGCCAGTCTGCCCTGGCGTACCTGCTCCTCCACGCTCGTCAGCGGCAGCAGGGTCAGACCCAGTCCGGCGGCGACGCACGAGCGGGCCGCGTCGACGCCGCCGAACCGGGTCAGCCGGGGCCGGGCGTCCGGCACGGCCAGCAGCCGCCGCTCCAGCGCGTCGCTGTACGAGCAACCCTCCTCCAGCAGGAAGAAGGTCTCCCTCGCCAACCGCGCCCAGGTCGGAGCGTGTTCGCGTCCCGCGAGGGGGTGCCCAAAGGCGCAGACGAGGGCGAGTTCCTCACGCGCCACCGTCTCGGCCGCGACATCCGGGAAGGGCAGCTCCGCCTCCTCCTCCAGCAGCAACGCCAGATCCAGGCGTCCGGACCGCAGCCCCTCCACGCATTCGCCCGTTCCGGCCGCGTACAGGTCGACGTCCACCTCGGGATGACGGGTCCGCAGTGCGGCGATCACCGGGGGCAGCCTGGTCGCGCACAGCGACTCCGGGGTACCGACGCGCACCCGCCCCCGTACGACCCCGTCACCGCCCTCGCCTGCCCCCGCACCACCGGTCCGGAGCCGTGCCACGGCGTCGAGCACCTCCTGCGCTCCGTCCAGCCGTCGTCGCCCGGACTCGGTGAGCAGCGTCCCGGTCGGCAAACGGTCGAACAACCGGGTGCCCCACTCCCGCTCCAGCGTGCGGATGTGCACGGTGACCGTGGACTGGGCGAGATGCAACTCGGCCGCGGCCGCAGTGAAGTTGCCGGTCCGGGCGAGCGTGAGGAAGGTGTGCAGGAGTCGGGTGTCCACAAGGTCAGGGTAGGCGCCTGCCGCACAGCCTGCATGTATGCGGCTTGTCGATCGGTTCGATCGGCGATGATCGTTGGACGCGATCGGGCGGTCGGTGGCAGCTTGGGGGCATGACCAGCGACACGTACGACAAGAACGATGTGACCGGCATGAGTTCAGGGGCTCCCGCCGTCCTGCGCTACTCCGCCTTCACCGACGACCCGGCAGGTGGCAATCCGGCCGGGGTCGTCCTCGACGCCTCCGCGCTCGACGACGCGGCGATGCTCGCGATCGCCGCCGAGGTGGGGTACTCGGAGACGGCCTTCGTCACCGCCGGCGACGCGTCCGCGCGCCGCTTCCAGGTCCGTTACTTCAGTCCGCTCGCGGAGGTGGCGTTCTGCGGTCACGCGACGGTGGCCCTGGCCGTGGCCCTCGCGGAACAGCTCGGCGCGGGCGATCTCCTCTTCGACACGCCCGTCGGCGAGATTCCCGTCGCCACCGCGATCGATCCCGCCGACGGCACGGCCCGTGCGACCCTCACCAGCGTGCCGGCCCACTCCCGGCCCGCCACGCCGAGGGAACTGGACGCGACTCTCGAAGCCCTGCGCTGGTCCGTCGACGACCTGGACACCGCCCTGCCTCCCCATGTGGCGTTCGGCGGCAACGAGCACCTCGTCCTCGCCGCCGCTTCCCGGTCCCGCCTCGCCGACCTGGACTACGACTTCGACGCCCTCACCGACGTGATGCGCCGCCACGGCTGGACGACGGTCCACCTGGTGTGGCGCGAGTCTCCGTATCTGTTCCACGCCCGAGACCCCTTCCCCGTGGGCGGGGTCGTCGAGGACCCCGCGACCGGCGCGGCCGCGGCGGCCTTCGGCGGCTATCTGCGCACCCTCGGCCTGATCACGGCCCCGTCCACGATCGGCATCCGTCAGGGCGAGGACATGGGTCGCCCCAGCGACCTGTGGATCGACGTGTCAGCCGAGGACGGCCGGGTCCGCGTCACGGGCGGGGCGGTGCCCATCGGGTGAGCCCGCCACCGGTGCGGGTGAGCGAGGCACCGGCTGCGGCCGGGCCACGGGCGGCGTGCAGAATCTAGCCAGGACGCGCAACTGCCGATGGCTGGAACTCGTCCCTTGTACCCGAGCCGACGAGGCTCGCAGAGCACTCGAACCACGAAGTGGGGGGCGGATCATGAACCTGACGCCGAGGAAGAGCCGACGCAGACCCGGCGCGGTCCGGACGGCCGTGTTGAGCGTGTGCGCCGCTGCGGCGCTGGGCCTGACCGGTTGCTCCGGGGGCGGCGGCACGGACGACACGGGCGGCGACACGCAGCCGAGCGTGACGGCGACGAGCGGCGCCGGCGACAAGGGGGACAAGAAGGGGGCGAACGCCGGTACGACGGCGGGCGGAAAGTCCGACACGAAGGCATCCGGGGGCGCGGGCTCGGGTGCGGACGGCGGCGGCACCTCGGGCGGGGGCACTTCGGGCACCTCGAAGCCGTCCGAGCCCGCGGCGACGGGGTCCGGAGGCGGTGGGGGCGGCTCTGACGAGGGTGACGACTGCGACCACAAGATGCCCATCTCTCCCGATGAGATCGCGGTCTACCGCTACACGCCGGAAGGGGGGTCCTTGAGCCTGATCGTGAAGCACGGCAACTGGGGGTGCGGCACGCCCGACTCGGACGGGGCTCCGTTCGAGACGGTAGGCAAGGAGACGTACATCCCGATGGACCAGGCCGCGTACGTCACCGTGACCAACCCCATCGTCGAAAGCACCACGAACCAGAAGATCGGCGTCCAGGAGTTCCTCGACTGGCTCGACGCGAACCCGAACTCGGGGCTCGTCTTCACGTACCACCTGGGCGACAACGGGGCCATCGACCGTCTTGAGGAGGTCTTCACCCCGTAGCAGCCAGCCGGTCGAACAACGTGGCGCGTGGGGCCGGGGCGGGGTGGACCACCGACAGCGCCCGCCCGGTGGGCGCTGCGGCATGATCGGGGGATGACCGAGCGCGGCCCGGACGGGTACCTCCTGGACAACCGGCAGCCCGAGGCGGGGGACCGTTTCGAGGCGCTGGCCGACCTCTTCGACGGCTCCACCTTCCGGCACGTCGACCGTCTCGGCATCGCGGCGGGCGGGCGCTGCTGGGAGGTGGGGGCCGGCGGTCCCTCGGTGATCGAGGGTCTCGCGGAGCGGGTGGGGCCCGGCGGATACGTACTGGCGACGGACATCGACACCTCGTGGATGACGGCGGCGACGGCACCGCAGGTCGAGGTGCTCCACCATGACATCGCCGCCGACGCGCCACCGCCCGGTGCTTTCGACCTCGTCCACGCCCGTCTGGTGCTCGTCCATGTCAGGGACCGTGAACGTGCTCTGCGGGTGATGGTGGACGCCCTGCGGCCCGGTGGCTGGCTCCTGCTGGAGGACGCCGATCCCGCGTTGCAGCCGCTGGCCTGCCCTGATGAATCCGGACCGAGGCAACAGCTCGCCAACGAGATCCGCCGCGGATTCCGTCGGCTGCTCAGCGAGCGCGGGGCGGACCTCTCCTACGGACGCCGACTCCCACGTCTGCTGCGCTCGGCGGGCCTGACGGACGTACAGGCGGACGCGTACTTCCCGCTCACCAGCCCGGCGGGGACCGCCCTGGAGCGGGCCACGGTGCTCCAGATCCGCGAGCAGTTGACGGCCAAGGGCTACGCCACGGACACCGAGATCGACACCCACCTCGCCACCATCGCGACGGGCGAACTCGACGTGGCGACGGCGCCGATGATCTCGGCGTGGGGGCGGAAGCCCGGTGCGAGGCCCGGCCAACCGGAGTGGTTCGCAAGCGGCAGCGTCGCGGCCGAGTGACACACCGACACGATCGCCGGAGCACGGGACGGGCGCCGTGGCGTCCGCCGGGGGCCGCACGCGGCGCAGGTGCGCGGGCGCGGCGCATACGATCCGGGTATGGGTTTGTGGGAACGGAGTCTTGATGCTGCGGGGGTTCGGGGAGCCCGGCTGCGTGAGGATTATGGGGCGCAGCGGAGCGTCGTGGCTCGTTTTCGGCGGGCTTCCTATGGGGCGGCCCGGTTGCTGCTGCCGCCGTACTTGGTGCCTCATGTGGTGGCCGCCACGGCCGTGATGCACCACGGGGACAACCTGCTGGACACGGGGACCCGGGCGCAGCGCGCGGCGGCGTGGGCGGTGATGGCCGGGACGAT
>NZ_LIQX01000164.1:7659-8186 GCF_001418475.1 Streptomyces ossamyceticus | reverse complement strand
GCGAGGACGCGCACGCCTGTATCGGCGCCCGCGTCAACGGCCGTCTGGCGACGCTGAGCACGGTCCTGAGGGACGGCGACACCGTCCAGCCCCTCATGGGCCAGGACCCCGCCTCCGAGCCCTCCACGGAGTGGCTGGAGCACGCCCACACCCCCGCCGCCCGCATCGCCATCCAGCGCTGGCTCGCCACCCACCCCTCGACCGCCGCCGACGAGCCGGACGCCCTCGACGCCGAACGCAAGGACGGGGCGCCCGCACCGCGCCCCTCCCACGACGAGCCCGCCGCGCTCTCCGACACCGCGAACGCCGTGGTCGTCGCCGACCAGCCCGACGCGAACGTCCGCCTCGCCGGCTGCTGCACCCCCGTACCACCCGACGAGGTCACCGGCTTCGCCGTCCGCGGGGGAGTGGTGACCGTGCACCGGGTCGAGTGCGCCGCCGTGACGCGCATGAAGGGCCTCGGGCGCGCGGAGATCGCCGTGCACTGGGGGGACACCACCGAGTTCCGGGTCACCCTCGTCGCCGAG
>NZ_LIQX01000164.1:0-7623 GCF_001418475.1 Streptomyces ossamyceticus | reverse complement strand
TGATGCGCGCCATGCGCGATGTGGCGGGCGTCTACGACGTGGCCCGGCCCCAGCACCAGGCGGCCGCCCAGTAGCCACCGGCGGGCCGGGCGGCTCGGCGGACCGTCGGGCCGCCCGTTCGGGTGGGACGGCTGCGAGTCGGCGGCGCCGCCGGGGAGCGCGCTGGTAGCGGTGGTCCATGCCGCTCACCCCACGCCTCAGGGCCCGCCGTACCAAGGCGGCGCTGCTCACCTCCGCCGTCTCCCTCTGCCTGATCGCCGCGAGCGCCCCCTCGCCCGCCGTCCCGCTCGGCGTCGGCGACCGCCTCTTCCCGCACCTGGGCAACCCCGGCTACGACGTGCAGTCGTACGACCTCGCCTTCACCTACCCCGGCGACAACCGCAAGCCCCTGACGGCCGTCACCACCATCGACGCCCGCACGACCTCCTCCCTGGACCTGGTCAACCTCGACTTCACCCATGGCAAGGTCCGCTCCGTCGAGGTCGACGGGACGCCCGCCGCCTTCGCCACCGCGGGCGAGGACCTGGTGATCACCCCCCGGCAGCCGCTGCCCGCCGGCAGCCGGACCCGCATCACCGTGCGGCACACCAGTGACCCCGTGTACACGGGGGACGAGGAGGGCGGCTGGGTGCGGACCACCGACGGGCTCGCCATGGCCAACCAGGCCGACGCCGCCCACATGGTGTTCCCCTGCAACGACCACCCCTCCGACAAGGCCCTGTTCACCGTCCGCGTCACCGTGCCCGACGGCTACACGGCCGTCTCCAACGGTCTGGACGCCGGCACGCGTCGCGGCCCCGGCACCACCACATGGACGTACCGCACCGAGCACCCCATGGCCACCGAACTGGCCCAGGTGTCCATCGGCCGCTCCGCCGTCGTGCGCCGCTCCGGACCGGACGGTCTGCCCCTCCGTGACGTGGTCCCCGCCAAGGACCGCGAGCGGCTCGAACCGTGGCTGGTGAAGACCCCGGCCCAGATCGCGTGGATGGAGCGCAAGGTCGGCCGCTACCCGTTCGAGACGTACGGGGTGCTCATCGCCGAGGCGCAGACCGGGTTCGAGCTGGAGACACAGACCCTCTCCCTCTTCGAGAGGGAGCTGTTCGTCCGCCCCGAGTACCCGAAGTGGTACATCGAGTCGATCATGGTGCACGAGCTGGCCCACCAGTGGTTCGGCAACAGCGTCAGCCCGCGCACCTGGTCCGACCTGTGGCTCAACGAGGGGCACGCCACCTGGTACGAGGCCCTCTACGCCGAAGAGACGGCCGGCCGGCCCATGGAAGCCCGTATGAAGGCCGCCTACAGCGCCTCCGACCGCTGGCGGGCCGCAGGGGGGCCGCCGGCGGCCCCCAAGGTGCCCAACGCCGACCACAAGATCGGCATCTTCCGGCCGAACGTCTACGACGGTGCCGCGCTCGCCCTGTACGCCCTGCGCGAGGAGATCGGCCGCCCCGCCTTCGAACGGCTCCAGCGCGCCTGGGTCGCCGTCCACCGCGACGGCGTCGCCTCCACCGCCGACTTCCAGCGGCTCGCGACCCGGATCGCCGGACGCGACCTGGACGCCTTCTTCCAGGGTTGGCTCCACGGCGAGCGGACCCCTCCCATGCCGGGGCACCCGGACTGGAAGGTGGCCCCCGCCGAGGCTTCGGCGAAGTGGAAGACGGGAAAATAACCCGCGTGACGAGACGAGGCGTGCCGTGCGACCATCTTCGAGTCGGCGGCGCGGCCCACTCCCGGTCAGCCGTGGACCGGCCCCCAGGGGCTTGTCCCGGGTCGGCCGAGTCCGCATCCGGGAATCTCCGGGCAGGCCCGGGCGTTGTCGCCATGGACGGATCGAGATCCGTCACCCCTTCGGTACCCCCATCGACGTAAGGATCCAATGACCTCCTCTTCATCCCCTTCCCAGGCCGCACAGCGCGCCTTCGCGCAGAACAACCCCGAGGGTCTTCGGGCCGATGCCCTGATGGAAGAGGACGTCGCCTGGAGCTTCGAGATCGACGGCGAGCGGGACGGCGACCAGTTCGACCGCTCCGAGCGCGCGGCCCTGCGCCGCGTCGCGGGCCTCTCCACCGAACTCGAGGACGTCACCGAGGTCGAGTACCGCCAGCTCCGCCTGGAGCGGGTCGTGCTCGTCGGTGTCTGGACCACGGGAACCTCACAGGACGCGGAGAACTCCCTGGCCGAGCTGGCCGCCCTCGCGGAGACGGCCGGCGCGCTCGTGCTCGACGGTGTGATCCAGCGCCGCGACAAGCCGGACGCGGCCACCTACATCGGTTCCGGCAAGGCCGGCGAGCTGCGGGACATCGTCCTCGAATCGGGCGCCGACACCGTCATCTGCGACGGTGAGCTGAGCCCGGGGCAGCTCATCCACCTCGAAGACGTCGTCAAGGTCAAGGTCATCGACCGTACGGCCCTGATCCTCGACATCTTCGCCCAGCACGCCAAGTCCCGAGAGGGCAAGGCCCAGGTCGCACTCGCGCAGATGCAGTACATGCTGCCGCGACTGCGCGGCTGGGGTCAGTCGCTGTCCCGGCAGATGGGCGGCGGCAAGGGCGGCGGCCTCGCCACCCGTGGTCCCGGTGAGACCAAGATCGAGACGGACCGGCGGCGGATCCGCGAGAAGATGGCGAAGATGCGCCGGGAGATCGCGGAGATGAAGACGGGCCGCGAGATCAAGCGCCAGGAGCGCAGGCGGAACAAGGTTCCGTCGGTCGCCATCGCCGGCTACACCAACGCAGGCAAGTCCTCGCTGCTCAACCGCCTCACCGGCGCGGGCGTCCTGGTGGAGAACGCCCTGTTCGCGACCCTCGACCCGACCGTGCGCCGGGCCGAGACCCCGAGCGGGCGGCTGTACACGCTGGCGGACACCGTCGGTTTCGTACGGCATCTGCCGCACCACCTCGTCGAGGCGTTCCGCTCCACGATGGAGGAGGTCGGCGACTCCGACCTGATCCTCCATGTGGTCGACGGTTCGCACCCGGCGCCGGAGGAGCAGCTGGCCGCCGTACGCGAGGTCATCCGTGACGTGGGCGCGACGAACGTCCCCGAGATCGTGGTGATCAACAAGGCGGACGCGGCCGACCCGCTGACGCTGCAGCGCCTGCTGCGGATCGAGAAGCGCTCCATCGCGGTCTCGGCCCGCTCCGGCCAGGGCATCGAGGAACTGCTTGCCCTGATCGACGACGAACTGCCTCGCCCGTCGGTCGAGATCGAGGCGCTCGTGCCGTACACGCACGGCAAGCTCGTCGCCCGCGCCCACACCGAGGGCGAAGTGATCTCCGAGGAGCACACCCCGGAGGGCACCCTGCTCAAGGCCCGGGTGCACGAGGAACTGGCGGCGGACCTGGCACCGTACGTGCCGGCGCCGACGGCCTGACCCGTCACGTGAAGGAAGGCCCGCCCCTCGGCCGAGGGGCGGGCCTTCGACGATGGTTCACCGGAGCCTGCGGACCTCGCTCACTGATCGCCGTACGCCGTGCTCAGGTCGTCGTACAGCGCCTTGGCGCCCTTGCCCAGTCGGGGTCCGGCCAGCCAGGTGTTGTCGGCCGGGCCGATCGACGTGTTCGAGACGAGCCGGGGCGCGCCGTCGACCATCCGGAACCAGCCGCCCCCCGACGAACCGCCCGTCATCGTGCAGCCGATGCGGTACATCGTCGGCAGCGACGCGTCGAGGGAGAGCCGCCCGGGCCTGTCGATGCAGCGGAACATGGTCAGGCCGTTGTACGGCGGTGCCGCCGGATATCCCCAGGCGCCGAGCGAGTCGATCCCGGACGCGGCGGGCGCCGAGAAGTCCACGTCCAGGGCCGAACCGACGGTCTCCTCCAGCGACTTGGAGCCCGCCTCCGGCTTCACATGCAGGACCGCGTAGTCGTACGTCGCGCCGGCGCCGCCCTCCTGGGAGCCGCCCGCGATCCACTCGTCCGAGGTCGCGGCCCAGTCCGCCCACCACTGGCCGAACGGCGCGACCTCCTCCGCGGGGGCGCCCGCCGCCAGCTCCTCCCCGGACCTGCCGAAGTCGTTGTAGGCCGGGACGAAGACGATGTTGCGGTACCAGCCGCCGCCGCTGCCCGCGTGCACACAGTGGCCGGCGGTCCACACCAGGTTGGACCTCCCCGGACGGTTCTCGTCCGAGACGACCGTGCCCGAACAGACCATCGCGCCCTCGGGCGAGTCGAAGAAGATCTTGCCGACGGGACCGGCGTTCACGTGGTACGGCGTCTTCTCGGGCGTCGCCTCGACCGGCGCCGGAGGCGGGTCACTGACGCCCTCGTCGACGGAGGCGTCCTGCGAGGAGACCGTCTTCGCCGGGTCCCCGGCCTCGCGCATCCGCTCCGCGTCCCACAGGTCCTCGATCACCGGGTTGAAGAACTCCTCGGCCTCGCCGAGCCACTGTTCCTCGTCCCAGTCCTTCCAGCCGCCGTCCTCCCAGTCGCCGACGTCGACGCCATGCTCCTCGAGCCTGTCGGCGATGACGTCGGGAACACCGTCGCCGTCCCTGTCGGCGGTGCGGGACGCGGCGACGTCGGGTTTGTCGCTCGTGCCCCGGTCGGGCGAGCCACAGGCGGTCGCCGTCAACGCGAGCACCGCGATCAGTACGGTGGCGGAGAGCAGGGGCTGCCGCCGATATGAGAAGCGCATGGTTCTCGACCCCCGTCGGAACTGCTCCTTGTGTCACGCCCACTATGCGGGGGCGCTGGGGGACGCACGCAGGGCGCGCGGCCGATATTTCCGCGCGCCTCCTGCACAGCACGTCGGCGGCCGCCTTCCGACAGCCGCCGAACCGTCGCACACGGTCGTCACCGCGTGCCCGACCTCACCGCTGGGCGAACTTCTCGCTCACCGCGTCGTAGATGCCCTGAGCCTCCTCGCCCAGCCGAGGGCCGGCCAGCCAGCCCGCGCTCACCGGGCCGATGGAGGTGTTGGACACGAGCGCCGGCTTGCCGTCGGAGCCGGTCGCCACCCAGCCGCCGCCCGACGAACCGCCGGTCATGGTGCAGCCGATGCGGTACATCGTCGGGTCGGACTCGACGAGCGAGAGCCGCCCCGGCTTGTCCGTGCACTGGTACATCGCCTCGCCGTCGTACGGGGCGCCCGCCGGGTAGCCCGTCGCGGTGATGCTGTCCACCTGCGGCACGGCCGGCGCGTCGAAGTCCACCGGCAGCGCCGAACCGACCGTCTCCTCCAGGGACTTGCCGCCGTTGCCCTCCTCCGGCGTCACATGGATGACCGCGAAGTCGTACGGCGCTCCGTCGCCGCCCTTCTGGCCGCCCTGCTCGATCCACTGGTCCGAGGTCTGCGCCCAGTCACCCCACCACATGCCGTACGGGGCGACCTGGTCCTTGGTGGCCGTCCGCATCTGTGCCGCCGACAGACCGCTGTCGTTGTAGGAGGGGACGAAGGCGATGTTGCGGTACCAGCCGCCCGACTTGCCGGCGTGCACACAGTGCCCGGCCGTCCACACGAGGTTGGACTTGCCCGGATTGGCCGGGTCCTTCACCACCGTCGCCGAGCAGACCATCGTGCCCTCGGGCGCGTCGAAGAAGACCTTGCCCGCCGCCGGCGCGTTCGCGTGGTACTTCGTCGACACCGCCTCCGCCTGGACGGCCTGCGGGGTCGGGTCGGTGACGCCCTGGTCGCCGGTGAGGTCGCTCTCGTCGACCTCCTTCTCCGGATCCTCGGCGTCCCTCATCCGGTCCGGGTCCCACAGGTCCTCGATGATCGGGTTGACGTAGTCCTCGGCCTCGCGCAGCCAGTCGTCCTTGTCCCAGTTCTTCCAGGCCCCGCCCCGCCACTTGTCGAGGTCGATCCCGTGCTCCTTGAGCTTCTCCTTGAGATTGTCCGGGATCCGTATCTTGCCGTCGCCGCCGTTGTCCTGTGCGGACGACGACGCCTCGGCGTTCGCCGTGGTGTCCCCCGAGCCGCAGGCGGTGGCGGTGAGCGACAGGGCCGTGGCGAGACCGACCGATGCCAGGACGGGGGAGGTTCTGCGGCGCGCGCTCCTTCCACGACGAGCGGCGAAGAGCGGGCGTATGGGTCGCATGGTCTGAACTCCCCTGGGGCGTTGAAGAACTCTGTGCTGCCGAGGCGGTGCGCGTACGGCCCTGCCGTACGCCCGCCGTCTCTTCGTACGGCTCCGGCACGACTCGCGCTCGGTCCCGTACGTCTGCTTCGTCGTACGTGATCGCCGTACGCGCGGCTTGGTACGGACGGCTCGGTACGGATCCGCCGAGCCGGGCGTCCCTCCGGAACGGCACCACACACTATGCGGTCCCTGTGGGGGACATCCGATGGAACGGCAACGGTTCCGTCACGGCAAGGATCTTCGCCTCACCCGCTTCCGAGTGCGTGCCGCGTCGTTGGTACGGGCGGGGACCCGCCGGTGCTCGGTGACCCCTGCCAACTCGCCTCTGAGCAGCGGGAGGAAGTGTAGTCGTGGCGGTGACCGAGTCTGCGGTGGCACCTGTGGGGAGCGAGTCCGAAGGGGCGCGCGCGGGACACGAGGACGAACGGGCGCCCGCGCGGCGGGAGTACGAGGGGGCGCCCTCGGCGCACGAGGGGATCCTGCGGCGGCAGGCGGCGCGCGAGTCGGCGGCGCGTACCTATGCGCGTGCTCTGCCGATCGTGCCGGTGCGGGCCCGAGGGCTCACCATCGAGGGCGCGGACGGCCGCCGCTATCTCGACTGCCTGTCCGGCGCCGGCACCCTCGCCCTCGGGCACAACCATCCCGTCGTCCTCGAAGCGATCCGCAAGGTCCTCGACTCGGGCGCCCCGCTGCACGTCCTCGATCTGGCCACCCCCGTCAAGGACGCCTTCACCACCGAACTGTTCCGCACCCTCCCTCCCGGCCTCGCGGACCGCGCCCGCGTTCAGTTCTGCGGGCCCGCCGGTACGGACGCGGTGGAGGCCGCCTTCAAACTGGTGCGAGCGGCGACCGGCCGCACCGGGATGCTCGCCTTCACCGGCGCCTACCACGGAATGACCGCCGGGGCGCTCGAAGCGTCCGGGGGCGCCGGTGACGTACGGGTCGCCCGCCTGCCGTATCCCCAGGACTACCGCTGCCCGTTCGGCATCGGCGGCGAACGCGGCGCCGAACTCGCCGCCCGGTGGACCGAGTCCGTCCTCGACGACGTCAAGTCCGGTGTCCCGTCGCCCGCCGGGATGATCCTCGAACCCGTCCAGGGCGAGGGCGGCGTCATCCCGGCGCCGGACACATGGCTGCGACGGATGCGCGAGATCACGGCCGCGCGGTCCATCCCGCTGATCGCCGACGAGGTCCAGACGGGTGTGGGGCGCACGGGGCGCTTCTGGGCGGTCGAACACAGCGGGGTCGTCCCCGACGTCATGGTCCTCTCCAAGGCCATCGGCGGCAGCCTTCCCCTCGCCGTCGTGGTCTACCGCGACGACCTCGACGTGTGGCAGCCCGGCGCCCACGCGGGCACCTTCCGCGGCAACCAGCTCGCCATGGCCGCCGGAACCGCCACCCTCGCCTACGTCCGCCAGAACGGTCTCGCCGAGCGCGCCGCGACTCTGGGCGCCCGGATGCTCGCCCACCTCCACCGCCTCACCGAGGAGTTCGCGTGTGTCGGTGACGTACGGGGGCGGGGGCTGATGATCGGCATCGAG
>NZ_LIQX01000163.1 GCF_001418475.1 Streptomyces ossamyceticus | reverse complement strand
CCGATGTTGCCACCCGCGGCGATCGCGCCCGCGCCGGAGGCGGTCACGCCAGCCGCAGGGGCGGCCATGGACGGGGTGGGCGCCGGCGCGGCCGACGGTGTGGCGACACCCCCGGTCGAGGCCGAGCCGATGTTGCCACCCGCGGCGATCGCCCCGGCGCCGGAGGCGTCGACCGGCCCGGGCTGGGCGGGCGGTATCGGAGTTGGCTGAGCCGTCGCCAGGGACGAGCCGCCGAACTGGACTATGAGGGCGAGCACGAAGCCGATCACGCCGACCGAACCGCCCGCCACGCTGGCGATCTGGTCCGCCTTACCCAGATCGACGAACGCGACCGAGACCAGCGTCGCCACGCCGAGCCCACCGATGGCGAGTCCGGCCCATGCCCAAGGCTTGAGTGTCATAAGGGCATTGTGTGGGCCAAGAGGGGCGTACAGCAGTGCAGTCACTCAAATCGGTGAGAGAACAGCGGCGGCGAGTCACACAGGCTCTCCTTGGGCGCCTCGCTCGTCCGCGTCGTGGTCGGTACCGGTGGAGGGACCGGACGCGAGTGCTCCGTCAAGCGTGGAGAGGAGCTTCGCGACCGCGCTCAGGAGTGAGCGTGTGTCCTGGCTCGTGGTCTGTCCGTTCACCATCCGCTGCCACACCGCGGCCACCATCTCCATGAGAGGGGCGAGGTCTTCGGGAGAGAGGTTCTCGCTCACCGACCGCGCGATCTCATCGGTCGGAAGACCGTTTCGGAAGATCGGCGCCGCGAAGCCGAGCAGTGGCTCCAACTGATCGAGCAACGCCTTCCCCTCACGCACCACGAGCGCCAGTTGGTGGTCATCACCCAGCGCCTGGACCGTTTGTCCTTCGACCACCCCGAACAGTTCGGTGAAGCGATCGATCTCACCCGCGTCGACGTAGGCGCGCAGGAGCACCATCCGGACCAGCAGGGTTCTGATGTCCTCATCACCGAACACACGTACGCACGTGGCGAGATGTCGTTCCACGGCTGTCACATCGAGCGTGAGGCGGGGCGCACGCTCCTCGAACTGGTCGCCGGCGGAGTCGGCGCCCAGTGCACGGGCCGGCGCCGTGACACCGGTCGTTTCACCCGTGAAGTGGGCACCGTCCACCGTTCCGCCCATCAGGGTCCGCAGCACCGGTGCCACGCTGAACGCGCCCCCGGCAGCCATCGACAGGGTCAATTGCTCCGACTGGACCTGGAGGGTCAGGGGATCCTCGGGGCCGAGCGCCGCAAGGCACTCTCCGAGCACCTCGTCCAACATGCCACCCGCACGAACGCGGTCGTCCCGTGTCCAGTACCTGGCGAGCACCGCACGCGCTGACAGGGTGCTGCGATGCCCGTCGCCCAGCTCGCGTGTACGTATCGCCACGACTTCGCCCATCAGCCGTCGAGCGCGCGCGTCATCACCCTGTCGCACTGCCGCTTCAGCCATCTGTGCGAGAGCGATGAGCGTCATGACGTGCCCCTCGCCCAGCGCGGTCACGCAGTCGGCGTGCAGCCGCTCCATGAGGCGGCCGACCTCCGCGGGGTCCCCCGTCATCAGCAGAGCACGGGCGAGCGCGGCGCGGGCCGACAGCGCCGCCTCCGAATCGGGGCCGCACTCGCGAACCACCGCCGCCTCCACACGCCGGAACAGTGCGACCGCCCTGGGTGCCATCGGGAGGCCGAGCTGCGTGAGGTAGCCGGCCGCCGTGACGAACACCGTCGCCATGTCCTCGGTGTCCGCTTCCGGCGCCGTGTGCTCGGCCAGCGCCTCCACGTGCGGCAGCAGGGCCCGTACGGCCGGCCAGTCGGTCGGCCCGTCGTCCTCCTCCGGCAGGGCCTCGATCAGAGCCCGCACCGCGGCCTCTCGCGCGGCCTCGATCGCCGCCACGTGCCGGTGACGGTCGTCCTCCGCCGAGGTGCGGGACACGGCCTGCACAAGGCGGTGCACGGCGACGGTGTCGTCGTCCAGGGTGATCATGCTGTGGGCGGCGAGGCGTCCGAGTGCGCGGCGCACGGCGGGGGGTGTGCCAAGCGAGGCGAGCAGGGAGCGCGGGATGCCCTCCGAGCCGTACCACCCGAGCATCAGCAGGATCCGTACGGCCAGCGGATCCTGCGCCAAGCGGTCCAGCGTGACGTGCCAGACCCGGGCGACGGTGCGTTCGTGGTCACCGCCCTCGTCGGTCGCCTCGTACATCTCGGCCGGATAGGCGGCCAGGTCGTCCAGGTACTCCCGTCCGGTGCAGCCCGTCTCCTCGCAGTACGCCGCTGCCTGGGCCACCGCCAACGGGAGGAACCCCAGCTCCGCGCAGAGGGCGGCGGCGTCCGGGTCCTCGCCCCGGACCCGCGTGAAGAGATCCAGCGCCTCGGCGGCGGACAGCACGTCCAGCGCGACCTGCTTCGCCAGGCTCCGCCAACCGGTCGACCGTCGACTCGTGATGAGGCATCGGCCCGTCGTCACCCTGGCAAGGAGGTGTTCGACATCAGCGGGGTCCGAGACATTGTCGAGGATGAGGAGCCAGCCGGTGTGGGAGGCCAGCCACTGTCGGGCCCACTCGCCGAGTTGTTCCTGCGGCAGCAGGGTGACCAGAGTGGGTTGAAGCGCTGCCGCCAGACCGGCAAGACCCGAGTCGAGTGCCGCGCGGCTGTCCGCCGTGATCCACCAGATCGGGGCGTACTCCGTACCGCGAAGGGTCGCCCAGCGGGCGGCGAGCGTGGACTTCCCGATCCCGCCGAGGCCGTGCAACGCGTGCACCACCGCCTGTCCGGGCGCGGCCAGTGCCTCGTCCAGCAGGGCGAGTTCGCGGTCACGACCGACGAAGAGCGGGATGCGGGACGGAACGTTGGTCAGTCCGGGAGGACAGTCGACGGAGGCCGCGGGTGGGCAGCTCTCCGGCGACAGAAGCGTGGCGTTGCCGATGTGCACGCCGTACGCACCGTCCCCGGTCTGTGTCAGACCGATGTCCCCACGAGCGGCGACGGCTCCCGCGCCGGAGGCGGTAGCGGAGGAGTCACCGACCGGGCGGCTGCCGAACAACGCACTCATGTGTCCCATGATGACCGCCGGTGACGGACATCGTCCTGCGTACGGCGCGACAAACGGGCCGGGATGGGCATGCGTACGGCGGGAGTTGGGCGCCCTGGTGCTTCGGGGCGTCCAACTCCCGCCGTGAACTCTTCGATGCCGCGCTCGGTCGGTTCAGCCGTGCCTCGCGGCGGCGGTCTACTTGACCTTCCGCAACCCCAGCGGCCCCGCGATCTCCTCCGCCATGACCTGGCCCGCCTCGAACTCCAGGGTTTCGTCGCCCATGAGTTCCTGGTCGGTGTCGAGGCCGTCGAGTTCGGCCAGCGGCTGGTTGAGGCGGACGTGGGCGACCAGGGACTGGAGGGCGCGCAGGGTCGCCGAGGCGGTGGAACCCCAGTTGGAGAAGTAGGAGAACTGCCACCACCACAGCGCCTCGGTGGTGCGGCCCGCGCGGTAGTGGGCCATGCCGTGGCGCAGGTCGGCCATGACGTCGACGAGGTCGTCCGAGATGCGGGCCGGCACGGGCGCCTTGCGGGGCTCGTACGGGTCGAAGACCTCGGAGTAGACGTCGACCGGGTCGAGCATCGCGGCCAGGCGTTCCCGCAGCTCGTCGACGTCCTGGTCGGGGCCCGGATCGGGCTCGTAGCGCTCGTCCGGCACGATGTCCTCGTGCGCGCCGAGGCGGCCGCCCGCCAGGAGGAGCTGGGAGACCTCCAGTAGCAGGAAGGGCACGGCCGAGTCCGGCTCGTCGCCCTTGGCCACCTCGGTGACCGCGACCAGGAAGCTCTCGATCTGGTCCGCGATCTGGACGGCGAAGTCGTCCGGGTTCAGGCCGGTCGCGTGCAGCGTGGCGTCAGACATCCAGCAATCGTCTCCCCTCGAAGGCGCGGCCGAGGGTCACCTCGTCCGCGTATTCCAGGTCGCCGCCCACCGGGAGGCCGCTGGCCAGGCGGGTGACCTTGAGGCCCATGGGTTTGATCATGCGGGCGAGATACGTGGCCGTGGCCTCGCCCTCCAGGTTGGGGTCGGTGGCCAGGATCAGCTCCGTGACCGTACCGTCGGCCAACCTGGCGAGAAGTTCCCGTATCCGCAGGTCGTCGGGTCCGACCCCCTCGATGGGGCTGATCGCGCCGCCGAGGACGTGGTACCTGCCCCGGAACTCACGGGTCCGCTCGATGGCGACGACGTCCTTCGGCTCCTCCACGACACAGATGACCGTCGGGTCGCGGCGGGTGTCGCGGCAGATGTTGCACAGTTCCTCCTGCGCGACGTTGCCGCAGGTCGCGCAGAAGCGGACCTTCGCCTTGACCTCCATCAGGGCCTGCGCGAGACGCCGTACGTCCGTCGGCTCCGCCTGAAGGATGTGGAAGGCGATCCGCTGCGCGCTCTTGGGACCGACGCCGGGCAGCCGCCCCAGCTCGTCGATGAGGTCCTGGACCACGCCTTCGTACACGGACTGCCGTCCTTCCTGGTGTCTTTCAGTACGTACCGTAGTCGGCCGCCGCCGGTCCGAGGAAGGCGGTGCGGGGCACGGATGGGGTCGGTGGAGTGGAGGGTCGGCTCAGAAGGGCAGACCGGGAATGCCGGAGCCGCCGCCGAGACCCTGGGCGAGGGGGCCCAGCTTCTGCTGCTGGAGGCTCTGGGCGTTCTCGTTGGCCGCGTGGACGGCCGCGAGGATCAGGTCGGCGAGGGTCTCGGTGTCCTCCGGGTCCACCGCCTTCGGGTCGATCTTCAGGGCGCGCAGCTCGCCGGAGCCGTTGACCGTGGCCTTGACCAGGCCGCCGCCCGCCTGACCGTCGACCTCGGTGTTCGCGAGCTCCTCCTGGGCCCGCGCCAGGTCCTGCTGCATCTTCTGGGCCTGCTGGAGCAGCTGCTGCATGTTGGGCTGGCCACCACCGGGGATCACGTTCAGCTCCCTCGTTTCGCTCTCTTGCGGTCGCCCACGAGCCTACGTGGTCGGCCCGGCCCACGCGGCGCCACTCTTTCGAGTGAGCGGGCGGGGATTCGTATACCTGATCAAGGACCTCTTCCAGGCGGAAAAGCCATGAAACCAGGGTTTTCGCCACCCATTGGGAGGTAGGAAGAGGCCGTGCGCACGACCGGTGACGCGGCGGTGCGTGCACGCGTCTCGCACTGTCGTCAGCGGCGTCGTCAGTAGGGAGTACCGGGTGAGCCAGCCGGAGATGCAGCCCGAGGGGTCCCCCCAGGACGGGCGGGGTGAGGG
>NZ_LIQX01000162.1 GCF_001418475.1 Streptomyces ossamyceticus | reverse complement strand
GCCGGACGAGGCGCTCGCCGACGACATGCCCGCCGTGGTGCTCCGCGATGCGGCGGCCTTGCGTGGAGACGGCCCGGGGCCAGGAGTAGTCGTTGCCGATCAGGTACCAGGCGCGGCCCCCGCTGTCGCGCATCAGCGCGGGAACCGCCTGTGCCAGTTGGTCCGCCACCGACTCACCGAGCCGGAACAGGGTTCCGTCCTGCACGCGGCTGCCCTCGTTCGCGGCCGTGTAGAGGTACAACAGGCCCGACTCCCGCGCGTAGCGGCTCACCGCGTCGAAGGTCGCCGAGCTGTGGACGCCCACCACGGCCGCCAGGCCGCGCCGCTGGTCGAGTTCCCGCAGCCGGGCCAGCCCCGTGGCGGCATGGGTGCGATCGTCGATCACCTCGATCCGCACCGGCCGACCGCCGATCCCGCCCTCGGCATTGATCTCCTCGGCAGCCAGAGCCGCGCAGTTGGCGGCGGCCCGGCCGAACAGGCCGGCGCTCCCCGACATGCTGGTCAGCAAGGCGACACACGTCGCGTCGGCCGGGCCCTCGCCGTCCGGCACCGCGCGGCCCGTGCCGCCCGTCATCCAGCCGAGAGCCTCCTGATCGAGTTCGGTGACCGTACGCACCCGTGTGCCCCCGGGCTCACGGGCGAAGGTGATGGTGATCCGCCCCGTCCACGGCGTCTCGTGCTGGAGCACGATCCGCCGGTACGGCCGCACCTCGACGATGCGTGCCGTGCCCCGCACGGTCGTCTCGCCCCCTGGGGCCGCGAACGGCAGGGGTATGTCGACGCCGGCCGCCGCGCCGGGCTCCGCGTGCTCGAACCGCGCGGAGAACAACCAGCTCGGGCCGCCCGGTCGCCCGAACATGCCGAACGCTTCGTGCGGGGGCACACCGAGGTGCGTCTCGTTGACGAGGACGATCTCGTGCATGGGCTCTCCTCAGCAGGCCGTGACAGAGCCCGGCCGACGGGCGCACCGGGAGGCATGCCCGCGGCCGTCAGCCGCTCTTCGCTTCACGCGGCCCGCTCTCCGATCGGTCCGCTGCCGCCTCCTGGTCCGTGGGCAGCGACTGCTCGTAGATCTGGCGCAGGAACGCGATCGCCGCGTCCGCGCGGTTGGGACCCAGGCGGTACCGCCGGTGTTTGCCGTCTCGGATCTCGGAGACCAGTTGCGCGTCCCGCAGGATCCTCAGGTGAGCCGAGACCGCGGTCCTGCCGATCGCCGGGAACGCGGCCGCGATGTCTCCGACCGTGGGTTCGTGTTCCGCTGCCAGCAGGGCCAGGACGGCCCGGCGGGTCGCGTCGTTGAGGGCACGGAATACCAGGTCGCTCTCGTGATTGTGGTCGATCACTTCCTGGGACCTCTCATCCTTTCGGAATGCGGCGGCACCGTGCTTCGGCGGCAACGTGTCAATGTATGTCTACCCGTTGACTCTACTGTTCCCGTGGCCGCCGGGCCAGGCCCGGTCGCACCGGTCCCCGACATCCAGCGCCACGTCCACGCCCCCGGGCGCGATCGCTGCCGAGCGGACGCCCCCAGGCGCGGTGGCTGCCGAGCGGACGCCACTTCGCGCGGCCCGTCCCGCTGTCGGTGACGCGGCCCGTCGCGGCGAGCGCGGAGGCCGCTGTGACGGCGAGCCAGGTTTTGTTCACATGAGGGGGCTTGATGGACGAACCCTCTTCCTTCAACATGTCATCACGTGAGCGAACGATGACATGTTTCGGGTGATCGCCCGTGAGCGCTGTCGAAGAGGATCCGTGCGAAGGAGCAGGCCATGAGCGAACCCGCCACGAAGGAATCCGGTACGCGTACCGGCCGGGCGGCGCCCGCGGGCGCGCGCAGCCGATATGAGTCCGTGCAGATGTCCCTGGAACGCGCCGAGGAGGCGGCGTATCTGGGCGGCTTCATCACCCTCGACCATGACGCCGCCGCCAAGACCCCCGACGGACCGGGCCCGCTGTGCGGCATGACTGTCGCGATCAAGGACAACGTCCACGTCGCCGGGCTGCCCAACACCGCCGGCACCCCCGCCCTGCGGGACTTCGTGCCGGTGAGCGACGCGCCCGCGGTGCGGCGGCTGCGCGACGCCGGTGCCGTCGTCCTCGGCAAGGCCAACATGCACGAGCTGGCGCTCGGCATCACCAGCAACAACCAGGCGTTCGGCCCGGTCCGCAATCCGAGCGACCCCAGCCGTTTCGCCGGTGGCAGCAGCGGCGGGGTCGCCGCACTCGTCGCGGCCAGAGTGGTGCGGGCGGGCCTGGGCACCGACACGGGCGGCTCCGTACGTGTTCCTGCGGCCGTCACCGGCACCTGCGGACTGCGGCCCACGGTCGGCCGCTACCCCGGGGAGGGTGTGACGCCCCTGTCCAGCACCAGGGACACCATCGGGCCCATGGCGCGCCGGGTCGCGGACCTGGTCCTGCTGGACGGCGTCCTCAGCGGCGACGACACCCCGGTCGCCGCCCGCCCACCGCGGTCGATCCGCCTGGGCGTGCCGACCGGTCACTTCACCGAGCCGCTGGAGGACGAGGTCGCCGTCCGGTGGGAGGCGAGCCTGCGCGCCCTGGCGGCGGCCGGCGTGGACCTGGTCCCGGTCGACGTCACCTCGTTCACCGAAGGCGAGTTCGAGACCGGCATGGCCATCGTGCTGTACGAGGCCCGGGTGGAACTCTCCGCCTACCTGGCGAAGTACCGGCCGCAGACGGATCTCGCCGCGCTCGCCGCCCTCATCGCGGGCCCCGACGTGCGCGGCGTCTTCGAGGGCTGCATCCTCGACGGGGCCCCGGGGCTGATCTCCGAGGACGTCTACCGGGCGTGCCTGGCCCGGCGCCGGCGCATGCGCGCGGCCTACGCGGACACGTTCGCCGCCCACGGCCTGGACGGCCTGGCCTTCCCCACCACCCCGGCCACCGCCCTCGACCTGGCCACCTGTGACCAGGGCATGGTCCTGTGCGGGGAAACCGTCGACACCTTCGCCACGTTCATCCGCAACACCGGCCCGGCCAGCGTCATCGGAGCCCCCGGCCTGAGCATCCCCATGGGCGTGGCGACCAACGGCCTGCCGACGGGCCTCGAGATCGACGCCCGGGTCGGAGCCGACCGCGACCTGCTCGCTCTCGGGCTGACGCTGGAAGGGATCTGCGGTCACTCCCTCGTGGGCCGGCCCGTGAGGTGAACGCCGGTGGGGCGACGCGGAGGCTGCGGCGGACGGTGCCGCGCGACCCACCGGTGAGTCGCCGGGCTCGACACCACCCTCGCATCGGCGATCCACGAGGACGGGCCTGCGCCCAGGAGGCGTCGGAGGGCGACGCCGCTGCACGCTCTCCACCGTCCTCGCCCGCGACTCCGTTCCGCCGGCCGTCACTGTCGCGGGCGGGAGCGACAGGCGTACCCGGGCGAGTCCGGCGCACAATGGAATCGACACCGGTGTCGCGCAGAAGGGCGTACGGGTGGATGAGCACAGGGCCACGTCGCCGATGACCCGAGGCGTCGCCATAGCCGAGGCGGACGCCAAGGGGCTCATCACCGCGTGGAGCGACGCCGCCCGCGGCCTGCTCGGCTTCCAGACCAGGGACGTACTGGGCCGCCCCACGACAGAACTGCTGGCCGAACCTCTGCCGCCCGACGCCCTGCACAGCCTCGCGAAGTCGGACGGGTGGACCGGCACGGTCACGGTCCGGCACCAGGACGGCCACCACGTCGAGGTGCGGCTCGGGGCGTACCCGCTGCCGAACTCCGACAACGCGGTCCGCTGGTTCCTGACGGCCACCGAGCTGGAGCCGACTGCGCGGCTCCAGAAGTGGGCCTTGGAGCAGTTCCCCGTGCCGGTGGCTCTCTTCGACCAGGACGGGATCGTGGTGTCGGCCAACTCCGCGATGGAGAGGGTGACAGGCAGCCCCTTCCGGCAACTGCGTGGCCGGCGGGTGGGTGAGTCCGTCGCCGGCCTCCGGCGCCTTCCCGGATTCGAGGGTCTCGGCGACGCGTGGCAGCGAGTGGGGCGCACAGGGGAGACCGTGCTGTACGAGGCGTGGCTGCAACCCCACGGCGAGCCCCGCGAACACGCCTGGCTGGTGTCCCTCAGCCCGTTGAAGGACGGTGCCGACCGCGTACGGGGCATGTGTCTGGCAGCCATGGACAGTACGGACCAGCTCCGCGCCCGACGCAGACTGAGCGTCCTGAACGAGTCCAGCGTCCGCATCGGCTCCACTCTCGACGTGACCCGCACGGCCGAGGAACTGACCGAGGTGTGCACGGAGCACTTCGCCGACTTCGCCCTCGTGGACCTGCTGGATTCCGCGCTGGCCGGGGACGAAAGGGCGCCCCCGCCTCCTACCGCGCCCGTCTTCCGTCGCACCGCCTGCTGCTCCGTGCTGGAGGGCTGCCCCGAGGTGACGATTCCGGTCGGCGCCCTCCACGGATACCGCGAGGGCTCGCCGCAAGGGCGCGTGCTGACCGACGGCCGCGGCATGTTCCACGCGGTCGACGACGCCGGCCGACGCTGGTGGGCCGCGGACTCCCCCGACAGCGTCCGCAGCATCGACGTCCACGGCATCCACGCCCTGCTGGTCGTTCCCCTGCGCGCCCGCGGCGTCACCCTCGGCCTGGCCATCCTCGGCCGCCATCGAACACCCGAGCCTTTCGACGACGACGATCTGCTGCTCGCCAAGGAGCTCGCGGCGCGTGCGGCGGTCTGCGTCGACAACGCCCGCCGCTACACACAGGAACGCGAAACGGCACTTGCCCTTCAGCGCAGCCTGCTCCCGCAGTCCACTCCCCGTCAGGCGGCTGTCGAGGTCGCGTCCCGTTACTGGCCCACAAGCTCCCGCGCCGGCCTCGGCGGCGACTGGTTCGACGTCATCCCCCTGTCCGGAGCCAGGGTTGCTCTTGTCGTCGGTGACGTCGTCGGCCACGGGGTGCAGGCGTCCGCCACGATGGGCCGTCTCCGCACCGCCGTACGCACTCTCGCCGACGTCGATCTGGCTCCCGACGAGCTCCTCACCCGCCTTGACGACATCGTCCTGCGTCTGGACTCCGAACGGGCGCCGGACGCTGCCGGGGAACCACAGAGCCCGGGCGAGGTCGGCGCCACCTGTCTCTACGTCGTCTACGACCCCGTCTCACGCCGCTGTACCGCGGCGCGCGCCGGTCACCCCGTCCCGGCCATGGTCACCCCCTACGGGGAGGTCTCCTTCCTCGACCTGCCCAGTGGACCACCCCTCGGGCTGGGCGGTCTGCCGTTCGAAACGGCGGATTTCGACCTCCCCGAGGGCAGCGTCCTCGCCCTCTACACCGACGGACTGGTCCACGCCCCCGACCGTGACCTCGACGACGGACTGGCCCTGCTCCGCGGGGCCCTCGGCGGGCCCCGCCGACCGCTGGAGGAGATGTGTGACGGCATCCTGCACAACCTGCCCGACCAACCCACCGACGACGTCGCCCTCCTTGTGGTCCGTACCCGCGCGCTGGAAGCGGGCCAGGTGGCCAGCTGGGAGGTGGCGGCGGAGCCCTCGTCCGTCGCCCGGGCCCGTGCCCGCGCATGCGAGCAACTGGCCGCCTGGCATCTGGAGGACCTCGAATTCGTCACCGAACTCGTCGTGAGTGAACTCGTCACCAACGCCATCCGGTACGGCGGATCCCCCATCCGGCTCCGCCTGATTCGGGACACCGCGCTCATCTGCGAGGTCTCGGACTCCAGCAGCACCGCTCCTCACATGCGCCGAGCCCGGGTCTTCGACGAGGGAGGCCGAGGTCTGCTGCTCGTCGCCCAGCTCACCCAGCGCTGGGGCAGCCGCCCCACCCGCACCGGCAAGACGATCTGGGCCGAACAGGCTCTCCCCACCAGGCCAGCCGGCCATGGTCCGTGAGCTGCCCGTCCCGGGCGCGACCCGCGCGACCGGGCGGGTCCTCTTCGGCGGTGCCGCCCCCCGCCCCCACTCGCAAGATCAGCCCTTACGCCCCCGGAGATCCTTGACGCGACGAAGCTTGCCGAGAGACCGCTCCAGGGTCTCGGGGTCGACGATCGCCACCTCGACAGTGACGCCCACGCCGTCCTTGACGCCCTGGCCGATCGACCTGGCTGCGGCCTCGCGCTGTTCGGGGCCGGCGCCAGGCCGGGCCTCGACACGCACGACCATGTGATCCATGCGGCCGCGCTCGGTGAGCTGGATCTGGAAATGGGGGGCGACCGAGGGCGTGCGCAGCACGATCTCCTCGATCTGGCTGGGGAAGACGTTCACACCGCGCAGGATGATCATGTCGTCGCAGCGGCCGGTGACCTTCTGCATCCGACGGAAGGCGGGGCGGGCGGTGCCGGGCAGCAGCCGGGTCAGGTCGCGGGTGCGGTAGCGGATGATCGGCAGGGCCTCCTTGGTGAGCGAGGTGAAGACCACCTCGCCTTCCTCGCCCTCCGCGAGCACGGTGTCCGTGATCGGGTCGACCACCTCGGGGTAGAAATGGTCCTCCCACACATGCAGGCCGTCCTTGGTCTCCACGCATTCCTGCGCGACGCCGGGGCCGATCACCTCGGACAGGCCGTAGATGTCGACGGCGTGGATGTCCATCCGCTCCTCGATCTCCCGGCGCATCTCCTCCGTCCACGGCTCGGCCCCGAAGATGCCCACCTTCAGGGAGCTGCTTCGTGGGTCGATGCCCTGTTTCTCGAACTCGTCGAGCAGGGTGAGCATGTAGGACGGGGTGACCATGATGATCTCGGGCGCGAAGTCCTGGATGATCTGCACCTGACGTGCGGTCATGCCGCCGGAGGCCGGGATCACCGTACAGCCGGCTCGCTCGGCGCCGTAGTGTGCGCCGAGGCCGCCGGTGAAGAGTCCGTAGCCGTAGGAGATGTGCACCTTGTGGCCGGGGCGGCCGCCGGCGGCTCGGATCGAGCGGGCGACCATGTCCGCCCACATGGACAGGTCGTTGTCGGTGTAGCCGACGACCGTGGGGCGGCCGGTGGTGCCGCTGGAGGCGTGGACGCGCCGTACGTCCGCCATCGGCACGGCGAACATGCCGAAGGGGTAGGTCTCGCGCAGGTCGGCCTTGGTGGTGAAGGGGAACCGGGCGAGGTCCTCCAGCGACCGGCAGTCGTCGGGCCGCACACCGGCCTCGTCGAACTTCCTCCGGTACAGCTCCACGTTGTCGTAGGCGTGCCGCAGCGTCCATCGCAGACGGTCGAGCTGGAGTTCTCCCAGTTGCTCCCGCGTCAGGCGCTCGGTGTCGTCCAGCAGGTCGTGGGGGAGCGGTTTCCCGAGGCGGGATCCGGGGGCTGGCATGGCCGTCCTCTCGCTGCTCATCGCTACTCCTTCGTGGTGGTGCCCGGCGTCCTGTGCGCCGTCGTGTCCCTGGTCGAGCCCGGTGCCGTACCGGTGATGCTGCGGCTGCGGCTGCGTCCGCGGAACTCCGCGATCACTTCCTCGCCGCGCCGGACGCTCACGTCGTAGATGCCGCTGCGACCGAACCGGGTGCGCTCCTCGGCGGTCGCCACGAGCACGTCGCCCTCGTACGCCGGGGCGACGAAGGTGATGTCGGCGCCCGCCGCGACGGTCACCGGACCGTGGCTGTTGCAGGCGCAGGCGAAGGCCGTGTCGGCGAGCAGGAACACATAGCCGCCGTGGGTGATCCGGTGTCCGTTCACCATCGCCGGGGTGACCGTCATGCGGAGCGTGGCGGTCCCCGGGCCGTGTTCGAGCAGTTCGATGCCCAGCCCTCGGGACGCCTCGTCCTTGGCGAGCATCACCTGCACAGGACTCGGTCGAGTGGTCTGTATCACGATTTCTACCACCTTGTCTCCCGACCGAACATTCGGTTAGCGTGCGGCTCGGCTTAGTAATCCAGCCGCACCGCTGCATGTCAAGAGGTGGAATGCATGCCCCAACCCCTCCCTGATCGCCCGGACTTCCTCACCCGCCACCGCGCTCTGCCGGAACAGGCGGTCGCCGCCACCGTCGCCCGGGGCCGCGGGGCGCCGTATCCCGCGTCGCCCGGCAAGCCGGCGTACGGCGAGGACGCCGTCGGGCACACCACCGGCCGGCCGTTCGTGATGGCCGCCCTGGACGCGGATGCGGAGCTGCCACAGAGCCTCACCGGCGGGGTCTTCGTCGGCCCCGCCTTCGTCACCGGCCGCCTCGCCACGCCGCGGTCGCGCCGCCCCGTTCTCCACGAGGAGCCCGCCCATGTCTGACGACGTCTTCCTGATCGACGGGGCACGCACCCCGCAGGGCCGCTACGGCGGCGTACTGGCGTCCGTGCGTCCCGACGACCTGGCCGCCCTGGTGGTGGGCGAGGCCGTCCGCCGCGCGGGTATCCCGTCCGAGGCCGTGGACGAAGTGATCCTCGGGGCGGCCAACCAGGCCGGTGAGGACAACCGGGACGTGGCGCGCATGGCCGTGCTGCTGGCGGGGCTGCCGCACACCGTCCCCGGCTACACCGTCAACCGGCTCTGTGCCTCGGGGCTGACGGCGGTCGCGAGCGCCGCCCAGGCGATCCGCGCCGGGGAGGCGGACCTGGTGGTCGCGGGCGGAGTGGAGTCCATGACCCGCGCCCCCTGGGTGATGGCCAAGCCCGGCACCCCCTGGGCCAAGCCGGGGGAGGTGCACGACACCTCACTGGGCTGGCGCTTCACCAACCCGCGCTTCGCCGCCGCCGACCGGGCCGTGCCCGCCGGGGCCGGCCCCGAGACGGTCAAGGTGACCCTCGCCATGGGGGAGACGGCCGAGGAGGTCGCGACCCTGGACGGCATCACCCGTGCCGAGTCCGACGCGTTCGCGCTGCGCAGCCACCAGCGGGCCGTGGCGGCACAGGAGGCCGGGCGCTTCGACCGCGAGATCGTGCCGGTCCCGGTGAAGGACGGCGAGGTCACCCGCGACGAGGGACCGCGCCCCGGCACGACGCTGGAGAAGCTCGGTGCTCTGCGGACCATCTTCCGCGAGGACGGCATCGTCACCGCAGGTTCCTCCTCGCCGCTGTCCGACGGCGCCGCCGCGCTGGTGGTCGCGAGCGCCGATGCGGTGGAGCGGTACGGGCTCACCCCGCGAGCCCGGATCGTCACGTCCGCCTCGGCCGGCGTCCAGCCCAACCTCATGGGCCTCGGCCCGGTGCCCGCCACACAGAAGGCCCTGGCCCGCGCCGGATGGCAGACCGGGGACGTGGACGCGGTCGAGCTGAACGAGGCGTTCGCCGCCCAGGCGCTGGCCGTCATGCGCCGTCTCAAGCTCGACGAGGAGACGGTCAACGCCGACGGCGGCGCCATCGCGCTCGGCCATCCCCTCGGCTGCTCCGGTGCCCGCATCCTGCTGACGCTGCTCGGCCGGCTGGAGCGCGAGGACGCCCGCCGGGGCCTGGCGACGCTGTGCGTGGGGGTCGGCCAGGGCGTCGCCATGCTCGTGGAGCGCGTATGAGCGCCGCAACCACCCACGACACGCTGCTCGTCGAGGAACGCGAGGACCGGGTCGTCGTCACCCTGCACCGGCCCGAGGCCCGCAACGCCATCAGCGGCCGCATGATCGCCGAACTGCACGAGGTGTGCGATCTGCTGGAAGCCGATCCGAAGCTGCTGCTGCTCACCGGGCACGGCGGGGTCTTCGCGGGCGGCGCCGACATCGCCGAGCTGCTGCGGCGCGGCCGGAACGAAGCCCTCCAGGGCATCAACAGCCGCCTGTTCGAGCGTGTGCGCAGACTCCCCATGCCCACGCTCGCCGCCGTCGACGGCTGGGCGCTGGGCGGGGGCGCCGAACTGTCCTACGCCTGTGACCTGCGTATCGCGGGGCCGGACGCCGTCTTCGGCAACCCCGAGCCCGGGCTCGGCATCCTCGCCGCGGCCGGAGCCTGCTGGCGGCTGCCCGAGTTGGTCGGCGAGTCGATCGCCAAGCAGGTGCTGCTCGCCGGGCGGAACCTCGACGCGGCCGCGGCACTGGCGGCCGGGCTGGTCATCGACGTCGTACCGGCGGAGAAGCTGCTGGACGAGGCGCACGCCCTGCTCGACCGCATGGCGCGCTCCTCCGCGACGGCCCTGCGGCTGACGAAGCTCGTCGTCGACTCACCCGGCAGCCACCCGGTCGCCGACGACCTGGCCCAGGCCGTGCTGTTCGAGGGACAGGACAAGAAGGACCGCATGACACGTTTCCTGGAGAAGAGGAGTCGGGCATGACCTCAGCCCCCACAGTCGTCGGGGTGATCGGCGGCGGACGCATGGGCGCCGGCATCGCGCAGTCCTTCGCGACGGCCGGTTCGGCCGTGACCGTCGTGGAGAGCGGCGCGCAGGCCGCGGCCGCGGCACTGGACCGCGTCGCCACTGGGCTGAAGAGAGCCGCCGAACGCGGCGCACTCGCCGAGCCCGCGGAGGAGGTGCTGGCCCGGGTGACGACGGTTCCGTCCGTGGACGCCCTGCCCCCGCACGCCGACCTGGTCGTCGAGGCCGTCCCCGAGGACGCCGCGCTCAAGGCCCGGCTCCTCGCCGCCGCCGAGCAGACGGTGAGCCCCACCACGGTACTGGCCAGCAACACCAGTTCCCTGTCGGTCACCGACCTCGCCGCCGCCCTCACCCGGCCCGACCGCTTCCTGGGCATGCACTTCTTCAATCCCGTGCCCGCCTCCGAACTGGTCGAGATCGTCGTCGCACCCGGCACCGGGGCGGACACCGTCGAGGCGGCCCTCGGCTGGACCCGCTGCCTCGACAAGCAGGACGTCGTCGTCAGGGACTCGCCCGGCTTCGCCAGCAGCCGCCTCGGCCTGACCCTGGGCCTGGAGGCGATCCGCATGGTCGAGGAGGGCGTCGCGGAACCGGCCGCGATCGACGACGCCATGCGGCTCGGCTACAAGCACCCCATGGGGCCGCTGCGCCTGACCGACCTGGTCGGACTCGACGTACGCCTCGCCATCGCCGAGCACCTGCACGCCACGCTCGGCGAACGCTTCGCCCCGCCCCGGCTGTTGCGGGAGAAGGTCGCCCGCGGGGAACTCGGCCGCAAGACCGGGAAGGGGTTCTACACATGGGAATGAGCGCTGCAAACCGGCCTCCGGCCGACGAGAGGCGGCACGGCGTCGGCTACACCTTGGACGACGGCGTCGCCGTCATCGAACTCCGAAGGCCTTCCGCGGGAAACGCCCTTGACGTGTCGTTGCGCGCCGGACTGATCGCCGCCGTACGCCGGGTGCGCGGCGACGGCGACCTCGTCCGGGCGGTGCTCCTCACCGCCGAGGGCCGGCACTTCTGCGTCGGCCAGGACCTCAAGGAGCACGCGCGAGCCCTGGAGAGCGCACCCGCCTCCGCCTTCGCCATCGTCCGGGACGAGTACAACCCGCTCGTCGAGGAACTGTGCGGGCTGCCGCAGCCCGTGGTCGCCGCCGTCGAGGGAGCCTGCGTCGGCGCGGGACTGGGCCTCGCGCTCTGTGCCGACGTGCGGGTCGCGGGGGACGGGGCCCGCTTCTCGACCGCGTTCACCGGGATCGGCCTGGCTGCCGACAGCGGTCTGAGCGGTGCTCTGGCACAGGCCGTCGGACCGTCGCGAGCCGCCGCCCTGATGCTGCTCGGCGACCGCTTCCACGCCGAGCAGGCGCAGCAATGGGGCCTCGTCCACAGCGTCGTGCCGGAGGGTGGCGCCGCAGCGGAGGGCCTGACCCTCGCCAAGCGCCTCGCCGCCGGTCCCACGGCCGCGTACGTCGAGGTCAAGGCCCTGCTGCGAGCCGACCGAGCGCCCCTGAGCGTCGTACTCGAGCGCGAGGCGGCGGCCCAGGAGCGGCTGGGCACCACCGAGGACCACCAGGCTGCTGTGCGGGCCTTCCTCGAAGGCCGACAGCCGTCCTTCAGCGGACGCTGACCGACGGCGGCACGTGCAGCAACAGAAAGAACTCAGCCATGAAGTCGACCGAACGAACGGTCGGTAGGGAAGGTGGGGCAGATGGCCGCGACACACGCCGACGCGTCGGCGGACCGCACGGAGCCAGAGCTGGAGGAGCATTTCGACGCGACGA
>NZ_LIQX01000161.1 GCF_001418475.1 Streptomyces ossamyceticus | reverse complement strand
GGTCGCGGGTCGGTCGGGGGGAGCGGGTCGATCGGGGGTTGGGCTCATCGCGTTCGGGCTTCCCTGGCGCAGGGGGAGCTCGGCGGTGACGACGTGGTCGCCGGTCAGCGGGTCCGGGCCGGCGGTGAAGTCGCCGCCCGCCAGGTGGGCGCGCTCGCGCAGGCCGGCCAGCCCCAGGCCGCTGCTGGGCGGCGGGACGGCGGGCGGGCGTGCGGCGTTGCGTACGTGGAGGGTGAGTTTCCCGGCGTCCACGGTGACGGTCAGCCGTGTGGGCGCGCCGGGGGCGTGCTTGTGGACGTTGGTGAGGGATTCGCGCACGATGCGGTTCACCGCTCGGCGGATGCCGATGTCGGCGTCGGTGAGGTCGTCGCCGTGCCAGGAGAGGGTGAGGGGCAGGCCCGCGTGCAGGGCCTCGGTGACCAGGTTGCCGACATCCTCGCGGGTGCCGACCACCGATTCGGTGCCGTCGGTTCGTTCGGCTCCGTCGAGGCGCAGGATGCCCAGCACGGTGCGGAGTTCGTCGAGTGCGGTCCGGGAGGTGGTGCGCAGCAGGTCGGCCTGCTCGTTGATCTCCGGGGCCGTGGTGCGGGTGCGCAGTTCCAGGGCCCCGGCGTACAGGACGATCAGGCTGAGCCGGTGCCCGAGCAGATCGTGCATCTCGCCGGCGATGCGTGCCCTTTCCTGCATACGGGCCTGCGACTCGCCGAGCAGGTTGGCGCGTTCCAGCAGGGCGTTGCGTTCCTGTAGGGCGTCCATGGCCCGGGCCCGCTCGCCCTGGAGCATGCCGACGGCGCCCGGTAGCACCACCAGCAGCACGGTGACGACGACGATGAGGCCGACATCCGCCGGGCCGGCCTTCAGCCCGACGCCCCACTCGACGAAGTTGGCCGCGGATTGCACGCCGGTGGCGACCGCCAGGGCGGCCACGGCCCGGCGGGTGTCCGGCACCTGGCGGCCCACGGCGTAGGCGAGCATCACGGTCACGGGCCAGAGAAACGCCGCCAGGGGCATGCTCGGCCAGATCAACGCCATCGTCGCGACGCCGGTCCCGATCAGCAGCGAGGTGATCGGCAGGGTGAATCGGCAGAGCAGGGCGACCGCGACGGCCAGCAGCCCGATCACCGTGGCGGGCTGCCCGGACAGGTTGACGACGGCGGTGACGATCGCCGTGGCGGGCAGGAACAGCCACCACGCCCACAGCAACCGGCCCTGTCGTGGCGGGTACTGCCGGGTCGTCACCGCCTCGGCGGTGACGACTTCGGCGAGTTTCGCCCAGCGGGCCACGGCGCCTCCACGACGACGGTGATGGCCGGCGCACCAGGCGGGCGCCCGGCCGGTTGGCGCGGCCGCGTCCGGGCCACACGGACCGGGGTACCGGCCACGGCGGTGACGCGGTGATGGCAGGTGGCCCGTGGCCGGCGCCGAGCGTACCCGAGGGCCGGGGACGTGGTCATCGGGTACGGGCTCGGCCGGGAGCCGGTCTCGTTCGAGCGAAGGTGCGGCGGGCGCCGGCACGCCGGCTCTCACCGGACGAACTTCGCCAGCTTGGTGGTGCCGTTGAGCAGGTACTCCAGCGGGCCGCGGCGGAAGAAGCGCGACCAGATCGCGGCGAACAGGATGGCTCCGCCGATGAACCCGAGCAGCGGCACGAAGGTGAGGGTGGAACCGTCGGGCAGCATGGTGTAGGCGACGACGTGGGCGACGTAGAGGGTCAGGGACATGGTGCCCACGGCGATCAGCGGGCTCGCCAGCCGACGCAGCCACGCCAGTCGGGCCATGACCACGGTCGCGCAGAGGAGCACGGTGATCGCCACACCGAGGCTGCCGATGATCTCGAAGGTCGTACCGCTGTGCGGGTCGGACACCAGCAGAGACAGGTACGCGTCGTCCGTGATCTTGTCCTGTATGACCTCGTAGGCCGCGTCTCCCGGTCCCAGGGCCTTCAAGGACTCCGCGTCCAGGTTCGCGAAGAGATCCTTCACGTCACTCCCCACCCCGTGCAGTGAGGGGACCAGCTTTCCGATCAGCCAGGCGGACCCGTATCCGAGCACGATCATCGCGGGGCCGAGCGCGGCCAGTCGGCGTTGCACCGCACCGGCGGCCAGGTCGAGCCGGGCCAGCGCCATGCCCGCGATCACGAACGGCATCCAGGTGATCGCCGGGTAGGTGCCGTTGAGCAGCAGACTCAGCAGTCCGTCGCCGCCGAGCCGGGCGATCGGGTCGTACACGTTGATGCTCTCCGTGACCGAGGGGGTCAGCAGTTGGTTCAGGCCGAACGCCGCCGCCGGCGCGACGAACGCGAGCACGGCCGCGATGATCGCGAGCGTCCTGGCCCGCAGGCGTACCAGGGGCAGTGCCAGCAGGAAGTACACCCCGTAGAAGGCGAGGATCACCAGGATGCCGGTCTTGAGCATCGTCAGCGCGGTGCCCAGTACCAGCAGGACCAGGGCACGGATCACGATGCGGACCCTCGCCTGCCGGCCGGCCAGGCCGGTCTTCGGCTCCCGGCGGCCGGCGATCAGCATCAGCGAGAACCCGGCGAGGGTGGCGAACAGGATCGACGACCGGCCCCCGGCCAGTTCCAGCATCCAGCCGGCGAAGCCACTCGTGTCCTCGGCGGACGGGGCGACGTGCACGGCGAACATGCCGAACACCGCCAGCGCGCGGGCCAGGTCCACCCCGACCAACCGCCCCACCGAGGGCTGCTGCCCGCCCACGCCGGCGGGCTCGACCGGTGCCGCCTGCCGCGGAGGTGACGCTTCGTGTGAGATCTCTGTCTGGGTCATGCGCCCAACGTCGCCGCGCCGGACCCCCCGACGCCTCTGCCGAGCTTCCGGACCGCCCCCGCCGAATGGCGGAGGACGCCGAGCCGATCGGCCATCGGTGAAGGGGGCTCCGGTGCCGCAGGGGCCGTTGGCGATGGGCTCCGGTGCCGCAGCGGCCGTTGGCGAGGGGGCTCCGGTGCCGCAGCGGCCATCGCCGAGAGCGACTTCGATGCCGCAGCGGCCATCGCCGAGAGCGACTTCGATGCCGCAGCGGCCATCGCCGAGAGCGACTTCGATGCCGCAGCGGGCATCGAGATGTGCCTTCGGATCTCAGCCGAGCCCGACGGCGGTCGCCCGGGGCTTCGGCGTCGTCGATTCGCCTCAGGTCACGCCGAGGAAGCGGAGGACGGCGAGGACCCGGCGGTGGTCCGCGGCGGCCTTCGGCAGGTCGAGCTTGGCCAGGATGCTGTTGATGTGCTTGGCCACCGCGCTCTCGCTGACCACGAGCCGCGCGGCGATTCCGGCGTTGGACCGTCCGCCCGCCATCAGCTCCAGGACCTCGCGTTCTCGGGGGGTGAGCCGGTCCAGCGGGTCGCTGTGGCGGCGAACCAGCAACTGGGCGACGACCTGCGGATCCAGTACGGTGCCGCCCTCGGCCACCTGCCGCAGGGTCTCGGCGAACTCCTCGACGTCCGCGACGCGTTGCTTGAGCAGGTAGCCGATCCCCGCCGTGTGGGCGGACAGCAGATCGGCCGCGTACCGCTCCTCCACGTACTGCGAGAGCAGCAGTACCGCCGTTCCGGGCCACTGCTGTCTGATGACCAGCGCGGCGTGCACTCCCTCGTCCGTGAAACCGGGCGGCATCCGGACGTCCACCACCGCGATGTCCGGCCGGTGTTCCTCCACCGCCGCCAACAGCGCCTCGGCGTCGCCCACTTCGGCGGCCACCTCGAACCCGGCCATCTCCAGGACCTTGGCCACGCCGATCCGGAGCAGGACGGAATCCTCGGCGATCACGGCACGCACGAACTCCACGGTCAGGACGGTCGGCCCCCCGACGGGACTGTCCACCGACAGCCTGCCATCGACCGACGCGACCCGCTTGGCCAGCCCGGACAGCCCGGTGCCGCCGGCGGGTTCGGCGCCGCCCACACCGTCGTCGCTGACGACGAGGACCAGGGTCGCGCCGAGGCACTCCACCGTGACCTCGGCCCGGGACGCCCGCGCATGCTTCACCACGTTCGTCAGCGCTTCGGACACGGTGAAGTACGCCACCGCCTCGACCGCGGGCGCCGGGCGCGAGGGCAGGTTCACCGTCACCCCCACCGGGAGGGGGGCCCGGGCCGCGATGCCCGAGATCGCGGCGTCGAGGCCGCGGTCCTCCAGAACGGCCGGGTGCAGCCCGCGCACCAGATCATTCAGCTCCTCCATCGCCTCCTTCGCCTCCCGGTGCGCCTCGTCGATCACACGACGGGCGTCCTCGGGCAGATCACCGAGCGTCGCCCTGGCCAGCCCGAGGTTGACCGCCAGGGAGACCAGCCGCTGCTGGGCGCCGTCGTGCAGATCGCGTTCGATGCGCCGCCGTTCGTCGTCGACCGCGTCCACCAGGCCCGCCCGGCTCTCGGCCAGGTCCTCCACACGGCGCGCCAACCGCTCCTCCCGGCTGGGCCCGAGCCGGAGTGTGGCGGTGCGGGTGTCGAGCCGGGCGAGTGCCCGCGACAGCCAGGACGCCGCGCAGAGCAGGGCGACTCCGGCGACGGTGATGTAGGCGGCCAGGACGGTGTAGCCGGCTTGGCCGAGGTTCGACTCCGGCGGAACGAGCCAGATCCACCCGTAGATCGAGGCGGCCACGGCGGACGCGGCCCACATCAGGAGGACGAAGACCGCCGCGAGAGCCAGGAGCGGACCGAACAGCAGGTGGTAGCCGAGCTGCCGCCGGGCCGCCGGGGAACGCAGCCACGCGGGCAGCGAGGGACGTGGCCCCTCGTACGGCGAAGGGATGCGCACACCGAGTCGGGTACGGAAGCGGCCGCGCTGCGCCTCGGTCAGCGACGGCCCGGCCACCACGACGGCGGCGAGCGGGACGAGAACCGCGAGGAGGATCGCCGCCCATGTCTCCGGGACGAGGACGATCCAGGGCAGCGCCATGACGACCAGGGCGGCGAGCTGGATCAGGACCCCGGTGGCGAGGAACGCGACCGGACGTCCGGCGCCTTGGAACGGCCACCGGATCACGCGCCGCAGGCGGGCGGTTGTGTGCATGAGGGAACGGTAAGTGCCGAGGTCAGTGGGGGTCCATGGCGTAAGCGCCCGTCTTGGGGGTGTAGTTGGTGCCACCTCGGAACGGACACCTGCGTTACTGACTGTGATCACCCTGCGGTCGAGGCTGAAGGACATGAAGGAGAACTCTGAGGGTGGGTCGGTCCTGCGGCGGGTGCGCCGCTGGTGCCGGGTGGAGCATGTCCTCGTCGTCAGCGGGCTGGCTCTGCTGCCCTGGCTGGTCGTGTTGGCCGCCGGGCTGCCCACGACGGCCGTCGCATCGAACTGGCGTACGGTGTGGATCGGTCTGGACGCCGCGGAGACGGTGGCCCTGATCACCACGGGACTGCTGGCCGTACGAGGCCACCGCCTGCACCCGCTCACGGCCACCGCCGCCGCCACGCTGCTGGTGGTCGACGCCTGGTTCGACACGGTGACGGCGGCACCGGGCGCGGATCAGGTCTCGGCGGCGGCGATGGCGCTCGGCGCGGAGCTGCCGCTGGCGGTGGTGTGCGCCGCACTGGCGGCAAGGGGGCACGTCCGGCCCACGGACACCTGCCCCACGGACGCCCGGCTCGCCGAAGCCCGGCCCACGGACGCCCGGCTCGTGCGCTGGCCCGCCGCCTTCCCCGGTCCGTGTTGCGGGGGCGGCCCGGTGGGCGCGGCGCGGCCGCGTGGAGTGCCGGAGCGTCCTACGGTGAGCCGGTGCGACATGTGCCCAGGTGGGCCCTGCTCCCGTCGGTGAGCGCACCCGTCCTGCTGATCGGCGGCTGGACGATCGCGGCACTCCTGGAGGGGCCCGCATACGACCCTGCCAGGCAGACGATCAGCGTCCTGGCCGCCTACGGGGCACCGGGATTCTGGGTGATGACCGGGGCTCTGGTCGCCCTGGGGCTGTGCCATCTGCTGACCGCCTGGGGGCTTCGGGCGGCCGCGCTCGCCGGACGGGTGGCGCTGGGCGGCGGTGGAGTGTCGGCGTTCGTGGTGGCCCTGCTCCCGGCACCGAGCACTGGGGGCTCCCTGCGCCACGGGTCGGCCGCCGTGGTCGGCTTCGCGCTTCTGGCGGTCTGGCCCGTCCTGGCCGCCGATCGCAGCGGGGCGGCACCGTGGGGACTGCGTCCCCTGCCCTCGCTCGCGGCGACCGCCGTGATGGGCGCCGGAGCGGTCTGGTTCGTGATCGAGACGAACGATCAGGGGGCCGCCGGTGTCGCCGAACGTTTCGTGACGTCCTTCCAGTCGCTGTGGCCCTTCATGGTCGTGGTCTCCTGCCTCTGCCATCCCGGCTCGCGGCCGGGCCGAGACGACCCCGAGGAGACCGGGTCACGCCGGTGACGGCCGCCGCGCCGCTCAAGGGCTCCGACTGAAGGCCGGGTCGGTGGTCCGGGCGATGGGGCCGGTCACTGGTCCGGGTTGTGGGTCCGGTCCCTGGTCCGGGAGCGGGCCGCCTTGGGAGGCCCAGGTCAGGAGGGTGCGGGCGTCGTACCCGGTCGTCTGCCGCAGGGCGCGGGCGTACGCGTCCCTTCCCAGGGCGTGGACGAGTCGGGTCTCGCAGTCGTCGCGGAGGGAGGCCGTTTCCGGGTTTCCGCGTTGCGGGTGGCCGACGCGCTCCCAGAAGCGGAGCGCCGCGCCGAAGGCGTGGGCGGCCGCCCGGGCGTCCCCCCGCCTCGGACAGCGCGATGGCGAGGAGGGTCCAGGGCCGTGGCGACCCCGAAGGCGTCGCCGATGTGCCGCTTCGCGTCGAGTACGGCCCGCGCGGGCTAGGGGGCCGATACGGACGACCGCCTCGGTCGTCATCCGCAGCGGTTCCGGGCTCGTGGCCAGCACGCGCAGGTGCGGGCACGCCGTCAGCAGGTCGCCGACGAGGTCGCGGCACTCGACGGTCGGGGGTTCGGCCAGGCAGCCACGTCGTAGACAGGGTGGGCGGCGGACGATCGGGACGCCGTGGCGGTGTGGCGGTGGCGAGGCCACGCGGCGATGTCGAGGCGGTCGCCGCCCTGCGGGACTGCGGGCGCGGCGTGCCGGATGCCGGATGCCGGGCGCGGGGCGCCGGGGTGAGGCGCGAGTGCCTGATGCCGGGCGCCGGGCGCCGGTGGGGCGCGGGGTGTCAGGCGCCGGGCGCGGGGCGCCAGGGTGGGGCGCGGGGTGCCGGGCGTCGGCGTAGGGCGTGGGGTGCCGTGCAGGGCCTGCGGGCCGGTGCGGGCGCGGCCGGGGGCTTGGGCATGTGGGCCTGCCGAGTGGTGTCTCAGTGGTCCGGCAGGGTTTGTTCGGCCCAGATCACCTTTCCCTGCGGGGTGTATCTCGTTCCCCAGCGTTCCGTCAGGTGCGACACCAGGAACAGGCCGCGGCCGCCTTCGTCGGTCGTCGCCGCGTACCGCAGGTGGGGCGAGGTGCTGCTGCCGTCGGCGACCTCGCAGATCAGGGTGCGGTCGTGGATCAGCCGCAGATGGATCGGCTCGCAGCCGTAGCGGACCGCGTTGGTGACGAGTTCACTCAGCACCAGTTCCGTGCTGAAGCCGAGTTCCTCCAGCCCCCATGCGTCGAGCTGGGCGGTCGCCGCGGCGCGCACCCCGGCGACGGCGGCCGGGTCCGGTGGTACGTCCCACTCGGCGATCCGGTCCGGCGGCAGCGCGTGCGTGCGGGCGATGAGCAGGGCCACGTCGTCGGCGGGGCGCTCGGGCAGCAGCGATGCGAGGACCGCCCGGCAGCTGTCCTCCGGCTCGCGGTCGGGGTGGCCCGCCAGGGCCTTGCGCAGCAGGTCCATCCCTTCGTCGAGGTCGCGGCTGCGGTCCTCGACGAGGCCGTCGGTGTAGAGGACGAGCTGGGAGCCCTCGGCGATCTCCAGCTCCGCGGTCTGGAAGGGCATGCCGCCCAGGCCCAGCGGCGGACCGGCAGGCAGGTCGGGGAAGGTGACGTCGCCGTCGGGGTGGACCAGCGCGGGGGCCAGGTGTCCGGCGCGGGCCAGGGTGCAGCGGCGCGTCGTCGGGTCGTAGATCGCGTAGAGGCAGGTGGCGCCGACGACGGCGGCGGGGCTCTCCGTGCACGCCTCGTCCTGGTCGATCCGCCCGACCAGGTCGTCGAGGTGGCTCAGCAGTTCGTCGGGTGGCAGGTCGAGCGTGGAGAAGTTGTGCACCGCGGTCCGCAGCCGTCCCATGGTCGCGGCGGCGTGCAGGCCGTGGCCGACGACGTCGCCGACGACCATCGCCACCCGGCTGCCCGGCAGCGGGATCACGTCGAACCAGTCTCCGCTCACACCCGACTGGGCCGGCAGATACCGGTAGCCGACGTCGACGGCGCTCTGCTCGGGCAGGCCCCGCGGCAGCAGACTGCGCTGGAGGGTGACCGCCAGGGCGTGCTCGCGCGTGTACCGGCGGGCGTTGTCGATGCTGACGGCGGCGCGGGCCACCAGCTCCTCCGCCAGCGAGAGCTCCTCCTGGTCGAAGGGGTCGTGCTCCTTGGAGCGCCAGAAGTTGACCATGCCGAGGACGACACCGCGGGCCTGGATGGGGGCCGCGATGAGCGAGTGGATGCCGTAGTCCACGATCTGCTCGGTGCGCTCGGGGTCCTGCAGGTGCCAGCCCGTCGCGGTCGACAGGTCGGCGACGAGTTCGGAGCGGCCGGAGCCGTAGCCGCGTGCCTGCGGTGTGGAGGGCAGGAAGTCGATCAGCCGGCCCTTCTCGTAGAGGGGCTGGTCGTCGCGGATGCCGCACACGGCGACGCGGCGCATGCCCTTCGCGGTGGCCGCCGGTTCCTCGCCGTGCAGGACGGCGTCGGCGAGGTCCACGGTGACGAAGTCGGCGAAGCGGGGCACGGCGATCCGGGCGAGTTCGTCGGCGGTCTGGATCACGTCCAGGGAGGTGCCGATGCCCAGCCCGGCGTCGTAGAGCAGCTTCAGCCGCTCGCCGGTGATCTCGGCCCGGCCGGAGACGGCGCGCAGTTCGGTGGAGTCGCGCAGCGTCACCACGGTGCCGCGCTGGCCTCCGCCGCGGTCGGTGGGCCGCTGGTTGACCACCAGCAGCCGTGGCCCGGCGAGGTGCACCTCGTCGGTGGCCTCGCGGCCGGAGCCGAGCAGCGACGCCATCTCGGGTTCGAGGGACGGCAGGTCGGCGACCTGCCTGCCTTCCGCCTCCGGGGGCAGTTCCAGCAGCCGCCTGGCCTCGTCGTTGACGAGCAGCAGCCGGCCCTCGTCGCTGACGATGAGCACCCCTTCGCGTACGGAGTGCAGCACCGTGTCGTGGTGCTCGTACATGCGGGACATCTCGTTGGGGGCCAGGCTGTGGGTCTGCCGGCGCAGCCGCCTGCCGACGAGCGCGGTGGCGGCCGTGGCGACTCCGAGGGCCCCGGCCCCGGCAGTCAGGATGATCGGTATCTGCCGGTCCACCAGGCTGGACACGTTCTTGACCTTCAGCCCGGCGGAGGCGAGGGCCACCACCTTGCCGTTGTCGTCCTTGATGGGCACGGTCGCCTGGACCTCGTGGCCGAGGGGGCCGTGCACGCTCTCGGTGTAGACCTTGCCCGCCAGCGACGGCGCGATCTCTCCCACGAACCGTTTCCCGATGCGGTCCGGCATGGGGTGGGTGTAGCGGATGCCCTTGGTGTCCATCACGACGACGAAGTCGACGCCCGCCGACTTGCGGCCCGCCTCGGTGATCGGCTGGAGGATCTTCGCGGGGTCGGGGGACCGGAGCGCGGACAGCACGCCCGGGGAGTGCGCGAACGTCTGCGCCACGGCTATGGATCTCCGTTTGGCCTCGGCGCTGGTGTGCCGCTGTGACTGCATGACGAGCGCGAAGACGGCGAATGCCACGAGCAGCACCACCAACGCCACCTGGAGGAGGAAGATCTGCCCCGCGACACTCCGCGTGTTCCTTCGCACCAGAGACCACAGTGGTGATATGCGACTGACTCGGACAAAACGGTCCTTCATCCGGCCTTTGTAACATCCCTCACCCACATAGTCACGGGCCTGCCCACGGAGCGGACCGTACCGAGCGGCGATCGATCACCCCTCAAGCCACTTCGATCACTTCAGCCACATCAGCAACGCGTCAGCAGTGCTCCCTCATACGTCACTGCCGGAGCTCTCCTCATTCAGGTGATTTTTCGTTCATTAGGTCACGTCACGGCATCTACTATCCCTTCTCGTGACAGACAGGAAGACCCGGAGAACGACCGATGTGCTCATCCTCGGCGCCGGACCGGCCGGGCTCGTGCTCGGCAATCTCCTCCAGGACAGCGGCATCGACTGCGTCGTCCTGGAACGGGCCGAACCCGCGCACCTGCGGACACGGGCACGCGCCGGGTTCCTGGCCGCCGGCACCGTGGGGATCCTGGAGCGGCACGGGCTGGCCGACGGGCTGCACCGCCACGGACAGGCCCACAGCACCTGCGAGTTCCGCACCATGGACGGCCGGTTCCGGCTGGACTACAGCCGGCTCGGGCGGGGCGAGCGGCACACCGTCTACCGTTCCTGTGGACTGAGCAGGAGTGAGCCCGCTCAGCCGCACGCCCCGAACGGTCTTGGGCGTACTGGTCCCCGGCGTTCTCGACCCCGGGGCGGCGACACGCATCCTGTGCGTGGTCCGGGCCCGGGAGGCCGGCTCCCTGCGCGACCCGGCCATACAGGTACGGCCAGAGGCGACGGGGAGGCCCTGACCCATCCGCTGGTGGAGTAGGGGCCCCGCACGCCGACGCCGTACCCGGTGTCCCAGGTCGCACGACCACGCTACCCCGATCAGCCCAGGACGCCGCAAGCCCACCAGCGGACGATCACACGATCGAGCTAAGTCGGCCTCGAGCGCGCTCCGTGGCAAGCAGCTACCACCCCCCAACAGCGTTTGGTCACCGACCTGTTGGACCGGTTCACGGCCTCCGGCGGGCGCGTCGAGTTCGCCACCGAGGCCATGGCCGCGCTGGACGCCGACGCCGGCCGGCCCTCGGTGACGCAAGGCGGACGGGCGGCCCGCCACCTGGCGAGCACGCCCGTCCGCGGCGAAGGGCGCCAACCTCGCCGTCCTGGAGGCGTCGCTCCTCGCCCGCGCCCTCGCCGACGACCTCCTCCACGGTGATGACGAGGGGCTCGACGCGTACTCCGCGCGGTGCCTGACGTACATCTGGCGGGCGCAGGAGTTCTCCCACTGGATGATCGGGCTGCTGCACGGCCCGACCGGCTCGGACGGCGCCGCCCTGTTCCACAACTCCCTGCGGCGCTCCCGCCTCACCTCGCTGCGCACCTCACGCAGCCACCAGGACTGGTTCGCCGAGCACTACGTCGGCGTGTGAGGACGGGGTCTTCCCGCCGCCTCCTCCCGCCTTCCCCTCCCGCCGCTTTCCCGTCCCGCCTCCCGGTCCGCCTGCCGGTCCCCCATCCGGTGCCGCCTGCCGGTGCCCTTCTCCTCCACGGCCTCTCGTCATCGGCGTCCGCCACCGCTTCCGCTTCCGTCTCCCCTTCCGCGTATCCGAATGAGGAATCCCGCACATGATCACGACGTTGTCGGGCGACACGTCCCGCCTGCTCGCGACGGTCGACTTCGTCAAGGAGCAGGACACCGCCGCCCTGCTGCCGCTCCTGCTGCCCGGGCTCGACGGCCCTGAGCTGCGGGCTCTCGCGGAGCACTGCCGCTTCTCCCATGCCGCGCTGCTCGTCTTCCCGTCGGACGAGGCCGAGTTGGGGTCGATGCTCACCGACTGCGGGCTCGTCGGGGTCGCGCCGCGGCAGCCGAGTGTGGTCGTCCGCGAGCGGCTGGCCGCGCGACACCGGCGGCGGGCGGCCGAACTGGACGTCGGCATCGTGCGCCGCGCCGTGGTCGGCGCGGACGGCGCGCACCGCACGGTCGAGGTGTTCGCGCTGACCGTGCCGCCCGGCTCGGACCTGGACACCGTCGCCGCGCACGAGCGGGAGCGGCAGCACGAGACCCACGTCGGCTTCGACGTCGTGGCCCCCGACCCACTGGTGCTGCGCGGCCTGTGCGCGACCTTCGCGCGCTACGGGGCCACCCCGGACGGCGGCGGCTACAACCCGCACGAGGACGGCACCGTCTTCTACTTCGGCGCGCCCGCCGAGGCGAAGGCCGACTACCGGCGGGTGGAGCTGTATGTGCCCGGCGACCACCGCGACCTGCTCGCCGCGCACCTCGACGACCATCGCGCCCGCAACCCGCTGAAACGCTCCTGCGTCTGCTGACCGGGGCCTGGACGACCCAGGCCCTGAGCACGTTCGCCCAGCTCAGGCTGCCTGATGCCATGGACGGCGACCGCACGGTCGGAGTGGAGGAACTGGCGCGGGAGGTCGGCGCCCGGCCGAGGAACCTGACCATCTTGCTGCGCTATCTGGCGATGCTGGGCGCGGTGACGGAGGGCCGGGACGGCTTCCGGCTCACCGAGACGGGCGCGCTGCTGCGCGACGGCGCCCCGGCGTCGATGCGGGCACTGGCGCTGATGTACGGCGGCCCGTTCTACGACTCCTTCGCCCGGCTCGGCCACACGGTGCGCACGGGGCAGGTCGCCTTCGAGCACCTCTTCGGCGAGAACCACTTCGACCATTTCGCCCGCGACCCCCACCTCGCGGAACTCTTCGACCGGTCGATGGCCGCGGGGGCCGCCATGTTCGACCCGGTCCCCGCGCACCCGGCGCTCACCGCCGCGGCCGAGGCGCCCGCCGGGGCCACGGTCGTCGATGTCGCGGGCGGCAACGGGGAGTTGCTCGGCCGGATCCTCGCCGCGCACCCCCGGCTCCAGGGCACTCTGCTGGAGCGTCCGCACGCCGTCGAGGCCGCCCGCGCACGGCTCGACGAGGCGGGCCTCGGCGCGCGGTGCGCCTTCCTGGCCGGCGACTTCGCGGACCTCCCCGCGGGCGGTGACGTGTACGTGCTGTCCCGCGTCCTGCACGACTGGGACGACGAGCGCTGCCGCGAGATCCTGCGCCACTGCGCCCGCGCGATGCCCGACCACGCCGATCTGCTCGTCGTCGAACGGGTCCTGCCCTCCGACGGCTCGATGTCGCTGGCCACCGCCTGGGACCTCCACATGATGTGCAACGTCGGCGGACGCGAACGCCACGCCGAGCACTACGCCAGGCTGTTCGCCGACGCGGGCCTCACCCTGGTGGACAGCTCCCCACTGCCCCTGGACGGCCACGTCCTCCACGTCCGGAAGGCCGACCCGACCAGGCAGTGACGCCCCCGGCGCCGACGGCCGGCCCCGCCGGCACCGGCCGGAGTCGCACGGCCTCCACCCGGCGGCGTCACACGACCTCCACCCGTAGGTGTCGACCCGCCCTCACCCGTAGGTGTCGCCCCGCTCTCACCCGATGAAGTCGTTCCAGTGGCGCCTGAGGTGATCGGCGGCCCTGCTCGCCAGGCGCCGCTCGACGCCCGCGGTGAACGCGTCGGCGAAGCCGGGGGTGTGCGCGGCGAAGTGACTGTACGCCGCGTTTCCGAAGACGGCGCAGGCGGCCGCGGCCTCGTCGGGGGCGTACGCCTGCGACGCGGGCCGCTTCGCCGGGTCCAGGTGCGCGTGGCGGGCCCGCGCCTGACGCACCACTTGTTCCCCGCGTTCCGTGAGCACCGGCAGCCGGAGTGCCTGGGGCCTCTCGCTGTCCGGCAGGGCGAGCCCCCAGGCCACGACGATCATCGCCATCGACGTCCACCCCGCCACCAGTGCGTACCGCCAGTCCAGGAACGCGTACATCTCCAGCGCGGCGAGCGGCAGAGTGAGCGCGGCGACCGTCCGGGACCAGAAGAGGCAGGGCCGTTCGAAGTCGATGTACACCCCCCGGCCCCTCAAGTACCCCTCGGTCATGAGGCGGTCGGCGGTGGGATGCAGGAGGCCGTGCGGGTCCGCGGTGGCGGGGTTCTGGTAGGAGGAGGCGAGACTCCGGAGCGCCTCCTCCTCGTCGGACTCGCCGGGTCGGCACGCGTGATGGCGGTTCGCGAGCCGCAGGGTCGGGGTGCCGTCGTCCTCCGTGGCCGCCTCCAGGACTCCGCGCGCCACCATGTCGGTGATCACCGTGGAGAACGCGCGATGGATGCTGCCGTCCCCCTCGGCGAGGACGGCGACGGCGGCGACCCCCAGCCGGAGGTCCTCGTCCGGTACGGCGTCGGCGGGCTCCGGCCGCGTGGCCCGGTGGCGGGCCAGGGCCTCCGCGACCGCGCGGGTGTAGATGCGCTGGTCGAGCGACAAGGCCCCCAGCGCGAGGAGCGCGTACCCCACGGCGGAACCGGCCCATGCCACCCAGACGATCATCACGACAGTGTCGAGGACATGACCAGGCAGCGACAAGACATCTGCAAGGTCTCGTCGGAGTCGCGAGAGGCGTCAACACCGTTGCCCCGTTGCCGGGTTGAGGCCCCGGGCCGCACGGCGACCCGTGCGCAGCCTCAGTCGTCGGCGCCCTCCGCCTCGCGCGGCCAGACGGCGACGGCGATCAGCACGGCCGCCCACACCCCGAGCGGCGCGACCGGCCAGTAGTACGTCAGCTCCCCCTCCTGCGCACACCGCGCGCCCCAGAACGCGGACATGATCAACGCGCCGCCGAGCCAGTAGCGCCATTCCGCCAGCCAGTCCTTGAGGTCCTTGCGGTCGCGCTCCGCGCGGGTGGGGGCCGGTTCGGGCAAGTCGGCGACCAGCGGCGCGAGTTCGTCGGCCGTGCGCGCCCGCAGGGCGTGTTCCGCGCGGGACGCGTGCTCGTACGGGGCGAGCCGCCCCTCCGCCAACGCCGCCGCCAGCACGGCGAGCACCTCGTCGCGGTCCCGGTCCGAGACCCGCACGGCCGGCACGGCACGCTCACGTCGGTCGTCCATCCCTGTCCCCCTTCGACACCGTTCCGCGTCCCCTCGGACGACGCTTTAGAATACGACTGTATCCCAAAGGATGTATCTCACAGAGGGAGTCCGACCGATGCCCAGGACGGTCGACAGGGAGGAGCAGCGCCGCCACATCGGCACGGCCCTGCTCCGGCTGGTCTCCGAGCGCGGCCTCGACGAGGTCAGTGTGCGCACCGTGGCCGCGGCCGCCGGCCGCTCCCCCGGCGCCGTGCAGAAGTACTTCCGCACCAAGGAGGAGATGCTCGCCTTCGCCGCCGAACTGGCCGGGGAGCGCGTCGAGCGCCGGATGGCCGGAGTCGACACCTCGCTCCCCCCGCGCCGCGCGCTGCGCGCGCTGATCCTGACCACGCTGCCCGTGGACGCCGAGCGACGCGCCGAGGCCACCGCGCAGCTCGCCTTCGCCGTCCACGCGACCCACCACCCCCGTCTGGCCGCGACCCGGCGGCAGGTCGACGAGGACGTCCGTCAGGCGCTAGCCGCGTGGCTGGAAGTGGCGGGGTACGGGGCCCACGCGACGGCCGTCGCCGACGCCGTGATCGCCCTGTCCGACGGCCTCGCCCTGCGCATGCTGTACGCCCCACAGGAGCACGAGCACCTGCTCACCGTCCTGGACCATGCCCTGGACGTCCTGCTCCCGGATCCACCAGTCATGGGATGAATCAAAAAAAGTTTGTGGATCATGGCAACCCTTTACGAGGCCTGTGACCACAAGGGAGCGGATCCGGTCAGTTCCGGTGCCCGGATCCGCCTTCTCTCGTGAACGGCTCGCAAGGAGAACGCCTCCCCATGAAGAACCCCACGCACGGCGGGCGCCGCGGGCGCCACCGCCGTCGCTGGACCGCCACCGCCGTACTGCTCGGCGCGCCCCTCGCCGTCGTGCCGTACCTCCTGTTCACCCAGGAGGACTCGCAGGCCGCGACGATCGACGGCGACGCCTTCTACAAGTTCGTGTCCGTGCGCAGCGGCAAGGTGCTCGACGTCAACGGCTTCTCCACCGCCGACGGCACCCGCGTCCAGCAGTGGACCGACCAGAACACCGCCAACCAGCAGTGGCGGCTGAAGCCCGCCGGGGGCGGCTACTACGAGCTGGTGAACCGCAACAGCGGCAAGGTGCTGGGTGTCACCGGCAACTCGACCGCGAAGTCCGCCGCCACCGAGCAGCAGACCGACAGCTCCGCGACATCCCAGGAGTGGCGGATCGACGACGTGAGCGGGTCGTCCGGCGCCGTCACCCTCACCTCCCGCAGGAGCGGCCACGTCCTCGACGTCTCCGGGGGCTCCACGGCCCAGGGCGCGGCGGTCATCCAGTATCCCGGCAAGGGCAGCACCAACCAGCAGTGGAAGCTGGTGAAGGTGGGCGGCACCGGGACCTCTGGGACCTCTGGGACCTCTGGGACCTCTGGGACCGACGGCACGCAGACCACGGCGAAGACCGGACCGTACGTGTGGAAGAACGCCCAGGTGGTGGGCGGCGGTTACGTCACCGGTCTGGTGTTCAACCAGAAGGAGAAGGGCCTGCTGTACGCGCGCACCGACATGGGTGGCGCCTACCGCTGGGACACCGGGGCCGAGCAGTGGATCCCGCTGACCGACTGGGTCGGCGAGAAGGACTGGAACCTGCTGGGCATCGACTCGCTGGCCACCGACCCCGTCGATCCCGACCGGCTCTACCTCGGGGCGGGCACCTACACCAACGACTGGGCGGGCAACGGCGCGATCCTGCGCTCCACCGACCGGGGCCGCACCTTCAAGCGCACCGAACTGCCCTTCAAGCTGGGCGGCAACGAGGACGGCCGCGGCGCGGGCGAACGGCTGGTGGTCGACCCCGCCGACAACGGCAACCTGCTGCTGGGCACCCGCAAGAACGGCCTGTGGCGCAGCACCGACCACGGCGCGACCTGGAAGCAGGTCTCCTCGTTCCCCGTCAAGGACGGGGCGGGCAGCGGCGCCGGCATCTCCTTCGTGACGTACGGCAAGGCCGGCAGCGGGACGATCTACGTCGGCGTCCACGACAAGTCCACCTCCCTCTACCGCTCCACCGACGGCGGCGCCACCTGGCAGGCCGTGTCCGGGCAGCCCACCGGCCAGCTGCCGCAGCACGGCGTGCTCTCCGGTGACGGCTCGCTGTACCTGACGTACACCAACGCCCTCGGCCCCAACGGCGTCACCGGCGGCTCGGTGTGGAAGTACACGCCGGGCACCGGGGCGTGGAAGAACATCTCCCCCTCGCAGGGCAGCTACGGGTTCTCCGGTCTGGCCGTCGACCCGCGCAAGCCGAACACGGTGATGGTCACCACCCTCGGCCGCTGGTGGCCCGAGGACGAGATCTACCGGAGCACCGACGGCGGCGCGAACTGGAAGGCACTGGCCGAGAAGTCGGTGCGCAGCGCCGCCGCCGCTCCCTACATCGGCACCCACACCGGACACTGGATGACCGCCCTGGCCATCGACCCCTTCGACTCCGGGCACGCGCTGTACGGCACCGGCAACGGCATCCTGCGCAGCAAGGACGCCGACGCCTCCGACAGCGGCGGCACCAGCCACTGGGGCATGGGCGCCCGAGGGCTGGAGGAGACCGCGCTGATGGACGCGATCGCCCCTCCGGGCGGCGCCGCCGTCATCACCGCCATGGGCGACCAGGGCGGCTTCCGGCACGAGTCCCTGACCCAGGTGCCCTCCGGGCGGCTGGCCAACCCGATGATGTCCAACAGCACCGACATCGACTTCGCCCAGTCGAAGCCCTCGATGATGGTCCGCGTCGGCCGGGGCGGCGACCAGGACGGCGCGTACTCCACCGACGGCGGCGTCAGCTGGAACGGCTTCAAGGCGGAGCCGGTGGCCTCCGCCCAGGACGGTCACATCGCGCTCTCGGCGGACGGCTCCACCATCGTCTGGACCGAGGCCGGTGAGGCCCCGTACCGCTCGACCGACAACGGGGCGAGCTGGTCGAGGGTCGGCGGCCTGGGCAACGGCGCCGTGGTCGTCGCCGACCGCTCCTCGGCCAGGACGTTCTACTCGCTGTCCGGCGGCACGCTCCACGCCAGCACCGACGGCGGCGCCACCTTCACCGCTCGCGCGGGCGGCCTGCCCTCCGGCCGGCTCCTGGCCGTTCCCGGTGTCGCGGGGGACCTCTGGATCGCCGGCGGCGGCAAGGGGCTGCTGCACTCCACCGACGGCGGCCGCACCTTCACCACGCTCACGTCGGTGCAGTCCGCGTCCGCCCTCGGCTTCGGCAAGGCCAAGTCGGGCACCGACTACCAGGCGCTGTACCTGATCGGCACGGTCAAGGACGTCGCCGGAGTCTTCCGCTCCACCGACAAGGGCACCACGTGGCTCCGCGTCAACGACGACGCCCACCAGTGGGGCGCGATCGCCGGCGTCGGTGTCGTCACCGGCGACCCGGACACCTTCGGCCGGGTCTACATCGGCACCAACGGACGCGGTCTGCAGTACGGCGACCCGTCCTGATCCCACCCCGTCCCCGACGCCCGAGCGGGGCCGCGGCCACCACGGTCCGCGGCCCCGCCCCGGGCCCGGGGACGCGCCCGCGGGTCAACGGACCCGGTTCGCCAGTCGGGTGGCGTTGTTGAGCAGGTGCTCCAGCGGACCGCGGCGGAAGAAGCGGGACCAGGTCGCCGCGAACAGGGTGGCGCCGAGGACGAAGCAGAGCAGCAGCGTGGCGGAGGCGGACTGCGGCGGAGTGGCCGATTCCCCGGGCAGGGCGAGGATCACCAGGATGTGGCCCACGTAGAGGGTCAGGGACATGGTGCCGACGGCGATGACCGGCGCCGCCAGCCTGCGCAGCACCGGCAGCCGGTCCAGAGCCACCGTCAGGGACAGCAGCACCGTGATCGCGATGCCCAGGCTGCCGATGAGGTCGAACGTGGACCCGGTGTGCGGCTCGGCCGCCAGCAGCCCCCAGGCGTCGGGGCCCCACAGCCCACTGCCGACCGGCATGTCGAAGGCACCCGCCGACGCGCCGGCGTCCTTCAGGGCCTCGAAGTCCTTCATGTCGGGCATCGTGGCCGCGATCTCCTTGTCGCCGCCGGTCAGCCGGAGCAGCAGCCAGGAGACGCCGTAGCCGAACGCGATCAGCGCGGGACCGACCACGGCCAGCCGCCGCCGCACCGTGCCGGAGGACAGGTCCAGCCGGCCCAGCGCCATACCGGTGACGACGAACGTCATCCAGGTGATCGCCGGGTACAGGCCGGTGAGGAAGAAGTCGAGCACGCCCACCCCGGAGAGCCGGGCGATCGGGTCGTACCCGTCGACGGTGGTCACCATCGACTCGGTGAGCAGCGCGCGCAGGGCGTACGCGAGCTGCGGTGTGACGAACGCGAGGGCGACCGCGATGAGCGCGAGCGTCCTGGCCCGCAGCCGCAGCAGGGGCAGGGCCAGCAGGAAGTACACGGCGTAGAAGTTGAGGATGCCGGCGCCGCCGAAGTTGGTCATCGCCAGCGCCGTGCCCACCACCAGCAGGATCACCGCCCGGATGACGATGCGGGCCCTCGCCCGGCGGCCCGCCAGGCCGGTCTTGGGCTCCAGGCGGCCGGCGATCAGCATCAGCGAGAACCCGGCGAGGGTGGCGAACAGGGCCGACGCCCGGCCGCTCGCCAGCCCCAGGAACCAGTCGCCGACCCCGCCGTCGGGGTCGGGGAAGGGGCCGACGTGCACGGCGAACATGCCGAACACGGCGAGGGCACGGGCGAGGTCCACCCCGACCAGCCGCGCCAGCGGCGCGGCACCCGCCGGGGGTGGGGCGGCTGCGTCCGGCGCGGCGGCCCCGGACCTTGCGGCGGCGTCCCGCGCCGCGGCGGCGTCCGGCGTCGCGGCGTCGCCGGGTTCGGGTGAGTCTCGAAGGGGCGCCTTCGCGGCGCTGTCGATCTCGGTCACCGGGACAACGTTGCCGAGGCGCGGGAGCAGCCAACCATCCGATGCCTCACGGGAGTTGCCCCGCCGACCGGCCCCGGCCACCCCGCCGGTCGGCGGGGTCCGCGCCCGCCGGGCAAGGGTGAGGGGACGCGGTCTCAGACCGTCGTCGCGGCCCCGGTCAGCAGGAGGCCCAGGCCACCGCGGAGAACAGCCGCAGACGCACGGGATCACCGAGGGCCTTGAACATCCGC
>NZ_LIQX01000160.1 GCF_001418475.1 Streptomyces ossamyceticus | reverse complement strand
CCTGCCCGCCCGGCGTCGGCCCGCCCGGTTCGCGGCGCGTAGACGGCCGTCGCGTTCGAGGCGCGTCGACGGTCGGCCCGGCTCGGCGTCGTCGGCCCGGCATGGTGCCGGCCTTGCTCGCCGCGCATCAACAGCGGCCCGGTGGCACCTCAGCTCGGCTCCGCGCGGGCGGCGGCCGGGCTCCTGCGGCCGTGCCGTCTCAGCCCGTCGCCGCCGTTTCTCTCCGCTCCTCGCCGCCGTCCATCGGGCTCGTCGTCGCCGTCCCTCAGCTCCTCGCCGATCCCCCTCAGCCCGTCGCCGCCGGCACCGGGACGACGAGCGCGGTGATGTTGTCCTGGCCGCCGGCCTCCAGGGCGTACGACACCAGGGCCCGTGCGCCGTCGAGTGGGTCGGCTTCCCCCAGCACCGTCCTGAGTCCGGCCGCGTCCGGCAGGTGGCGCCACAGTCCGTCGGTGCACAGCAGCAACCGGCCCGCGCACCCCGGCCGGTAGCTCCGTACGTGCGGTACGGGCTGGTCCGAGTCGGCGCCCAGCCACGCGGTGAGGGCCTCCAGGTCGCCCGTGTCGTCCTCGGTGAGTGCCATGCCGGGCCCCTCGTCCGGCAGCCAGTAGGCACGGCTGTCACCCACCGAGCCGCTCCACAGGCCCTCCGGTCCCACGACGCCCGCCACCCAGGTGCACGCAGGGGCGACCCCGTCGCGCTCCCCGGTGTTCGCCGACCCCGTGTCCGCCAGCCCGGCGACCGCCCGCCCCGCGCGACCGGCGGCCTCGGCGAGCGCGACCTCCGGCAGGACACCGGACTCCAGCAGCCCCGCCAGCGCGGTGACACCCACCTCGGCCGCGACCCGCGCGGCCCGTTCGGCTCGCGGCGCCATCGACACGCCGTCGCAGATGACACCGATCGTCCACGCCCCGCGCGTCACCAACCCCATCGCGTCCGCGTTGATCTCGCGCCGTAGTCCACGGTCGCTCACCCCGGCCGCGCCGCTGTCCGTCTCGATCTCCAGGCGCGCCCGGAAGGCGACCTGGGCCGCACCGCAGTCCCAGCAGTGCCCGTCGGGAGCGACCGTCCCTCCACACCGTCCGCAAGATGCCGTCTCGTCCATGATCCGCGCATCCTGCCAGGCGCACCCGGCGCGGGAAAGCGAGAAAAGGCGACAGAAGATGTCCGGCTTCTCGGGAAGGCTCGTGTCGAGGACGCCGGGGCACACCCGACGTCGGTCATGGTGGCAGTCGTACGCACAGGAGGTCGGGCATGGTGAAGCCGTTGGACGGCAAGGTCGCGCTGGTGGCGGGAGCCTCACGCGGAGCGGGGCGCGGGATCGCGGTCGAGCTGGGCGCGGCCGGGGCGACGGTGTACGTGACGGGACGCAGTACACGGCAGCGGCGGTCGGAGTACGACCGTCCGGAGACGCTGGAGGACACGGCCGATCTGGTCACCGAGGCGGGCGGGCACGGTATCGCCGTGCCCACGGACCACCTCGAACCGGCTCAGGTGAAGGCCCTGGTGGAGCGGATCGACAAGGAGCAGGGCAGGCTCGACGTCCTGGTCAACGACATCTGGGGCGGCGAGAAACTGTTCGACTGGGAGGCCCCGGTCTGGGAGCACGACCTCGACGACGGGCTGCGGCTGCTGCGGCTCGCCGTGGACACCCACGCGATCACCAGCCACCACGCGCTGCCCCTGTTGCTGCGCCACCCGGGTGGTCTGGTCGTCGAGATGACCGACGGCACCGCCGAGTACAACAGCGCCAACTACCGCGTCTCCTTCTTCTACGACCTCGCCAAGGCCGCGGTGCTGCGCATGGCGTTCGCCCTGGGGCATGAACTGGGCCCGCGCGGTGCCACGGCCGTGGCCCTCACTCCGGGCTGGCTCCGCTCGGAGATGATGCTCGACGGCTTCGGCGTGACCGAGGACAACTGGCGCGACGCCCTGGACAGCGTCCCCCACTTCGCCATCTCCGAGACCCCGCGCTACGTCGGCCGGGCCGTCGCCGCCCTCGCCGCCGACCCCGACGTAGCCCGCCACAACGGCACCTCCCTCTCCAGCGGCGGCCTCGCCCAGGTGTACGGCTTCACCGACCTGGACGGCAGCCGCCCGGACGCCTGGCGCTACCTCGTGGAGGTCCAGGACGCAGACAAGCCGGCCGACACCACCGGCTACCGCTGACCCCCGGGAGCCGCAGGCATCTGCCAGCGCGCCGAATGCCCCGGCGGGAGCGCGAGATCCTCCCGCACGGCGGAGTAGTAGCCCTCACGCCCGGCGCGCTGACGGTCCAACAAGACCTGCCAGGCGCCGGGATCACGCCTCGCGGCGCGGAGGAACTCCTCCATCTCCAGCACCACGACGACCCAGGCTCGCGCCATCTCCACGACCTCCGGGCTGCCGAGGAGCAGGAGCGCCTCCCCCGAGGGGTCTCGTGCGACGGTCGCCTCCGCCGATCCTTCAGCGCGGCGACGGCACGCAGATCGTCGAAGTCGACCGTGTTCACCGTCCCGGGGTTGGCCACGACGATCGCCGGTCGCCCGCCGAGCGATTCCAGGGCGGCGGCGAGCGCGTCCACGTCCATCGCCTCCCGGCCGCCGGACAGGAGCGGGACCGTGCGCAGGCGGTCCCGGCCCATGCCGAGGACCGAGAGCGCCTTGGTGACGCTGGAGTGCGGGCTGCCGTACAGGACGTCGACGGGGCCGAGGGCCGCCGCGCCCTCGCGGGACACGTCCACGCCCAGCCGCTCGCCGATCCACTCACGGGCCACGGCCAGCCCCACCGTGTTGGAGACGGTCGCGCCAGTCATGAACGCGCCCCCGTACTCCCCGCCCAGCCCGAACAACTCCCGCAGCCAGCCCAGGTCGTAGACGCTGGTCAGCCAGTCCCCGGTGACGGCGGCCGGGGTGGCGCCCTCGGTGACGAAACCGAGGTAGCGGGGTCCGGCGGAGCCGGAGAATCCCGGCGCCCAGCGCTCCGCGAAGCGGGCGAGGGCGCCCCCGCCCCGATGCCCGCCGACGGAAGCGGTACGGGACCCGGCCGACCGCCGGGTCGGGCGACGGGGCGCTCCGCGATGCCCGCCACCTCCCCGGCGGCGAAGTCACGGGCGGACTGCAGGAGGTCGGGGAGCCGGGAGAGATCGTCGGCGAGCACGGGGTCCAGGACCCGCAGCGTAGGGCGGGACGGAGGCCCGGTCGTGGGCCACTTCGAGGAAACTGGACTGGTCGACGACGGCGCCCTACGGTGCTTCCACCGGTGACGCAAACGACGGCCGCCACCGTGCATCGACCGGGCGGCGCGTCATCGGCGCCCCACCGTGCTTCCGGCGGTGGTGTCACCACGGCTCCGTTCACCGCTTCGAGTCACGCCCCCTGCGCCCCCACCTCTACCCCATCGCCTCCACGACCCCGTCCCACAAGCGGGCCCTCGCTTCGAGCGCGAGGGTCGCCGTCTCCACCGCCTCCTCCCACCGCCCCTCCTCGGCCCCGCACAGGTCGGCCACCATGGCCATCGCCATCGGGGTGTGCTCCTCGCCGTCGACCTCGATGTGCCGTGCCAGATAGTCCCGGAACAGGGGGAACCGGTCGGTGCCCTCCGCGCCGATCACCTGGTCGAACATGTCGGGGATCAGGTCCTCCCGTGAGAACGCGAACGCCGCGGCCCGGCAGTGCAGCGGCCGCTCCGCGATGAGCTCGAACGTGGTCCGGACGAACTGCGCGGCAGGGTCCGGTACTTGGGCCACGCGCAGGGCGGCCGACACGTCGTGGCCCTCCCCGACGAGCCCCAGGAACGTGTCGAGCCGGGCGGTGTCCGCGCCGGCCTCGGCCATGCCCGCCCGGTACAGCTCGAAGTGACTGGTGAACCCGCCGTTCAGCTCGTCGCTCTCCTCGACCAGGACGATGTCGTTGATGAGCCGCCGGCTCACCCCCGAGCCCCGCGGCACCCACGGGACGTCGACGCATGTGAGGTCCCGCTGGAGGGACTTCAGCAGCGACATGAAGTCCCACACGGCGTACACATGGTGCTCCATGAAAACGGCAAGGTCGGCACGGCTTTCCACCCGTCGATAGATCGGGTGCGCCGTTATCTCTTTCCGTACGGGTTCGATCGCGGCACGCGCCCTGTCGATTCCCTCGTGCTGGAGGTCCCAGTCGTACCTGGACATGGCTCTCCTTTTCTTCCGCACTGCTTCTTCACAGAGCCCGAGGCTGATGGTGCGCCCTTTTCGGTTTGCCGGGCAAGCGCTTCCCGAAATTACCGGAAGTTACCCCGTCGTACTCCCCGACAGACGGCTCCAAGGCGGCTGAAAGAGCGTCATACGCGAACGATCCGGACAGCTTGAAAAAGTTCGTTGAAGATTTGAACGGGGTGTCAGTTCTTCCCGTACTCGACGGCGTGAGCAGGAATCCCGTTACCGTCACCATCGCGTATCACGTGGTGCCGGGGCGCGAGGCCGACTTCCACTCGTGGGGGTGGGCCGCGCTGCGTACGAGTGCGCGGCAGCCGGGCTTTCTGGGGGGCGGCGTACTGGTCGACGGAGAGGCGGAGTGGCATGTGGTCTACCGCTTCGACAGTGAGGATTCGGCCCGGACCTGGGAGAACTCCCTGGTCAGGGCCGAGTGGGCAGCACGCGCCGAGGGCCTGGCACGGGAGACCGGCCGCCGCAGCGTGACGGGCTCCAAGGCCTGGTTCGACTCCCAGACCACCCGGGAACCGACGCCGGCCGCCCCGCGCCCGCCCCCGAAATGGAAACTCTGGCTGGTGAATATGAGCGCGGTCTTCCCGCCCGTGCTCCTGTTCAACCTGCTGGTACTCCCTTATCTCGCCGATCTCAATCCACTTTTCCGAACACTTCTGCTGTGTCTGTCCGTGACGGCCATCGTCACCTGGATTCTCATGCCGAGACTCCAGAGATTCCTCAAAAAATGGCTGTATCCGCCGCTGCAGGCGCTGCGCGGCCGGCACAAACGTCGGACCGCCTAGGTCCGAGAACGATCAGAGGGGGGTGGGCAGGTTGAAAACCTTGCTCATCGACAATTATGACTCGTACACGTACAACCTGTTCCAGCTGATCGCCGAGGTCAACGGCGAGGAGCCGGTGGTCGTGCTCAACGACGCCTCACCCGACGACATTCCGGAACTGCGGGAATTCGACAACGTCGTGGTGTCGCCCGGGCCCGGCCACCCCTCGGAACCGCGCGACTTCGGTATCGCCGCGCAGGTCATCGCCGGGGCCGCGATCCCCGTGCTGGGCGTCTGTCTGGGTCACCAGGGCATCGCGGTGGGGGAGCGGGCCGACGTCGAGCCCGCCCCGTGGCCCCGCCACGGACACCTCTCCACGGTCCGGCACGACGGACGTGACCTGTTCCGCGGGCTGCCGCAGAACTTCACCGTCGTCCGATACCACTCGCTGTCCGTGCGCGAGCCGCTGCCGCCGAGCCTGGAGGCCACCGCCTGGTCCGAGGACGGTGTCCTCATGGGGCTGCGTCACCGTGAACGGCCGCTGTGGGGCGTCCAGTTCCACCCCGA
>NZ_LIQX01000016.1 GCF_001418475.1 Streptomyces ossamyceticus | reverse complement strand
CACGAACAACCCCACACCCCTTACGCGGGGGTGTGGTGCGGTTGATTGTTTCATAGTGTTTCGGTGGTCATAGCGTGAGGGAAACGCCCGGTTACATTCCGAACCCGGAAGCTAAGCCTCACAGCGCCGATGGTACTGCAGGGGGGACCCTGTGGGAGAGTAGGACGCCGCCGAACAATCATTGATAGAGCTGGTCCCCGAATTTCGGTTCGGGGACCAGCTCTTTTTTGTTGTGCGTCACTTGGCGTTCACATTGCGCGACGAGGATCCGCGTTATGGGTACCGTTGGAATGCTCAAGGCCGCAGGCGTCGGCGTCGGTGACGAGGTGGTCGTGCCGGCGTTCGGGAACCCCGAGGTCGCCCAGGCCGTGAGCCTGACAGGGGCAATGCCGGTCTTCGCGGACATAGACCCGCTGTCGTACTGCCTGGACGCGGCGGCCGTCGAGGCCGCGGTGACCACGCGGACCGTGGCGGTCGTCGCCGTACACCGTTTCGGCCGGTCGGCGGACATCACGACACTGCACCAAGTAGGGCAACGGCACGGCCTGTTGGTGTTGGAACAAGGCGAGTCCGAAGCGCCGTACAGCGAGGTCGGAGTGCGCAGGGAACGCGCCGCGTACCTCAGTACCAAGCTGAAAGGCGTAGGGACCCCGGTCGGATGCGATGGGCACACCTTCCAGCAGTACGTCGTACGGGTGCCAGGCAACGGGCGGCCCGATCGGGACGCGTTCGCACGGGCCGTCAAGGCCAAGGGAGTTGAATGCAGCGTGCCGGTGAAGACTCCGGTGCACCGCATGCCGGAGTTCCGGCGGGACATATGCCTCCCCGAGACCGAACGAGCCGCTGACGAGACACTCGCGCTGCCCATCGGCGGAGACATGTCGCGGCGCGAACTGCACCGGCTGGTGTCCGCCTGCAACGCGCTCGGCGGGCTGTTGCAGCCGGCGTTCTGAGAACGGTCGCCGAGCGTACGAGCTGGGTTTGGGAGCACGGCTCTGTTCGGGGTATGATCTATTGTGTTGCCGCGAGGGAAACCTCGAAAGCGACAAGCCCCTATAGCTCAGTCGGCAGAGCGTCTCCATGGTAAGGAGAAGGTCAACGGTTCGATTCCGTTTGGGGGCTCAGCAGAAAGGCCCCGCCCATCCGGGCGGGGCCTTTCTTATGCCCTTCTCCGATCGCCGCCCGCTCAGTCCTTGTGCAGGCCCGGAACACGCATCGCCAGGATGGCCATGTCGTCCGACGGGGCGTCCGAAGCGAAGCGCTCGACCGCGCGCATCACGCGGGCCGCGACAGCGCCGGCCGTGAGACCCGTACAGGTGGTGAGGACCTCCGTCAGGCCGTCGTCGCCCAACATGCGGGTGCCCTCGCGGCGTTCGGTGACGCCGTCCGTGACACAGAGGAGCACGTCACCGGGATCGAGGGTGACCGTCTGCTCGTACAGTTCCAGGTCCTCCATGACACCGAGGAGGGGCTGGGGTTCGGCGGCCGGCTCCACCGTGCCGTCCTGGCGCAGGCGGAGCGGGAGCGGGTGCCCGGCGCAGACGACCTTCAGGACGGCGCTGCCGTCCTCCTGAGGCCACAACTCGCCGTACAGGAGGGTCAGGAAGCGGCTACGGGCGCCCTCGTCGATGATGGCGGAGTTCAAGCGCTCCAGGACGGCCGGGCCGCCGTAGCCCTCGCGGGCCAGCAGACGCAGGGCGTGACGGGCGAGACCGGTGACCGCGGCGGCCTCCGGACCCGTACCGCAGACGTCGCCGATGGCGAAGCCGTACGCGCCGTCGCGGATCGGGAAGAGGTCGTAGAAGTCGCCGCCCACCTCGTTGCCCTCGCCGGCCGCGCGGTAGATGACCTCGACCTCGACGCCCTCGATGTCCGGCAGCTCCGGCGGGAGGAGGCTGCGCTGGAGGGACTGACTGATGGCCACGCGCTCCGAGTACAGGCGGGCGTTGTCCAGGGCCAGGGCGGCCCTGCGGGACAGGTCCTCCGCGAGCTCAAGGATCTCCTGGCGGAAGTGCTCGTCCGTCGGCTTGCCGAGCGTGAGCATGCCGATGACGCGGTTGCGGGCCACCAGGGGCAGGACGACCGTCTCCCCGCCCACGGCCGAGGCCGTCGCCAGGGTCGTGCCGATGCCCGAGCTGACCGTGGCCGGTTCGCCGAGGCCCAGGCTGCGCATCGAGGTGCGCAGAGCCGCACGGTGGGCCGCCTCCGCGGGGGCCGTCCAGACACGGGCGCCCGGAGTCGGGATCGGCTCGGGCGGAGCGATCTTGGACAGGAGGGCCTTCAGTCCGTCGATGAGGTCCTCGTCCTCGTGGAGCACGTACGAGAGGTACGGGTCGGAGGCCTGGTCGGCGATCGTGTACACCGCGCACCAGGTGGCGAGGGTCGGGATCGTCATCTGGGCCATCAGGGCCAGCGTCTGATCGCGGTCCAAGGTGCCCGCGAGGAGGTCGGAGGCCTCGACCAGGAACGACAGGGAACCGCGGCGCAGCCGCTCCAGCTCACCCAGGCGGGCCGACTCGACGGCGAGGGCGATGCGGTCGGCGGCGAACTGGAGGCGCAGGGCCTCCTCGTTGGAGTAGCGGCTCGCGGCCTCCGCGGCGACGCCGAGCGAACCCGTGAGGCGGCCCTCGACCTTCAGCGGGACCGTGACGACCGAGCGCATGCCCGTGCCGCTGAGGAGGGGGACCGCGCCGGGGACGGCCGCGAGGTCGTCGTGGACGGCCGGCATGCGGGCCGAGCCGTAGCGGCCGGGGCCGGCCTCCACGGGGACGCGTGCGAAGCGCTGGCGGGCCGAGGGAAGGCCGGTGGAGGCCCGTACCTCCAGCTCGGTCTCGTCGTCTGTGGCGAGGAGCAGGAACGCGGAGTCCCCGTCGAGCATGTCGCGGGCGCGCTCCACCGTGCGCTGGAGGAGGCCGTCGAGGTCGTCCGGGGCGGGGGAGCCGATGAAGACCTCGAAGGGGTCCGTGGCCTGGCCGCCCTCGCCGGAGCCGCTCGAATCGCCGGTGGGGACGCGGATCGGGGTCTGCAGGACGGCGCGCTCGTGGTCCCGTACGAGAAGGCAGACCGTGGACGGTTCGCCGGCCGTGTCGCGCACCCGGAGGTGGGAGGCGTACACCGGGGTCACCCGGCCGCCCGCGTCGCGGATGCCGTAACTGCCCTCCCAGCGGGAGAGTTGCAGGGCCTCCGCCACCCCGGTGCTGGTGCCGGGGGTGTGCGGCCAGGCGGCCAGGTCGGTGAGCGGCTTGCCGATGACCTGGTCCGGGGCGTAGCCGAACAGTTCCTCCGCGTCCTCGTTCCACGCGTTGATCGCGCCTGTGCGGTCGATCTGGACGACGGCGACGCGGACCCGGCCGTCGGCCAGGGGAAGCAGGTCGGCGGGGAGCGAAGGGCCTGCGGTGCGGGTGCCCACGGGGCGGTCGGGGAGGTCGAGTTGGAACCAGACCTGCTTGTGGGTGGGGGTGTACTCCACGCCCCAGCGGCCGGCCATCGCCGCGCACAGCTGGAGGCCGCGGCCTCCCTCGCGGTCGGGGCTGCCCATGTTGACGGGGCTGGCCTGGAGGGGGATCTCACGCTCGGGGTATCTGTCGGCGACCTCGATGCGCACCCCGTCCTCCGAGCGCAGGCACAACACGTCGGCGGAGGTGCCCGCGTGGACGACCGCGTTGGTGACCAGTTCGCTGGTGAGGACCACGGCGTCGTCGACGATCTCGGCGAAACCCCAGCCGTGGAGGGTGTCGCGAACGAACGAGCGGGCCGTCGCGACGGATCGCGAGACGGGGTCGAAACTGGCGGCCGCGCGCGCGGTGATCACAGAACTCCTTGTCCGGTTCTCGTCGTGCGAGGACCCACGACCGACCTCCTGCCGAGGCAGAGGCTGATCATCCGTCGGCCTGGGTTCCTGGGGGGCTGCCCCAGGATGCAGTCCGGTGGTCATGGTGCGGCCGCCCCTCCGATGCCTGCCCGCTCGTGCTCGTGCGCCACCGCCCAGGCCGGACGGGACCGGCATGGCTGGACAGCCGCATGCAAGGTTACTTACCTTCGCCGTCCATGCGGATGCCGGTCGTCTGTGTTTCCGTCCGGAGGTGTGCGGACCGTGTGCGAAGCTGCCGAACTGTTATGGCCTGGTTCAGCCATGGTGAAACACTGGGCAGGATTCCAGGAGAAGGCCGGGTCGGACGGCGTTCTGCCAGAGGTGCCGGGGAGTGGTGTCCGGCTCACCGAGCAGACGTATCCATGTACGAAGTAGTACGAGTGGTACGAGCAGTGCGATGCGGCCCAGTGGGGCGCAGTACGTCCAGCAGGAACGGTCGACCCTTGCGGGAGGGACACAGTGGAGTCTGGCGCAGCGACGCGAGGCACTAAGGCGCGCGCGAAAGGCGGACAGTCCCTGAACAAGCAGCGCAAACCGCGAGGCGGGACCACCACCGTGGACACGGCTGCCCTGGATCGGCTGTTGACGGCGCTGGAGGCCATGCGGGACGGCAACTTCCGCAAGCGGCTCACCGTCTCGGGTGACGGTGTCATGGCCGAGATCTCGGCCGTGTTCAACGAGGTGGCGGACCGCAATCTGCATCTGACCGGCGAGTTGTCGCGGGTGCGGCGGATGGTCGGCCGTGAGGGAAAGCTCACCGAGCGGCTGGAGACGGGCGCGACCGAGGGGTCCTGGGCGGCCGCGATCGACGCGTCGAACGCCCTGGTCGACGATCTCGTCCGGCCGGTCTCCGAGGTCAGCCGGGTGTTGTCGGCCGTCGCCGAGGGTGATCTGTCGCCGCGGATGGAGTTGCGGACGCACGCCCCGGACGGGAGCGGGCATCCGCTGCGCGGGGAGTTCCTGAAGGTCGGGCGGACCGTCAACAACCTGGTCGACCAGCTGTCGACGTTCACCGACGAGGTCACGCGTGTGGCCAGCGAGGTGGGCACCGAGGGCAAGCTGGGAGGGCAGGCCCGGGTGCGCGGGATGTCCGGTTCGTGGAAGGACCTGACCGAGTCCGTCAACACCATGGCGTACCGGCTCACCGCGCAGGTGAGGGACATCGCGCTGGTGACGACCGCGGTGGCCAAGGGTGATCTGTCCCGGAAGGTCACGGTTCACGTCGCCGGCGAGATGCTGGAGCTGAAGGAGACCGTCAACACGATGGTCGACCAGCTCTCCGCGTTCTCCTCCGAGGTGACGCGAGTCGCCCGTGAGGTGGGCACGGAGGGCCAGCTCGGCGGTCAGGCCGAGGTGCCGGGTGTGGCCGGAGTGTGGAAAGAGCTCACCGATTCGGTGAACACCATGGCCGGCAATCTGACGGCGCAGGTGCGGGGGATCGCCCAGGTCACCACCGCCGTCGCCAATGGTGATCTGTCGCAGAAGGTGACCGTCCCGGCACGCGGTGAGGTCGCCAAGCTCGCCGAGACGATCAACCAGATGACCGAGACGCTGCGGATCTTCGCCGACGAGGTCACCCGTGTGGCGAACGAGGTGGGGGCCGAGGGGCGTCTCGGCGGGCAGGCGCAGGTGCCGGGTGCGGCGGGTACGTGGAAGGACCTCACCGATTCGGTGAACACGGTCTTCCGGAACCTGACGATCCAGGTGCGGGACATCGCGGCGGTCACCACGGCCGTGGCCAACGGCGACCTCTCGCAGAAGGTCACCGTCGACGTGGCCGGCGAGATGCTGGAGCTGAAGAACACCGTCAACGGGATGGTCGACCAGCTGTCCTACTTCGGTGCCGAGGTCACCCGTGTGGCCAACGAGGTGGGGGCCGAGGGGCGTCTCGGCGGTCAGGCGAAGGTGCCGGGCGCGGCCGGGACGTGGAAGGACCTCACGGACTCCGTCAACACGGCGTTCCGGAATCTCACCGGACAGGTGAGGAACATCGCGGCGGTCACCACGGCCGTGGCCAACGGCGACCTCTCGCAGAAGGTCACCGTCGATGTCGCGGGCGAGATGCTCGAACTGAAGAACACCGTGAACACGATGGTCGACCAGCTGTCGTCGTTCGCCGACCAGGTGACCCGCATGGCCCGGGACGTGGGCACGGAGGGCCGCCTCGGCGGTCAGGCCCGCGTGGACGGTGTGTCGGGCACCTGGAAGGAGCTCACCGACTCCGTCAACTCGATGGCCGGCAACCTCACCTCGCAGGTGCGCAACATCGCACAGGTGACGACGGCGGTGGCCCGCGGTGACCTCTCGCAGAAGATCGACGTCGACGCGCGCGGCGAGATCCTGGAGCTGAAGAACACCATCAACACGATGGTCGACCAGCTGTCGTCCTTCGCCGACCAGGTCACCCGGGTCGCCCGTGACGTGGGCACCGAGGGCCGCCTCGGCGGTCAGGCGCACGTGCCGGGCGTCGCCGGTGTGTGGCGCGACCTCACCGAGTCCGTGAACGGCATGGCCGGCAACCTGACCGGACAGGTCCGCAACATCGCGCAGGTCGCCACTGCGGTCGCCCGCGGTGACCTCTCCCAGAAGATCACCGTGGACGCGCGCGGCGAGATCCTGGAGCTGAAGAACACGCTGAACACGATGGTGGACCAGCTGTCGTCGTTCGCGGAGGAGGTCACGAGGGTCGCCCGTGAGGTGGGCACGGAGGGCCAGCTCGGCGGTCAGGCCGAGGTGCAGGGCGTCTCCGGCACCTGGAAGGACCTCACCCAGTCGGTGAACTTCATGGCGAACAACCTGACCATCCAGGTGCGCCAGATCGCCGAGGTCACCACCGCGGTCGCGAAGGGCGACCTGTCGAAGAAGATCACCGTGGACGCCAAGGGCGAGATCCTCGAACTCGTCACCACGGTGAACACAATGGTCGACCAGCTGTCGTCCTTCGCCGAGCAGGTGACCCGGGTGGCCCGCGAGGTGGGCACCGAGGGCATCCTCGGCGGTCAGGCGCACGTGCCGGGCGTCACCGGCATCTGGAAGGACCTCAGCGGCAATGTGAACCTGATGGCCAAGAACCTGACCATGCAGGTGCGGAACATCTCCCAGGTGGCCGCGGCCGTCGCCAACGGCGACCTCACCCGTACGGTGACGATCGAGGCGCGCGGCGAGGTCGCGCAGCTCGCCGACACCTTCAACAGCATGGTCAAGACGCTGAGCTCCTTCGCGGACCAGGTCACCAAGGTGGCCCGCGAGGTGGGCACGGACGGCATCCTCGGCGGCCAGGCGCACGTACCGGGGGTGGCGGGTACGTGGAAGGACCTCACCGAGTCCGTGAACTCGATGGCGTCCAACCTGACCGGGCAGGTCCGCAACATCGCGATGGTCACGACCGCCATCGCCAAGGGCGATCTCACCAAGAAGATCGACATCGACGCGCGGGGCGAGATCCTGGAGCTGAAGACCACCATCAACACGATGGTCGACCAGCTGTCGTCCTTCGCCGAGGAGGTCACCAGGGTGGCCCGCGAGGTGGGCACCGAGGGGCAGCTGGGCGGTCTGGCGCGGGTGCGGGACGTCGACGGCACCTGGCGGGACCTCACCGAGTCGGTGAACGAGATGGCCGGGAACCTCACCCGGCAGGTGCGTGCCATCGCGCGCGTGGCCACCGCGGTGACCCGAGGTGACCTGAATCTCAAGATCGACGTGGACGCGTCGGGCGAGATCAAGGAGCTTCAGGACTACATCAACAAGATGATCGCCAACCTGCGCGACACCACGATCGCCAACCAGGAGCAGGACTGGCTCAAGGGCAACCTGGCCCGCATCTCCGCCCTGATGCAGGGCCGCCGGGACCTGGACGACGTGGCGTCGCTGATCATGAGCGAGCTGACCCCGGTGGTCTCCGCGCAGCACGGGGCGTTCTTCCTGGCGATGCCGTTGGTCGACGGCAAGGACCTGGGCCCGGACAACGAGGACCAGTACGAGCTGCGGATGCTCGGCTCGTACGGCTACTCGATGGGCTCCATGCCGACGTCGTTCGGGCCGGGGGAGGCACTGGTCGGGACGGCCGCGCAGGAGAAGCGCACCATCCTGGTGGAGAACGCGCCGAGCGGTTACCTGAAGATCTCCTCCGGGCTCGGTGAGGCGCCCCCGGCGCAGGTCATCGTGCTGCCGGTGCTCTTCGAGGGAACAGTGCTCGGCGTGATCGAGCTGGCGTCGTTCACACCGTTCACGCAGATCCAGAAGGACTTCCTCAACCAGATCGCCGAGATGATCGCGACGAGCGTCAACACCATCTCCGTCAACACCAAGACGGAGGTGCTGCTGAAGCAGTCGCAGGAGCTGACCGAGCAACTGCGGGAGCGGTCGGACGAGTTGGAGAACCGGCAGAAGGCCCTCCAGGCGTCCAATGCCGAACTGGAGGAGAAGGCCGAGCTGCTGGCCCGGCAGAACCGCGACATCGAGGTCAAGAACACCGAGATCGAGGAGGCGCGACAGGTCCTGGAGGAGCGTGCCGAGCAGCTCGCCGTCTCGATGCGCTACAAGAGCGAGTTCCTGGCGAACATGTCGCACGAGCTGCGTACGCCGCTCAACTCGCTGCTGATCCTCGCCAAGCTGCTCGCCGACAACGCCGAGTCGAACCTGACACCCAAGCAGGTCGAGTTCGCCGAGACGATCCACGGGGCGGGCTCCGACCTGCTCCAGCTGATCAACGACATCCTGGACCTGTCGAAGGTCGAGGCGGGCAAGATGGACGTCTCGCCGACCCGGATCGCGCTCGTCCAGCTCGTCGACTACGTGGAGGCCACCTTCCGGCCGCTGACCGCCGAGAAGGGCCTGGACTTCTCCGTACGCGTCTCTCCGGAGCTGCCGGCCACGCTGCACACGGACGAACAGCGGCTGCTGCAGGTGTTGCGGAACCTGTTGTCGAACGCGGTGAAGTTCACCGACTCCGGGGCCGTGGAGCTGGTCATCCGGCCGGCCGGCGCGGATGTGCCCGTGGCCATCAAGGAGCAGCTGCTGGAGGCCGGCTCGCTGAGCGACCCGGACGCCGACATGATCGCGTTCTCGGTGACCGACACCGGGATCGGTATCGCGGCCAGCAAGATGCGGGTGATCTTCGAGGCGTTCAAGCAGGCCGACGGCACCACGAGCCGCAAGTACGGCGGTACGGGTCTCGGGCTGTCGATCTCGCGGGAGATCGCCCGGCTGCTGGGCGGCGAGATCCACGCCCAGAGCGAGCCCGGACGCGGCTCCACCTTCACCCTTTACCTGCCGCTGCACCCGAGCGAACTGCCTCCGCAGGGCTACGCGAGCAACACCCCGTCCTCGCTGGAGGCCGGGGAGCTGCTGGCCTCCGAGGCCGAGCTGAGCGAGCCCGCGGAGACACCGGCCGAGGTGAAGTCGTACCAGGAGACGCAGAACGGGCCCGCCGCGCTGTTCAGGCGCCGCCGCAGGGCCGTGCCGGCCGGTCCGTCGTCCGGGATGCCCGGGCAGAGCAACGGGCAGGCACCGGAGCACTGGGCGCAGGAGGAGCCGCAGGCGCGCCGTGCGGCCCGGTTCGACGGGGAGAAGGTGCTGATCGTCGACGACGACATCCGCAACGTCTTCGCGCTCACCAGCGTCCTGGAGCAGCACGGCCTGTCGGTGCTGTACGCGGAGAACGGCCGTGAGGGCATCGAGGTCCTGGAGCAGCATGACGATGTGACAGTCGTCCTGATGGACATCATGATGCCCGAGATGGACGGGTACGCGACGACCACGGCGATCCGTCGGATGCCCCAGTTCGCCGGGCTGCCGATCATCGCGCTGACGGCCAAGGCGATGAAGGGCGACCGGGAGAAGGCGATCGACTCGGGGGCATCCGACTATGTGACCAAGCCGGTCGACCCGGATCATCTGCTCGCGGTGATGGAGCAATGGATGCGGAGTGAGTGACGGGGCGGGAGGCGCGCGGTCACAACCGGGTGAGCGGGGAGCCCAGTTGCTGACTGAGTGTGGCCGAAGCCGTGTAGAAACGCGGGATTCGGGGAACCTTCTGGTCCCCCGCCGCGTTTCTGCTACGAGCACAGTGACATCACGGTGACAGGGTGTGGCGACGGGCGGGGTGCGGCTACGATGACCGGCACAAGGACGGGCGGCGCAAGGGAGTCGTCCCCTGAGGTGACACCCGGCGGTGTCACCTCGGATCCTGAGGACAGGGGAGGCCCCAAGCCGGGGCGAGGAGGGCGGGCCATGGTGCAGAAGGCCAAGATCCTCCTGGTCGATGACCGGCCGGAGAATCTGCTGGCGCTGGAGGCCATCCTCTCCGCGCTCGATCAGACGCTGGTGCGGGCATCGTCCGGGGAGGAAGCGCTCAAGGCGCTGTTGACGGACGACTTCGCGGTCATTCTGCTGGACGTCCAGATGCCGGGCATGGACGGATTTGAGACGGCCGCGCACATCAAGCGGCGTGAGCGGACACGGGACATCCCGATCATCTTCCTCACCGCCATCAACCACGGCCCGCATCACACCTTCCGGGGGTACGCGGCGGGCGCGGTCGACTACATCTCCAAGCCGTTCGACCCGTGGGTACTGCGGGCGAAGGTCTCCGTCTTCGTCGAGCTGTACATGAAGAACTGCCAGCTCAGGGAGCAGGCGTCGCTGCTGCGGCTCCAGTTGGAGGGCGGCGGCAAGGGTGCGGCGGGCGGCTCGAAGGAGCCCTCCGGCGGCATCCTCGCCGAACTGTCCGCGCGCCTCGCGGCCGTGGAGGAGCAGGCGGAAGCCCTCTCCAAACAGCTCGACGACGACTCGGCGGACGCGGCGGCGGTGGCCACCGCCGCCCATCTCGAACGCAAACTCACCGGGCTGCGCAGGGCGCTGGACGCGCTGGAGCCGGGCACGGGCGGACCCGCCTCGTTGCCCTCGCAGAACTGAGCGGAGCCCAGTCGGGGGCGTGCACGGGTCCATGCCGCGGAAGTGGCCGGGACCCGGCCGCAGTTGTGCCCTGACGGCGCGAGGGCCGTGCTCTGACGGCAGTGGCAGCCGTGCACTGACGGCCTCGGTGGTTGTGTCCGACGGCACCGGCACTGAGTGGCCGTCAGAGGCCGTCAGCTTCGGGGCGACGGACACGCGACACGAACGGGTGAAGCAGTAGGCACACGTGTCGGCTGTGGCCTCCACCGGTAACCTCACACTCATGGCCTCACGTCAGTCCGCTGCGAAGAAGTCGCCCGCGAAGAGGGCGGCCGCTCCGACGAAGGCTCCGGCGAAGAAGGCCCCCGCGAAGAAAGCCGCCGCCAAGAAGGCACCCGCCAAGAAGGCGGCGGCGAAGAAGACGGCCCCTCCGAAGCCGGCGCCCAATCCGACCGGGGGCGTGTACAAGCTCGTACGCGCCGTCTGGCTCGGTGCCGCGCACGCCGTCGGAGCCGTCTTCCGCGGCATAGGGCAGGGTGCGAAGAACCTCGACCCGGCGCACCGCAAGGACGGCGTCGCGCTGCTGCTGCTCGCCCTCGCCCTGATCGTCGCCGCCGGCACCTGGTCCCATCTGCGCGGCCCCGTCGGCGACCTCGTCGAGATGCTCGTGACCGGCGCCTTCGGCCGGCTCGACCTGCTCGTGCCGATACTGCTCGCGATCATCGCCGTACGGTTCATCCGGCACCCCGAGAAGCCCGAGGCCAACGGCCGCATCGTCATCGGCCTGTCCGCGCTCGTCATCGGTGTGCTCGGACAGGTCCACATCGCCTGCGGGTCGCCCGCCCGCAGCGTCGGCATGCAGCCCATAAGGGACGCCGGCGGGCTCATCGGCTGGGGCACGGCCACCCCGCTGACGTACACCATGGGCGAGGCGCTCGCCGTGGCCATGCTCGTGCTGCTCACCGTCTTCGGGCTGCTCGTCGTCACCGCGACCCCGGTCAACGCGATCCCGCAGCGGTTGCGGCTCCTCGGGCAGAAGCTGGGCATCGTCGCGGCCGACGTGGACGAGGCGTACGGCGACGACGACGCGCGCTACGACGAACAGTGGCGTGAAGCGCTCCCCGCGCGCCCCCGCCGCGGTGGATCCGCCCCCCAGGAGTACGACCCCGACGGCGCCGAGCAGGAGGCCCTCACCAGGCGCCGACCCCGCCGTTCCGCCGTGCGCCAGCCCGACCCCGACCGGCCGATGGACGCCGTGGACGTCGCCGCCGCGGCCGCCGCCGCCCTCGACGGGGCCGTGCTCCACGGGATGCCGCCCTCGCCGGTGGTCGCCGACCTCACCCACGGCGTGAGCGCCGGGGACCGCGAGGACACCACGCCCGTACCCGCCGCGCGCACCAGGACGCCCAAGCAGGACCTCCCGGCCGGCAGGACGGCCAAGGCCCCGCAGCAGGAAGCCCTGGTGCCGGACCTCACCAAGAAGGCCCCCGACGAGCCGCGTGACCTGCCGGCGCGCGCCGAGCAGCTCCAGCTCTCCGGCGACATCACCTACGCGCTGCCCTCGCTCGACCTGCTGGAACGGGGCGGCCCCGGCAAGACCCGCAGCGCCGCCAACGACGCCGTCGTCGCCTCGCTCACCAACGTCTTCACCGAGTTCAAGGTCGACGCCTCCGTGACCGGCTTCACCCGCGGGCCGACGGTCACGCGCTACGAGGTCGAGCTGGGCCCCGCCGTGAAGGTCGAGCGGATCACCGCACTGACCAAGAACATCGCGTACGCCGTCGCCAGCCCGGACGTCAGGATCATCAGCCCGATCCCCGGCAAGTCGGCGGTCGGCATCGAGATCCCCAACACCGACCGCGAGATGGTCAACCTCGGCGACGTCCTGCGCCTCGCGGACGCCGCCGAGGACGACCACCCGATGCTGGTGGCACTCGGCAAGGACGTCGAGGGCGGCTATGTGATGGCCAACCTGGCGAAGATGCCCCATGTGCTCGTCGCGGGCGCGACCGGGTCGGGCAAGTCGTCGTGCATCAACTGCCTGATCACGTCGATCATGGTCCGCGCGACCCCCGAGGACGTGCGCATGGTCCTCGTCGACCCCAAGCGCGTCGAGCTGACCGCGTACGAGGGCATCCCGCACCTCATCACGCCGATCATCACCAACCCCAAGCGGGCCGCCGAGGCGCTCCAGTGGGTCGTGCGCGAGATGGACCTGCGCTACGACGACCTCGCGGCGTTCGGTTACCGGCACATCGACGACTTCAACGAGGCCATCAGGAACGGAAAGGTCAAGCTGCCCGAGGGCAGTGAGCGCGAGCTCCAGCCCTACCCGTACCTGCTGGTCATCGTGGACGAGCTGGCCGACCTGATGATGGTCGCGCCGAGGGACGTCGAGGACGCGATCGTCCGCATCACGCAGCTCGCCCGTGCGGCCGGCATCCATCTGGTGCTCGCCACGCAGCGGCCGTCGGTCGACGTCGTCACCGGTCTCATCAAGGCCAACGTGCCCTCACGGCTTGCCTTCGCCACCTCCTCGCTCGCCGACTCGCGCGTCATCCTCGACCAGCCGGGCGCCGAGAAACTCATCGGCAAGGGCGATGGGCTGTTCCTCCCGATGGGCGCGAACAAACCCACCCGCATGCAGGGCGCGTTCGTGACCGAGGACGAGGTCGCGGCGGTCGTCCAGCACTGCAAGGACCAGATGGCGCCCGTCTTCCGCGACGACGTCACCGTGGGCACCAAGCAGAAGAAGGAGATCGACGAGGAGATCGGCGACGATCTCGACCTGCTGTGCCAGGCGGCCGAACTCGTCGTCTCCACGCAGTTCGGCTCGACCTCCATGCTCCAGCGCAAGCTGCGCGTCGGCTTCGCCAAGGCCGGACGGCTGATGGACCTCATGGAGTCGCGGGGTGTCGTGGGACCGAGCGAGGGCTCCAAGGCGCGTGACGTTCTCGTGAAACCCGACGAGCTGGACGGAGTGCTGGCGGTGATCAGGGGGGAAACTGGGGAGTAGGGGGCCGCGCGGGAGGGCCTCCGAGCGGGTGGAACACGTCGGGAGCACGGGTGGACCTGCGGCATCCGGGTATTCGAACGTGACCCAGCCGTAAGGAAATGGTGAGCAACCGTTTCCCTTCGGTGTACGTCAAGTTGGGGGAAGGGGAAGCCACGTGCCTCACCCTCACCACCAGCAGGATGACCGGCCATTCTGATGGCGTACAAAGACCCACCGCCCGGTTGCCCCACCCTTTCGTACCCCCCCTAGACTGAACCTCCAGCACAGGTGGCTACACGCTCGAAAGGCGCCCCCGTGTCCATCGGCAACTCCCCTGACGGCAACTTCCCCGAAGACGAGCGTCCGTTCGAAGACGACCGAGACGAACGTATGGCGGAACGCCCCTCGATCGGCCATGCCCTCCGGCAGGCGCGCATCGACGCCGGGCTGACCGTCGACGACGTCAGTAACGCCACCCGGGTGCGCATCGCCATCGTGCACGCGATCGAGCGGGACGACTTCGCCCCTTGCGGCGGCGACGTCTACGCGCGCGGTCACATCCGCTCCGTCGCGCGTGCGGTGCGCATCGACCCCGCCCCGCTGCTCGCCCAGTACGACGAGGCGCACGGCGGGCGTCCCGCACCGACCCCGGCGGCGCCCCTGTTCGAGGCGGAGCGCATCCGCCCCGAGCGCCGCGGACCCAACTGGACCGCCGCCATGGTCGCCGCGATCGTCGCGGTGATCGGCTTCGTGGGCTTCACCGCGTTCGACGGCGGACAGGACGACGACGCCTCCAGCCAGGCCGTCGAGGGCTCCACGCCGACCGCCGGCAAGTCCCCCTCGCCCACCCCCAAGGCCGACAAGCCCGAGGCCGATCCCAAGCCGGAGCCGTCCGACAGCGCCATCGCGGCCGCGCCCCGTGACAAGGTCACCGTCCGGGTCACGGCCTCCAACGGCCGCAGCTGGATCTCCGCCAAGGACCACAGCGGCCAGCTGCTGTGGGACGGCCTCCTCCAGCAGGGCCAGTCCAAGACCTTCCAGGACAGCTCCAAGATCGACCTGGTCCTCGGCGACGCCGGGGCCGTCCAGCTCTACGTCAACGGCAAGAAGATCAAGGACGAGTTCCGTCCCGGCCAGGTCGAACGCCTGACGTACACGAAGGGCGACCCGGAGGTCGGCTGACCGGACGGTCGGCCGCGCGGGGGGCCGTGAGGCCCCCGACCGGGGGCGGACGATCCGCACAGAAGACGCACAGGGAAACGTACGCACGGGGTTGGCCAAGATCGGCCAACCCCGTCGACGTGGGCTGTCAGTGGGACGAAGTAGTCTTGAGCCCATGCCTGAACGCCGTACCGTCGCACTCGTCACTCTTGGCTGCGCCCGCAACGAGGTGGACTCGGAGGAGCTCGCAGGCCGTTTGGAGGCGGACGGCTGGGAGCTCGTCGAGGACGCCGAGTACGCGGACGTCGCGGTCGTCAACACCTGTGGCTTCGTCGAGGCCGCCAAGAAGGACTCCGTCGACGCCCTCCTGGAGGCCAACGACCTCAAGGGCCACGGCAGAACCCAGGCCGTCGTGGCCGTGGGCTGCATGGCCGAGCGGTACGGCAAGGAGCTGGCCGAGGCCCTGCCCGAGGCCGACGGCGTGCTCGGCTTCGACGACTACGCGGACATCTCCGACCGCCTCCAGACCATCCTGAGCGGCGGCGTCCACGCCTCGCACACCCCGCGCGACCGCCGCAAGCTGCTGCCGATCAGCCCGGCCGAGCGCCAGGACTCGGCGGCCGAGGTCGCGCTTCCCGGGCACGCCCCCGCCGATCTCCCCGACGGACTCGCACCCGCCTCCGGCCCGCGCGCACCGCTGCGCCGCCGGCTCGACGGGTCGCCCGTCGCCTCCGTGAAGCTCGCCTCCGGCTGCGACCGCCGCTGCTCCTTCTGCGCCATCCCGTCCTTCCGCGGCTCCTTCATCTCCCGCCGCCCCTCGGACGTGCTCAACGAGACCCGCTGGCTCGCCGAGCAGGGCGTCAAGGAGATCATGCTGGTCTCCGAGAACAACACCTCGTACGGCAAGGACCTCGGCGACATCCGGCTGCTGGAGTCGCTGCTCCCCGAGCTCGCCGAGGTCGACGGCATCGAACGGGTGCGCGTCAGCTACCTCCAGCCCGCCGAGATGCGGCCCGGCCTCATCGACGTGCTCACCTCGACGCCCAAGGTCGTGCCCTACTTCGACCTCTCCTTCCAGCACTCCGCGCCCGCCGTGCTGCGCTCGATGCGCCGCTTCGGCGACACCGACCGCTTCCTTGAGCTGCTCGACACCATCCGCGGCAAGGCCCCCGAGGCCGGTGTCCGGTCCAACTTCATCGTCGGCTTCCCCGGCGAGACCGAGGCCGACCTCGCGGAGCTGGAGCGCTTCCTGAACGGCGCGCGACTGGACGCCATCGGTGTCTTCGGATACTCCGACGAGGAGGGCACCGAAGCGGCCACCTACGACAACAAGCTCGACGAGGACGTGGTCGCAGAGCGTCTCGCGCGCGTCTCCCGGCTGGCCGAGGAGCTGGTCTCGCAGCGCGCCGAGGAGCGCGTCGGGCAGACGGTCCGCGTCCTGGTCGAGTCGGTCGACGGCGACGAGGGCGCCTACGGCCGCGCCGCCCACCAGGCGCCCGAGACGGACGGCCAGGTGCTGTTCACGAACGGCGAGGACCTGACGGTCGGCCTTATGGTCGACGCGAAGGTGGTCGGCACCGAAGGCGTCGACCTGGTGGCCGAGGCGCTTCCGGGCTCCCTCGCATGTACTGAGGAGGCGGCCAGATGACGGGTGTCCCGGCATCCGCGGCGGGCGGCTCCCCCGGCGCCAAGAGCGCCACGAGTGCCCCTGGCGCTCCCGGCGCCCCGAGCGCTTCCGGAGACGCCAAGCCCGTGCGTGGCGGGAAGCTCGGCGCTGCCGCAGTCAACCAGGCCAGCCTCTGGAACATCGCGAACATCCTGACCATGGTCCGCCTGGTCCTCGTCCCGGGCTTCGTCGTGCTGATGCTCATGGACGGCGGGTACGACCCCGTGTGGCGTGCCTGGGCCTGGGCCGCCTTCGCCGTCGCCATGATCACAGACATCTTCGACGGTCATCTGGCCCGCACCTACAACCTCGTCACCGACTTCGGGAAGATCGCCGACCCTATCGCCGACAAGGCGATCATGGGCTCGGCGCTGATCTGCCTGTCGTACCTCGGTGATCTCCCCTGGTGGGTGACGGCGGTCATCCTCGGCCGGGAACTCGGTATCACCCTGCTGCGTTTCGTCGTCATCCGGTACGGGGTGATCCCGGCGAGCCGCGGCGGCAAGCTGAAGACCCTCGCCCAGGGCACCGCCGTCGGGATGTACGTCCTGGTGTTGGAGGGCCCCCTGGCCACCCTGAGGTTCTGGGTGATGGCCGTGGCGGTCATTCTCACCGTCGTCACCGGACTCGACTATGTGAGACAGGCCATTGTGTTGCGCCGGCGCGGAATCGCCGAGCGCCAGGCCGCGGCGGAGGGAGCGGAACGGTGACGTCCACAGCCGCTGACGTGCTGCGACTACTGAGGGTGAGGGGCGAGACGCTCGCCGTCGCCGAGTCGCTCACCGGCGGTCTGGTCGCGGCCGCGATCACGGACGTCCCCGGCGCCTCCCAGGCCTTCCGAGGCTCGGTCACCGCGTACGCGACCGAGGTGAAGCACCAGTTGCTGGGGGTCGACGCCACCCTCCTGGATCAGCGCGGAGCGGTGGATCCGCAGGTCGCGGCCCAGATGGCGGACGGTGTCCGCAAGGCGCTCGGCGCCGACTGGGGAATTTCGACCACCGGGGTCGCGGGCCCCGACCCGCAGGACGGACAGCCCGTCGGCACGGTCCATGTCGCTGTCGCCGGCCCCCTCGGCGCGGATTCCGGCGCATTCGATGGCGGGAAAGTGGCGTCGTTGAGGTTGAACGGCGGCCGGGCGGAAATTCGTATGGAGAGTGTACGGAGCGTGCTCGGACTCCTCCTCCAGGAGCTCGTGGGCGAACAGACCGGGAATGAGCGGGCACAGGATACGGAACAGAACGGGGGGACTTGATGTTTGCAGCCCTGAGTGAACACAACAGCGCTCCCCGCACGGCCGCAGCGCAAGGCGGTACGGTGGGGCGTGAAGGATGCGGCTACACGGTCCGAGGAGGGAGCCACCGATGATTCTGCTCCGTCGCCTGCTGGGTGACGTGCTGCGTCGGCAGCGCCAGCGCCAGGGCCGTACTCTGCGCGAAGTCTCCTCGTCCGCCCGAGTCTCACTCGGCTATCTCTCCGAGGTGGAGCGGGGGCAGAAGGAGGCTTCCTCCGAGCTGCTCTCCGCCATTTGCGACGCGCTGGACGTACGGATGTCCGAGCTCATGCGGGAAGTGAGTGACGAGCTCGCCCTTGCCGAGCTGGCCCAGTCCGCAGCGGCCACCGAGCCGGTGCCAGCACCAGTGCGTCGACCCATGCTCAACTCCGTGTCGGTGGCCGGTGTGCCACCGGAGCGGGTCACGATCAAGGCGCCCACCGAAGCGGTGGACGTCGTGGCGGCGTGAGCGCCGCACGTGTATGCGTGAGGTTCGGCGCGCGCCGCTGAAGTCGAAGTAGAAGCGCGACGGAAGCCCCGGGCGGGGCCTCCAGGGAGACCTGGGGGTGCCGGCCGGGGCTTC
>NZ_LIQX01000159.1 GCF_001418475.1 Streptomyces ossamyceticus | reverse complement strand
CCCGCCGCCCCCACCGACGCGGTGCCGCCGGGCACCGCGTCGGTGGGGGCGGCGGGTGTCGTGGCGGCGAGGTCCGCGGCGAGGGCGAGGCCGGTGGCCAGCAGCCGTTCCAGGTCGGCGAGGTCGGCGGCCGAGGGGTCGGTGAGCGGGGCGCGGACCGGGCCGACGCGGCGGCCGCGCAGCCGGGCCGCCGCCTTCACCAGCGACACCGCGTACCCGGGCCGCCGGTCCCGCAGCTCGACGAGGGGGACGTAGAACGCACGCAGCAGCCTCTCCACCGCGGGGTCGTCGCCGCGCCGCAACGCGCCGAAGAACGCCCCGGCGATCTCGGGCGCGAAGGCGTGGACGGCGGAGGAGTACGCCGGGACACCGACCGTGGCGTACGCGCGGGCCTGGACCTCGGCGGTCGCGGCGCCGTTGAAGAAGAGGAAGCCCTCGGGGGCGGAGAGGGTGAGGCGCTGGAGCCGGTCGAGGTCACTGTGCCCGTCCTTCAGGCCGACGACGTTCGGGATGTCGGCGATCCGGCGGAGCGAGTCGGCGGTGAACGAGACCTGGTCGCGCTGGTAGACGATGAGCGGCAGCCGGGTCCGGGCGGCTATCTCCTCCACCTGGCCGACCAGCCCGTCCTGCGGGGCGGCGACCTGGTAGTGCGGCAGCACCAGCAGCGCGTCGGCGCCGGCCTCCTCGGCGATCCGCGCGAACCGTACGGCCTGCGCCCACCCGTAGCCCGTCCCGGCCACCACCGGCACCCGCCCGGCCGTCACCTCCACGGCGGTGGTCACGACCTGCCGGTACTCGTCCTCGTCCAGGGAGAAGAACTCGCCCGTGCCGCACGCGGGGAAGACCGCGCCGGGGCCGGTGGCGACCTGCCCGTCGAGGTACACGACGAAGCCGTCGAGGTCCAGGGAGCCGTCGGCGCGGAAGCTGGTGAGCGGGAACGACAGGACGCCGCTCGCCATGCCGTCGCGCAGCCGCCGGACCGTGGCCGTGGAGAGGTCGGAGTCGAGGCCCACCTGAAGCCATCTCCCTATGTAGACGTCCTCCATGTATGAGGATGGAGGTTAGGTACATGAATGACGGGCGTCAATGGGCAGGGCCCGGCCGCTTACGATCGGCGCATGGCGGAGACAGAGGGCGCGGGGGGCGTCCGTGAGGTGAAATCGGCCGCGCGCACCCTCGACCTGCTGGAGCTGCTGGCCGCGCGCGGCGACCGGCCGGCCCGGCTCCAGGAACTGGCGGACGCGCTGGGGGTCCCGCGCAGCTCGATGTACGCGCTGCTCCAGACGCTGATCGGCCGGGGCTGGGTCCGGACGGACACCACCGGCTCCCTCTACGGCATCGGCATCCGTGCCCTGCTCACCGGCACCGGCTACCTCGACTCCGACCCGCGCGTCCGCGCCGTACGGCCGTACCTCGACGAGGCGTCCGAGGCGCTCGGCGAGACCATCCACCTGGCCCGCCTCGACGGCATGGACGTGGCCTATCTGGCCACCCGCGAGTCCCACGAGTACCTGCGCACGATCAGCCGTGTCGGGCGCCGCCTCCCCGCCCACGCCGGCGCCCTCGGCAAGGCCCTCCTCGCCGAACGCCCCGACGAGGAGCTGCCCGAGGGCCCGTACGAGGCGCTCACCCCCCGCACCCGCACCACCCGCGCGTCCCTCGTCGCCGACCTCGCCGCCACCCGCGCCCGCGGCCACTCCGTCGACCGGGAGGAGGGCGTCCCCGGCATCGTCGGCTTCGGCTTCGCCCTGCGCTACGACACCCCGGCCCGCGACGCCATCAGCTGCTCGGTGCCGACCACCCGCCTGACCCCGGCCCACGAGGACCGCATCGTGCGGGTGATGACGGAGACCAGGGCCAGGATCGAGGCCGCGACGGGGAGCACGGCGGGCGCCCCGCTCTGGCGCTGAGCCACCGCCCCCCCCGGAGCTCATCCGCACCATCGAAAACTCCTACGGTGTTGTCGGTGCCCCGGCGTACCCTTGAATCGCAAGCGCAGCCCCCGCACAGGGCCTGCGAGCCGTTACAAGGAGGACGTGCGGCCCCAGAGCCGGCCCATGACTCAGACACCCACAGCTCACACCCCCGCGCAGGGCAAGGCGAGAGCGCAGTTCACCGTCCCCGCGGCGCACCCCATGGTGACCGTGCTGGGTTCCGGCGACTCCCTCCTGCGCGTGATCGAGAAGGCATTCCCGGCGGTCGACATCCACGTCCGGGGCAATGAGATCAGCGCGGTCGGCGACGCCCCGGAAGTCGCTCTCGTCCAGCGCCTGTTCGACGAGATGATGCTGGTGCTCCGCACCGGACAGCCGATGACGGAGGACGCAGTGGAACGCTCGATCGCCATGCTGAGAGCGAGTGAGAACGGCAAGAGCGACGGCCAGGAGACCCCGGCCGAGGTGCTCACGCAGAACATCCTCTCCTCGCGCGGGCGCACCATCCGCCCCAAGACGCTCAACCAGAAGCGGTACGTCGACGCCATCGACAAGCACACCATCGTCTTCGGCATCGGCCCCGCCGGCACCGGCAAGACCTACCTGGCCATGGCCAAGGCCGTGCAGGCCCTGCAGTCCAAGCAGGTCAACCGCATCATCCTGACCCGCCCCGCCGTCGAGGCCGGCGAGCGGCTCGGCTTCCTGCCGGGCACCCTCTACGAGAAGATCGACCCCTACCTGCGCCCGCTGTACGACGCGCTGCACGACATGCTCGACCCCGACTCGATCCCGCGGCTCATGGCCGCCGGAACCATCGAGGTCGCGCCCCTGGCATACATGCGCGGCCGAGCGCAACCCGTCTTCACCAACGTCCTCACGCCGGACGGTTGGCGGCCCATCGGCGATCTCCAGGTAGGGGACCTGGTCATCGGCTCGAACGGCGAACCGACGCCAGTCCTCGGTGTCTACCCCCAGGGCGAGAAGGACGTCTATCGCGTCATGGCCCAGGACGGCTCCTGGACCCTGTGCTGCGGCGAGCACCTGTGGACGGTGCGCACGGCGTCCGGCAGGCGGCGTGACAAGCCATGGCGGGTTCTGGAGACCCAGGACATGATCGGCAATCTGCGGGCCGCCCACGCCCGCCGGTATGAGCTTCCCATGCTCACGGCGCCGGTCTGCTTCCCGGAGCGTGCGGTCCCGATGGATCCGTACGCCTTGGGGCTGCTGCTGGGCGACGGATGTCTCACCGGGTCCACCACGCCGTCGTTCGCGACGGAGGACCCGGAGCTGGCCGCAGCACTGGGATCCGCGTTGCCCGGTGTCACCGTGCGGCACAGGGGCGGGCCCGACTATGTTCTCAACAGGACCAAGTCACCCGGTGACGTCATCACTCTGGAGAATCCGGTCACTCGGGTCCTGCGCGAACTGGACCTGCTGCGCACCCGTTCGCACACCAAGTTCGTTCCGGACGACTACCTGCACAACTCCGCCGACGTTCGATTGGCGATTCTGCAAGGCCTGCTCGACTCCGACGGCGGTCCCGTGGCCCAGCGGAATCGCACCTGCCGGGTCCAGTTCTCGACTACGTCCCTCCTGCTTCGCGACGATGTGATCTCGCTCGTGCAGTCGCTGGGCGGCGTCGCGTATGCCCGGCGCAGGCCGGCCGAAGGGCGTGCCCCTGGTCTTGCCAGGGGGCGAGAGGTCGCCTATCGACACGACGCGCACGTCATCGACATCCGCCTCCCCGAGGGTATCGAGCCCTTCCGTCTCACGCGGAAGCGCGACAAGTACCACGCGGCCGGAGGTGGCGGACGGCCGATGCGATTCATCGACAGCATCGAGCCTGCGGGCAGGGAGGAGACCGTCTGCATCCAGGTGGCAGCCGAGGACTCCCTGTACGTCACCCAGGACTACCTGCTGACGCACAACACGCTCAACGACGCCTTCATCATCCTCGACGAGGCCCAGAACACCTCGCCCGAGCAGATGAAGATGTTCCTCACCCGCCTCGGCTTCGACTCGAAGATCGTGATCACGGGTGACGTGACGCAGGTCGACCTGCCGGACGGCACGAAGTCCGGTCTGCGCCAGGTCCAGGACATCCTGGACGGCGTCGACGACGTGCACTTCTCCCGGCTGTCGTCGCAGGATGTCGTCCGGCACAAGCTCGTCGGCCGTATCGTCGACGCGTACGAGCAGTACGACAGCCAGCACGGCACCCAGAACGGCTCCCACAAGAGCCGCGGCAGGGCCGGGCACAAGGGGAAGTAGACAAGCACAGCGCCATGTCGATCGACGTCAACAACGAGTCCGGAACCGAGGTCGACGAGCAGGCGATCCTCGACATCGCCCGCTACGCACTCGCGCGGATGCGCATCCACCCGCTCTCCGAACTGTCGGTGATCGTCGTGGACGCCGACGCCATGGAGCAGCTGCACATCCAGTGGATGGACCTGCCCGGCCCGACGGATGTCATGTCCTTTCCCATGGACGAGCTGCGTCCGCCGTCGAAGGACGACGACGAGCCGCCGCAGGGCCTCCTCGGGGACATCGTGCTGTGCCCCGAGGTCGCCGAGAAGCAGGGCAAGGAAGCGGCCACGCAGCACTCCATGGACGAGGAGCTCCAGCTCCTGACCGTCCACGGAGTGCTGCACCTCCTCGGTTACGACCACGAGGAGCCCGACGAGAAGGCCGAGATGTTCGGTCTCCAGGCGGCCATCGTGGACGGCTGGCGCGCGGAGAAGGGCCTCACCGGCCCGTCCCCGGCCCCGACCGTGTCATGAGCGCATCCCTCGTCAGCGGTGCCGTCGCCCTGGTCGTCGTCGCCTGGCTCGCCGCCTGCGCGGAGGCGGGCCTCGCACGGGTCTCCAGCTTCCGGGCCGAGGAGGCCGTACGGTCCGGGCGGCGCGGCAGCGCCAAGCTCGCCCAGGTCACGGCCGACCCGACCCGCTATCTGAACGTCGCGCTCCTGGTGCGCGTGGCCTGCGAGATGGCCGCCGCGGCCCTCGTCACCTATGCGTGCCTGAAGGAGTTCGACGCGACCTGGCAGGCGCTGGCCGTCGCCATCGGCGTCATGGTCCTCGTCTCCTATGTCGCCGTCGGCGTCTCCCCGCGCACCATCGGCCGCCAGCACCCCCTGAACACGGCCACGGCGGCGGCGTACGTGCTGCTGCCGCTGGCCCGGATCATGGGCCCCGTCCCGGCCCTGCTGATCCTCATCGGCAACGCGCTCACCCCCGGCAAGGGCTTCCGCCGCGGCCCCTTCGCCTCCGAGGCGGAGCTGCGCGCCCTGGTCGACCTCGCCGAGCAGGAGTCGCTGATCGAGGCCGAGGAGCGCCGCATGGTGCACTCGGTGTTCGAACTCGGCGACACCCTCGTCCGTGAGGTGATGGTCCCGCGCACCGACCTCGTCGTCATCGAGCGGTACAAGACGATCCGTCAGGCGCTCACCCTCGCCCTGCGGTCCGGCTTCTCCCGCATCCCCGTCACCGGGGAGAGCGAGGACGACATCGTCGGCGTGGTCTACCTCAAGGACATGGCTCGCAGGACGCACATCAACCGCGACGCCGAGAACGAACTGGTCTCCACGGCCATGCGCCCCGCCGTCTTCGTCCCCGACACCAAGAACGCCGGCGACCTGCTCCGCGAGATGCAGCAGGAGCGCAACCACGTCGCCGTCGTCATCGACGAGTACGGCGGCACCGCCGGCATCGTCACCATCGAGGACATCCTGGAGGAGATCGTCGGCGAGATCACCGACGAGTACGACCGGGAGCTGCCCCCGGTGGAGGAGCTCGGCGACGACCGCCACCGGGTCACCGCCCGCCTCGACATCACCGACCTCGGCGAGCTGTACGGGCTCGACGCCTACGACGACGAGGACGTGGAGACCGTCGGCGGTCTTCTCGCCAAGGCGCTGGGGCGGGTGCCCATTGCCGGTGCCTCCTCGGTCGTGGAACTGCCCGACGGGCGGGAACTGCGGCTCACCGCGGAGGCCGCGGCCGGCCGCCGGAACAAGATCGTCACGGTGCTGGTGGAGCCGATCGGCCCGGTCGGGCCGGCGGAGGAGGAGGCGAAGGCGGAGTGAGCCCCGACGACCTGCGCGCCTTCTGCCTGTCCTTCGAGGAGGCCGTCGAGGACTTCCCGTTCCGGCCGGAGATCTCCGTCTTCAAGGTCCTCGGCAAGATGTTCGCGCTGAGCTGGACGGAGCAGCGGCCCCTGAAGGTCAACCTCAAGTGCGACCCCGAGGACGCGGTCCGGCTGCGCGGTGAACACCCCGGCCTGATCGCCCCCGGCTACCACATGAACAAGCGTCACTGGAACACGGTGACGGTCGACGGCGATCTCCCGGACGCCGTTGTCCGGGAGCTCATCGAGGACTCCTACGACCTGGTCGTGGCCGGGCTACCGCGAGCCGAGCGGCTGCGCCTCGACCGTCCCTGACGCGCCGCGCCGCGCGCGCAGGCCCACTGCGACCAGAACCGCCGCCGCCAGGACGATCGCCGTGTCCAGGGAGAGGACCAGGTGGACCCCGGCGAGCAGATCGCCCGAGGTGGTGGCGAGGACGCCGAGGAGCGGGATGCCGACGGTGATGCCGACCTGCTGGGTGGAGGTGACCAGGCCGGTGGCGAGGCCCTGTTCGTGGTCGGGGACACCGGAGGTCACGGTCAGGCCGTAGGAGATGATCGCGCCCAGGTGGCACATGCTCGCCAGGGAGACCGCGGTCACCGCGAGCCACACCGACCAGCCGGCCTCGCCGACCCCCAGCAGGACGGCGGTCAGCAGGCCCTGGCCGGCGAGGGAGACGACCAGGGTGCGGCGGGCGCCGAGGCGGCCGATGACCCGGGGGGCGTACGTGCCGGCCACCGCCGACAGCACCCCCTGGGTGCCGAAGACCAGGCCCGTCTCGAACGCCGACAGCCGCAGGGTCTCCTGGAGGTAGAGCGTCAGGACGAAGACCACCGTCGACATCATCGAGAAGGTGGCGAGACCGCCCAGGTTGCCCCACGCCACCGTCCGGCGCCGCAGCATCGGCAGGGACACCAGCGGTTCCTCCGCACGGGACTCGATCCGGACGAAGGCCACCAGCAGGGCGAGGCCCACGACGAGGGTGCCGATCACGTCGGCACCGCCGAAGCCGCGCTCCGCCGCCGTGGACAGGGCGTAGATGACGGCCAGCAGACCACCGGTGACCGTGATCGCGCCGGGCACGTCCAGCCGCGGGCGCTCCGGGGTGCGGGACTCGGGCAGCAGACCGGGGGCCAGCGGCAGCACCAGCAGCGCGAAGACGGCGAGCAGACCCATCGTGGAGCGCCAGCCGAGCACGTCGGTCATCACCCCGCCGGCCACCATCCCGAAGGTGAAGCCCAGCGACAGCACGGTGCCCGAGACACCGAGGGCGCGGTCACGGGCCGGCCCCTCCGGGAACGTGGTCGTCAGCAGCGACATGCCCGTCGGCACGATCGCCGCCGCGCCGAGGCCCTGGAGCGCGCGGCCCGCCAGGAACGACGCAGGGTCCCAGGCGAACGTAGCCAGCACCGAGGCCGCGCCGAACACGGCCAGCCCGGCGAGGAACAGCCGACGGCGGCCGTACAGGTCGCCGACCCGGCCGAAGAGGAGCAGGAAACCGCCGGAGGGCAGCGCGAACGCCGTCACCGCCCACTGGAGCGCCGACGGACTCATGCCGAGGTCCGGGCCGAGGAGGGGAAGCGCCACGTTCAGGACGGAGAAGTCGAGCGCGACCATGAACTGGGCGGCGCACAGCACGAACAGGACGAGACGGTCGCGTGGGGACAGGGCGGTGCGTCCGCCGGCGGCGGGCGGGGACTTGGTGTCGATTGCCATGGGAAGACAGTGCGGCGGCCGGAATAGCCGTGGGGAGCGGGCAGTTGTCCTGGTGGTGGCACCACCAGCCGGCGCTCGGCGGCAGGGCGGGTGTCGGCATGGAGTCGAACCGGGGGAGTAGGAGACGTGGCAGTGGTCGCGGGGACCGCGGCGGGCAGGACGCACCGCCGCACCGAACTGCGTGAGTTCCTGATGAGCAGGCGGGCCCGGGTCTCCCCGGCCGACGCCGGGCTGCCCGACGGCGGGGCCCGGCGCCGCACGCCCGGTCTGCGCCGTGAGGAGGTCGCCGTCCTCGCGGGCGTGGGCGCCTCCTGGTACCAATGGCTGGAGCAGGGGCGGGACATCTCCGTCTCCCCGCAGGTCCTGGACGCCGTCGCCCGGGTGCTGCGGCTCAGCGGCGCCGAACGGCGGCACCTGTACCTCCTCGCCGGGCTCAACCCGCCCGTCCCCGAGGCGGAGCTCGAGCGGAGGGACATGTGCGACGGGCTGCGGCGCATGCTGGACGCGTGGATGCCGTACCCGGCGCACATCATGGACCGGTACTACAACAGCGTCCTCCACAACGACGCGGCCGCCCTCGTCCTCGGGATGCGGCCCGGTGTCACCCAGAACTGCCTCCTGGACTTCTTCACCGACCCGATGTACCGCTCCCGGTCCCGGAGTTGGGAGGCGAACGCCTGCTCGGTCGTCGCCCAGTTCCGGGCGGCGTGCTCGGCGACGCCCGACGACGAGGGGCTGCGCGAGCTGCTGGCCCGGCTCATGGCGGCGAGCCCCGAGTTCACGGATCTGTGGGAGCGGCGGGACATCGAGGACGCCGGGCAGATCCGCAAGGAGTTGGACCATCCGGTGCTCGGGCTGCTCTGCCTGGAGTCCAGTGTGATGAAGATGCCGGCCCGCCCGGATCTGACCATCGTGCTCCACACCCCGCTGGACGAGGCGGACACCGCGGCCAAGCTGGAGCGGCTGGTCTCGCCGGAGGGCAGGCGCGGGGTCCTGTACCCGGTGGCGGGGTGAGCGCGGGTGCCGGCCGCGCGGCTACGTATGCTCGGCTCATGACCGACAGCAGCACGCTCGACCCCGAGGACCGCAAGATCGTCACCCTGGCCCGTTCCGCGCGGGCCCGCAACGGCGTGCCCGAGGGCGCGGCCGTACGCGACGAGACGGGCCGGACGTACGTCGCCGGAACCGTCGCACTGGACTCCCTGCGGCTCAGCGCGCTGCGCACCGCGGTCGCGATGGCGGTGGCCTCCGGCGCGAAGTCCCTGGAGGCGGCGGCCGTGGTGAGCGACTCCGAGGCCGTCTCCGAGGAGGACCGCGCGGCCGTGCGCGACCTCGGCGGCGCGGGGACCCCGGTACTGCTAGCGGGTCCGGACGGCACGGTGCGGGCGACGGTGACGGCGGGCTGAGCCCCGCCGGGGCCGTCCCCACCCTAGTGTTACGGCCGGTAACAGTCGTCCGGGTCGGTGCGAGTTCCACGCGCGGGCGAGTGGACACCCGGTTCCGGCCGCCGACATCCCGCGCGGGACGGGACCAAACGCCCGCGCGTTCGCCCCTCCCGCAGTGGTTGAGTATGCAACCGACGTAAGCCTTCGGCCACTTTGGTCGACCCTGAGTGCGACTGGCACAGCTTCTCTTGCAATCTCAGGCGCCGCGCGTCTCAATGGAGCCGTTCCTATGGCGGACCGTCAGATTCCGCCGCGCGGCCGCGCGTTGTTCCGCCCCCACATGGCAATGCCCGTACCGGGCCGCACGGGGCTGTCCCCAAGCCCCGTGCAACTCCCGTGCAAGGGAAGGGAAATCGCTCGATGAGACGCATACGACTCGGAGTCGGCGCGGCGTTCGCCGCGGGGACGCTCGCCGTCACCGGCCTCGCTCTCGCACCCAGCGCCGCGGCCGTCACCCCGCAGTCCGCGACGATCAACGCCACCTGTGCGATCGGCGGCTCCGGCGCGGCCACGCTCACGGCCACCCAGGACGGCACGTCCGCCACCGTGACCCTCTCCTCCTCGGAGATCACCGCACCGATCGCCTTCGCCGAGGACTCCATCCAGTCCACGCTCACCTTCGTGAAGGCGGGCGGCGGCACCACCTCCTTCACCGGCACCGAGAACCCGGCGCTGGCCGCCGGCGACGGCATGGTCGTCGGCCCGCTCACCGGCACCGTCGCCCCCGGCGACAGCCTGGAGGCGTACGGCGGCTCCCTGCAGATGGTCGTCTTCGGCTTCCCCGTGAACTGCACGGCGAGCGGACCGCAGTCGCCCGGCCCGTTCGTGTTCGACTGATCGCGAACGTGAACGGCTGAGGGGTGGTGCCGCCCGTCCGGCGGCACCACCCCTCACCCTCGCTCCCGGCCCCGCGCGTCAGAGCGCGTCCGGGCCCCGCTCGCCCGTGCGGACCCGCACCACCGTCTCCACGGGCAGCGCCCACACCTTGCCGTCGCCGATCTTGCCGGTCTGCGCGGCCTTCACGATCGCCTCGATCACGGCCTCGGAGTCCGCGTCGTCGACGACGACCTCGATCCGCACCTTGGGGACCAGGTCGACCTGGTACTCGGCGCCGCGGTAGACCTCGGTGTGGCCGCGCTGGCGCCCGTAGCCGCTGGCCTCGCTGACGGTCAGACCGGTCACGCCCATCTCCTGGAGGGCGGTCTTGACCTCGTCGAGGCGGTACGGCTTGACGATCGCGGTGATGAGCTTCATGCCTTAAGCCTTGGCCTTCTGCGTGGAGGAAGTGGAGGACGGAACGGACGCGCCGACCGGGGCGCCGTGGCCCAGGACGCCGTGATCGTATGCCGTCTCGGCGTGGACCGTAAGGTCGAGGCCGGTGTGCTCGTGCTCCTCGTCCGCGCGGAAGCCCAGCAGCCGGTCGATCACCTTGCCGACGCCGTACGTCACGAGGAACGCGTACGCCCCGACGGCGACCACGGCCACCAGCTGCCTGCCCAACTGGCCGAGCCCGCCGCCGTGCAGCAGACCCTGCGGGCCGCCGGTCATCGACTCGACGGCGAAGACACCGATGAGCACCGTACCGATGACCCCGCCGACCAGGTGGACGCCGACGACGTCGAGGGAGTCGTCGTAGTTCAGCCGGAACTTCCAGCTCACCGCGTAACTGCAGACGACACCGGCGGCGAGGCCGACGACCAGCGCGCCGAGCAGCGACACCGAGCCGCAGGACGGGGTGATCGCGACGAGACCCGCGACGGCGCCGGAGGCCGCGCCCAGCGTCGTCGGATGGCCGTCGCGCCGCTGCTCCACGAACAGCCAGCCCAGCAGGCCGGTGCAGCCGGCGGCGAGGGTGTTGAGGAACACGGCGGCCGCGAGACCGTTCGCACCGAGGGCGGAGCCGGCGTTGAAGCCGAACCAGCCGAACCACAGCAGACCCGCGCCCAGCACGACCATGGGCAGGTTGTGCGGGCGCATGGCGTCCTTCTTGAACCCCAGGCGGGGGCCGAGGACCAGGCACAGCGCGAGGCCCGAGGCACCGGAGGTGATCTCCACCGGCAGACCGCCCGCGAAGTCCAGGGCTCCCAGGTCGCTCACGATCCAGCCGCCCGGCCCCCACACCCAGTGGGTGACCGGAACGTATACGAGCAGCGCCCACACCGGTACGAAGACCAGCCACGCCCCGAACTTCGCCCGGTCCGCGACGGCGCCGCTGATGAGGGCGGCCGTGATGATCGCGAAGGTCAGCTGGAAGGTGGCGAACAGCAGGGTGGGCACGGTGCCCTGGACGCTGTCCGGCCCGAGACCGGCCATGCCGAGGTGGTCGAGGTTCCCGACGAGGCCGCCGAAGGCGTCGTCGCCGAACGCGAGCGTGTACCCGGCCGCCAGCCACACCACGGTGACCAGGGCGATCGACACGAAGCTCATCATCAGCATGTTGAGGACGCTCTTCGTCCTGACCATGCCGCCGTAGAAGAGGGCCAGGCCCGGGGTCATCAGCAGTACGAGGGCGGTGGCGGCGAGCAGCCAGGCGGTGTCGCCGGTGTCGATGCCTTTCGCGGCCAGGGGCCCGGCGACGGGCGCGGCGAGGGGCGCGGCCAGGGTCACGGTCGTCACGGCCTTTCTCCAGCGGGTACGGGTGCGGGGCTCGTCAGAGGTTCACCGGCATGCGTTTCCGGTTGCGTACAGGTGTGTTTCCGTGACGTTTCGTTGCGTGAGGGTTTCGGAAAGCTCACCGGACACGTCCGGTACGGGGCGGCTCCGGGGATCAGGGACAATGGGCGCCATGAGCGTTCGTACCCAGTCATCCGAGCAGCCGGCCGAGGCCGCCCACCGCGCCGGTTTCGCCTGCTTCGTGGGCCGCCCCAACGCGGGCAAGTCCACCCTCACGAACGCTCTGGTCGGCCAGAAGGTGGCGATCACGGCGAACCAGCCGCAGACCACGCGGCACACGGTCCGCGGCATCGTGCACCGCCCGGACGCCCAGCTGATCCTGGTCGACACCCCGGGCCTCCACAAGCCGCGCACGCTGCTGGGGGAGCGCCTCAACGACGTCGTCCGCACCACATGGGCCGAGGTCGACGTGATCGGCTTCTGCCTCCCGGCGAACGAGAAGCTCGGCCCCGGTGACCGGTTCATCGCCAAGGAACTGGCGTCCATCAAGAAGACGCCGAAGATCGCGATCGTCACCAAGACCGACCTCGTGGAGGGCCAGCGGCTCGCCGAGCAGCTCATCGCCATCGACCAGCTCGGCAAGGAGCTGGGCTTCGAGTGGGCCGAGATCGTCCCGGTGTCGGCCGTCGCCGACCAGCAGGTGGACCTGCTCGCCGACCTGATCGTCCCCCTCCTGCCGGAGGGCCCCGCCCTCTACCCCGAGGGCGACCTCACCGACGAGCCCGAGCAGGTCATGATCGCCGAGCTCATCCGGGAGGCCGCGCTGGAGGGCGTCCGCGACGAGCTGCCGCACTCCATCGCCGTCGTCGTCGAGGAGATGCTGCCCCGTGAGGGCCGCCCCGCCGACAAGCCCCTCCTCGACATCCACGCCTTCGTCTACATCGAGCGCCCCAGCCAGAAGGGCATCATCATCGGCCCCAAGGGCAAGCGCCTGAAGGACGTCGGCATCAAGTCCCGCAAGCAGATCGAGGCACTGCTCGGCACCCCGGTCTTCCTGGACCTCCATGTGAAGGTCGCCAAGGACTGGCAGCGGGACCCCAAGCAGCTGCGCCGCCTCGGCTTCTGAGCCACCCGACCCTCAGTCGAGGGCGAACGGGTTCCTCGACGTCGGCAGACGCTGGTCGTCGAACAGCCCGGCCGGCGGCGTCTCGACAGGGAGCGGCTCCTGCGGGCTGTGCCCGTCCACGCACCGCCCGAAGGGGCCGGCGACGGGGTCGAGCAGGGCCCGCACCGTCGGGTCGAGGTGGTGGACCCACCAGTTGGACATGCCGGGTCCGGCGTCCCAGCGCAGCGCCTCCCAGGCCCGCCACAGTGAGTCCAGCCGGGACAGCGCCTCGGCGTGCCGGTACCACTCGGGACACCACACCCGTCCGGAGCCCGGGGCCGGGCGGGAGACGAAGTGGACGAAGCGGTCCGTGACGAACTCGCCGACGTTGCCGTAGAACAGCTCCGCCGGCCGGGCGGCGCTCTCCTCGTCCCGCCGGATGTCCTCGACGGACTCCTCCCGGAACTCCTCCCGCCCGGTCCGCCCGGTGTCGTCCGACGGTGATGTCATCGCGTCACACTCCTCTTCGCATCTGCACGTCGACGGCCTCCGCATGGTGGCCGACCCGCTCCAGGGCCTTCGCCAGCCCGTCGACGATCCACCTGAGCGCGTTCTCCTTGCTCGGGTCCCCCGCCACCACGTCCCGGTAGAGGCGCAGGGCCCGCCGGGCCGGCCGCAGCGCCCGGGCGGCCCGCCGTACGTCGTGCCGCCCGCACAGGCTCAGCGTCTCGCCCAGCCCGTGCAGCAGCCACGCGGCGTCCTCCGGCGGCTGACCTGGGCGCGCGAGCAGCGCCGCGCACGCCTCCTCCGCTGCCAGCGCGGTCCGCCAGGCCGCCGCGTCCTCGCCCGCCCGCGCCCGGCTGTTGGCCAGCCGCAGCAGGGCGAAACAGAAGGGCCACTCCTGGCCGTCCAGGTCCGCGGCGAGCAACCCGCGTCGCAGCCGCACCTCGTGCTCCGCGACCCGCGCGGCCTCGGGGAAGACGCACGCCTTCAGCAGGGCCCGGCACAACGCCGCGCACGTCGCGGCCAGTTGCTCCTTCTGGGCCGGGTCGGCGGCCGCCAGCTCCCCCCGCAGCCAGTACGCCTCGCGCAGCGCGGTCACCGCCCGGTCGGCCAGTGCCCAGGACGTCCCGTAGCTGGAGCCGAGGTCGTGCAGACACTCGGCCAGCCCCCGGCGCGCGCCCTCGTCGACCCGGGCCAGCCGCCGGTAGTGCGGCAGCGCCTGGCGCAGCACGATCCGTACGGCGATCTGCCGGTCATGGCGCCAGTACAGGTCCGACAGGTCGTGGAGCGCGTTGGCGTAGCCCTCGGTGTACAGGCTCGGGGCGTACTCGCTCAGCCGCCGCCGGACGGCGAGCCCCTCGTTCAGCGCGTCGAGCGCGTCGGCCGGGCGGCCCAGGACGTCGTAGGAACGGGCCAGCCCCAGAGCCGTGCCGGACCGCGAGTTCAGGTCGCTGGCGCTGAGCGGTTCGGCGCGCGCGTAGACCTCCAGGGCCTCCCGCGCCCGCTCGGCCGCCTCCTCGTGGGCGCCGGCGCGGGAGAGGAACGTGGCGAGGGTGCCGAGCGACTGGGCGAGGGCCGGCATCGTCGTCCCGTACGGTTCCCGCGCCATCGCCCGGCGGTGCTCGATCGCCTCGTCGACACGGGCCCGCGCGGCGGTGTCGTCGCCCGCCAGGTGGTGTTCCCAGGCCAGGTTGTGCAGCATCTGCGTCAGGGTGGGCCGGTGGACGGCGGGAAGCTCCTCGGCCAGGGGGCGCATCAGAGCGATGGCCTCCCGCAGCAGCGCCATGCACTCGGTGTGCGGGCGTCCGGCGGAGTCCAGGTCGACGGCGAGGCTCATCAGGGCGCGCGCGAGGTCGGCGGTGTACGCGTCGGGGTTCTCACCGGCCAGCCGCCGGGACGCCTCGACCGCCTCCTCGCTCAGCGACACCGCCTCCGGATGCCGCTGGAAGCGCCACAGGTTCGCGCCCCGCTCCGTGAGCGCCCGGGTGAGCAGCAGCGGATCGAGATCGGGCCGCCGCGTCACCAGGTCCCGGGCCCGGCGGACGGCCTCGGCGCTGTGGTCGTCGGACCGGGCGACCTGGTCGAAGCCGAGCGCGCTCGGGTCGAGCCGCCAGACCACCTGGGACTGGTGGATGAGGGCCCGCACGAGTCCGCTGCCGCGTCGCTCGACCTCCTCACCGCCCTCCTCGCCGCCCGCTTCGTCCGCCTCCTCCGCGAGCGCGCGGAACAGGTCCAGCGCCCGGTCGCCGACGTCGTACGCCCGCGCGGGGCTCCCCGTCATCCGCAGGGCCTGGGAGAGCATCAGCAGCGAGTCGGCCCACTCCGTGCGGTGGGTCGCCGTCCCGTCGGCCGCGAGCCGCTCCCGCAGCTCCGCCGCCGCGGCGGCCGCCTCCCGGGCCTGAGCCCAGTCGCCGACCGCCGACTGTCGTTCCGCCAGGTTGTGCAGCGCCCACGCCCGGTCTCGCAGGGCCCGCGGGTCGTCCCCCGCGGCCCCGCACAGCCCGCTCAGCGCGCGGGCGACGTCGAGGGCGTACTCCCGCAGCACATGGGACTGTTCGGGCAGCGTGTCGGAGTGCGCGCGCAGCACGGCCGCGGTCAGCGGCGCGTCGGCGGGCACCGAGCGCAGCGTCGCCCGCAGCCGGTCGATGACGGTGTACGCCTCCTCCGCGCGGCCCGCGTTGGCGTGGGCGACGGCCGCGCGGGCCAGCACGGTGAGGGTCTGCACCCGCTGGTGGTCCGGCGCCCGGTCGAACAGCAGCCCGAGCAGCCGGGGGTCGAGGAGGATCTGCTCGCAGGCGTGGGTCTCCGCCAGCCGGTCGGGCTCCAACTGGCCCCAGTAGCGGTCGTCGGCCGACGGGTACAGGTCGCGCAGCCAGGCGGCGACCTCGGCGATCAGCAGCGGCGACTCGGCGGGCAGCAGCCGCGCCACGGTCGTGTGCGCCTCCGCCTCGCCGAGCGCGGGGCACAGGACGGCCGCCGCCACCGCCCGCGCGAGCAGCCCGTCGCCGAGCCGGCCGAGACCCCGGCGGTCGGCACTCTCGTGCCAGTACTTCGTCTCGTGCTCCAGCAGCTCCGCCTCCAGGCTCTCCCCGTCCTGCGAGGGGAGCCGGACCCGGCGCAGCAGCGCCGCGAGGGCCGCCATCTGCACGGTCAGCGCCGTCTCGGCGCCCGGGGCGGCGGTGGCGCGGCGGGCCGGGAGGGTCTCGGCGAGCCCGGCCCAGTCGACGTCCGGGTCGCCGGTGGCCTCGGCCAGCCGGCGGGACAGGTCACGGGCCGCCGTACGGAAGGCGTGTTCACGGTCGGGTGCGGCGGGGCTGAGGGCGTGCAGCCGGATCTCGCGCAGACCGCGGGCGGCCCGGGTCTGCCAGGTGCCCAGGGAGCGGGCGAGCAGCAGCAGCCGCACCGGGTGCCGGGCCTGCTCGGTGCGCTGCCGCAGCTGCCTGACCAGCTCGGGCCGGGTCTCGGCGTAGTCGACGACCAGCAGCAGCGGATGCCGGACACCGCGCAGCACGTCGAGGTCGGGCGGGTCGTGGACCACCTGCCCCGCCACCCAGCCCAGGTCCCGCATACGGGCCGTCAGCCGCCGGGCCAGCCGGGTCTTGCCCTGGCCGCCGGGGGCGGTGATCACACGGACGGCGGGGAAACCGCCCGAGTCCGTCAGACACCACCGCTCCAGCTGTTCGAGGGTGTCCTCCCTGCCGTGGAACGACACGACCTCGGCGTCGGCCCGCAGCAGCATGCTGGGGGAGCCGATCTCCCGTTTGGGCGGCGCCTGTTCCAACAGCCGGGCCAGCTCGGCGGGTTCGGCCTGCGGGTCGACGGAGGCCGCCTGCCTCACCACCGCCCGGAACCCGTCGCAGGCCAGCAGGTCCTCGCTGCGCGTGTACGTCAGCCGGGTGCCCTGGCCGGGCCGGCGGTCGTACTGCACCACCCCGAGCAGCAGGGCCCCGCCGTCCGCGAAGACGGCCGCGCCCGACATCCCGGACCACGACGTGGTGCGCGCGGCGGTCGAACCGTCGAGCCCCGACAGGTCCGCCCGGAGGGGCCCGGCGTCGTCGAGGATCTCGTGGGGCGGGCCGGCGTGCGGCCGTACCCGGCCGATCAGCACCTCCCGGTCCCGGCGGCCGGCCGCGGTCCGCTGCTGGCGGGGGAAGCCCAGGGCGGCGACCGGGATCTCCGTGCCGACGGTGACGCACCGGCCCCAGCGCTGCGGGCGGCGACCGAAGGCCCCGCGCAGCGTGCTCGGCGGCGACCAGCGCCCGTCGTCGGCGGGGATCTCCAGCAGCGCGGCGTCCACGGTCTCCCCGTCGTCCCGCCGCCACCGCACCACCACCGGGAACCGTTCCGTCCCGCCGGGCAGGGACACCGTGATCGCGCCGTCCGCCTCCGGGGGCACCAGATGCGCGGCGGTCAGCACCAGCCGGGGCGCGACGAGATAGCCGCTGCCGAAGCCCGCGCCACCGCGGACCTGGACGACCTGCGTCTCCTCCACCGTTCGGCCCCCGCGCGCCCCGGTCTACTCGACGTCGCCCACGGCGACGTCACCGCCGTCGTGCCGCTCCGGCTTCAGCGTCAGCGTGACCCGCTGCACCGACCGCGTCGCGCGCTCCGCGCGGGCGTCGGCCTCCACCACACCGAACCGCAGCGCCCCGCCGCCGTTGCGGGTCCGCACCAGCTCGACCTCGAACTCCGCGGTGATCTCCCCCACCACGAACCGCAGCGGGGACCCCTGCCCGCGCCGCTGCGCCTCCGCGAGCTGCGTCCGCAGCACCTCGACGGCATCGGCCAGGTCCAGCCAGTCCTCGTCGCGACCACCGCTCGCCATGACCCGCCCTCCGTCACCCCGTCACCGTGCGCGCCCATCCTAGTGACCTCGCATCAGGAGCCCCCAGCGGCAACCCACTTCACCTTCCCCCAGGTTCCGGGACACGGACGTGCCGTCGCCCCCGGCGACCGGGGGCGACGGCACGTTCAGGCCGGGTGCGCGGGGTCCGCTATCGCGTCCACCAGGCGGCCGACGCGTCGCGCAGGGTGTTCGTACCGCAGTGGATCTCGCCCATGCCCATGTGGTACGTCTCCCAGTCGTCGATGTACGACACCTTCATGCCGGCGGCGGTGTACGCGGCCGTCACCGCCTCGGTGAAGATGTCCTTGCCGCCGATGACGGGGCCCCACTGGCGCGGCGCCAGGTAGTGGGTCCGGCTGAGGACGATGCCGTTGACGGCGCCGGGGACGTACGCGCTGGTCATGACCGACGGGGCGGGCGCGGCGGGGCTGCCGACGGCGCCGTTCGCGGACGGGGCGGCGCTGCCCGGCACGGCCCGGTCGAGCTGCCGCTGCTGGCCGTGGTCACGGGCCACGTCGGGGAGTTCGGCGCCCGCGCCGAGGCGGCTCAGCCGGGGCAGGCGGAGCTTCTCGTCGCCCGACTCGCCCCGCTGCTCCCGGCCCTGGGTGAACAGAGCCGGCACGCGCACGACCTCGGCGTCCGTGACGCCCGTCTCGCGCTTGAGGATCGCGAGGTTGGCCTCGATGCGGCGCGTGGCGAGGTTGTTGTCGGAGACCAGCGTCTTGGAGGCGAGGGCCTCGTTGATCGTCTCGGTCGGGCCGACCGGCAGCGAGAACATCCGCTTCGAGCCGTGCCCGGCGGCCTTGGCGTCCCGCAGCAGTTTCAGGCCCGCCTCGGGGTCGGCGACGGCGAGCTTCCAGCCGCGCGGGGTGTCGGCGGGCAGGAACTGCACGAACTCGTCGACGTGGCCCACGTGCAGCCAGGAGGTGTCCAGGAACAGCGGGTCCTGAAGGCCCTGCGACTTCAGGAACGTCCGCATCACCTTGGCCGGCTTGGAGCCGCTGTCGGGGCGGTGCCCCATGATGATCCGGCCCGCCGGGAAGGAACGGTCGCCGTGGGCGTAGGGCGGGATCGTCTCCACGTTGCCCATGGAGTTGAGCGTCCACTCCTCGGAGGGGCGGGCGCCGGTCACCTGGACGGCGCCGACGTTCGGGCCGCGCAGCTTCTCGAACAGCTCCCGGCCCGCCTCGCGGTCCATCTGCGCCGAGCGCAGCAGCACCCGCATGACGTGCCGCCGCCCGTCCGCGCCGGTCATGCTGACGTAGCCGGGCTCCACGAAGTCCTGCGCCCAGATGTCCTGGTACTTGGTGAAGTTGATCGTCGGCTTGGTGATGCCGGCGGCCCGCGCGGCCTTGTCCAGGCCCTCGCGGAAGTCGCGGTTGAGCTTCGCGTAGTCGTCCGTGCCGGGGATCTTGGTGACCAGCATCTGCTGTGCGTTCTGCAGGTGGTGGTGGGTGAGGACCGGCGCCACCCGCAGGGTCACCGTGTCGGAGGACGTGCCCGCGGAGGACTTCACGGTCAGCCGGATCCGGGCGGTGCCGTCCCACTTGGCGGTGTCCCGGATGACGTCCCGCGCCTCGACGCCGAACTCCACGCCCGCCCGCAGCTCGGCACGCGTCAGCCGGGTCTTCGACGTGACCGGCACCCACGTGTCGGCCCGCTTCAGGAAGACGCGGGCCTTGTCGGCGCCGGCGGTCACCTTCACCGTGCCCTGCGCGCCGGCCGGCAGGCTCCTCATCGGCACGGAGCGGATCCGCGCCAGGTCGGCGGCGTCGGCCGAGCCGTTCACCTTGGTGTCGGAGGCGTCGTTGCAGGCGGCCAGCTTGGCGTCGGACAGCGGCTTGCCGCCCGACCCCTTGGTGGGGCAGCGCTTGGTGTCGTCGTCGATGTTGGGCAGCATCAGCGCGCCGCGGCCGACCGTCCAGCCGTTCTCACCGGCGTTGTCCGTCGTGCCGGTGACGTCGACCTGGCCGTCCCGGTTCGCGTCGACCCGCAGATCGGTCGGCGGCGCCCCGTCCGCGAAGGCGACGGGCGCCGCGAGCGACGGCAGGGCGAGCAGGGTGCCGGAGACGGCGAGCACGGCCATCGCACGGCGTGCGGGGCGGGTGAGGGCGGATCTCGGTGAACGCGTGGGCACAGGGCGTCCCTTCAGCGACGGGGGTGGTCGTCACAGAAGAGGGTCGAACGCGTGAATGAGTTGCCTGTGCGCCGACTGTGTGTCGGGTGATCTACTCCACTCCCCGGATCCGCCCCACGAACACCGCCCCCGCCAGCCCGATCACCGCGGCCACCAGGTACAGCGTCCGGTAGCCGCCGAGGTACGTCACGATCGGCGCGGCGATCACCGGCGCGACCACCTGGGGAAGGGAGTTGGCGATGTTGATGACACCGAGGTCCTTGCCCCGGTCACGCGCCTCGGGCAGCACATCGGTCATGAGGGCGAAGTCGACGGAGGCGAACACACCGAAGCCGAGCCCGAGGAGCGCCGAGGCGACGATCGCGCCGGGCCAGGTCGGCCAGCCGGCGATCAGCGCCGTCGCGACCGCCATCAGCAGCCCCGACCAGTACACGAACGGCTTGCGGCGCCCCACCCGGTCCGACCACACCCCGGCCACCACCACCGTCGCCAGCAGCATCGCCGCGTTCACCGCCGTGAGGATCAGCACCCCCTGCTCGGGGTCGTGGTACCGGACGCGGTCCCGCAGGTAGAAGAGCAGGTAGAGCAGGCCGATGCCGTTGCTCAGGTTCACCAGGAAACGCGTCAGCCACGCCCACGCGAAGTCCGGGTGGCGGCGCGGGCTCAGCCAGAACCCGGCGAGGAAGCCCCGCCACGACCACACCGGCCGGTCCGTCACCGGCAGCCGCGGATCGGGGTGGCGCAGGACGTACGGCAGCACGCCCGCCAGAGTGAACACCGCGCACGCCGCGTACCCCGTGCCGACGCCCCCGCCGAACGTCGCGAGCCCCGTGCCGCCGACCACGCCCAGGATCTGCGCGGCACCCAACCAGCCGCCCACGGCGCCCCGTTGGAGCCTCGGCACCCGATCCGGCACCGCCGCGGTGACCGCCGCCCAGGACGCGTTCAGGGTCAGCTGGACCAGACACCAGCCGGCCGCCATCGTCCACAGCCCGCCCGCGCCCGCGAGGAGCAGCAGCGCCACCGCGCCGCCCGCCGCGCCCGCCACGATCCACGGCGTACGGCGCCCCCAGCGGGACGTCGTACGGTCCGACAGCGCGCCGAACAGCGGTGTGGCGACCAGGGAGACGACCGCGCCGGCGCCCGTCACCCAGGCCAGCATCGTCTCCTTCGACATCCCGGCACCCGGCGCGAAGTGCTCCGCCTGGGAGGCCAGCAGGATCTGCAGCGGGCCGTACCAGCCCACCCAGATCGCCGCGTTGGCCAGGGCCAGCGAGGCGGTCCAGCCCCCGCCGACCCGGGCGACGGGCTCGGCCAGGGCGTCGACCGGCTGTGTCGTCGTCATGCCCGGCGCTGCGCTCTGAGCAGGTCCCGGTACCACCCGTACGACGCCTTGGGCGTCCGCTCCAGCGTCGCGTAGTCGATGTGCACGAGCCCGAACCGGCGGGCGTAGCCCTCCGCCCACTCGAAGTTGTCGAGCAGCGACCACACGAAGTACCCGCGGACGTCGACGCCCGCCTCCACGGCCCGGTGGAGCGCCCGGACGTGGCCGTCCAGGTAGGCGATGCGCTCCTGGTCGTCGACGCCCTCGTACGAGCAGCCGTTCTCGGTGATGACCACGGGCGGCAGCCGGTCGCCGTAGCGGTCCCGGAAGGCGGTGAGGAGGTCGGTCAGACCCGACGGCACCACCGGCCAGCCGAAGTCCGTCGTCGGGACGTCCTCGATCTCCTTGACGGTGAAGGGGAGTTCGGCCGGGATCGTCACACCGCCGAACTCGATGTCGGTGCCCTCGGGGGCGCCCACCCGGGTCGGCGCGTAGTAGTTGACGCCGTACCAGTCGATCGGCTCGGAGATCACCTTCAGGTCCGCCGAGACGTCGCCGCCCGGCATCAGCTCGCCGATTCCGTCCGGGTACTCGCCCAGCAGCACCGGCTCCGCGAACAACCGGTTCAGCAGCAGGTCGTAGAAGGCCGCCGCCTCCACGTCCGGCTGCTCCGCGGACGCGGCCCACGTCGGCCCGTGCGAGTTGGCGATGCCGATGTCGAAGGCCCCGGCCGCGCGCAGCGCCCGTACGGCCAGACCGTGGCCCAGCAGCTGGTGGTGGGCGGCCGGGAGGGCGTCGAACATCAGCTGCTTGCCCGGCGCGTGGGTGCCCAGCGCATGGCCCAGCAGGGTGTGCTCGGCGGGCTCGTTGAGGGTGATCCACTTGGTGACCCGGTCACCGAGGCGGTCGGCGACGACGGCGACGTACTCGGCGAACCGCTCGGCGGTGTCCCGGTTCAGCCAGCCGCCCGCCTCCTGGAGCGACAGCGGCAGGTCCCAGTGGAAGAGGGTCGGCACGGGGCGTACGCCCGCCCCGGCCAGCTCGTCCACCAGCCGGTCGTAGAAGTCCAGTCCGCCGGGGGCGTTCACCCGGGGCCAGGACACCGAGAAGCGGTACGCGTCCACGCCCAGCTCGCGCAGGAGCGCCACGTCCTCGGGGTAGCGGTGGAAGTGGTCGCACGCCACCGCCGCGTTCGAGCCGTCCTTGACGCGGCCCTCCTCGGCCGTGAAGGCGTCCCACACGGAGGGCTCGCGCCGGTCCGCGGCCCCCTCGATCTGATGCGCGGAGGTCGAGACGCCCCACAGGAAGCCGGCCGGGAACTGGGGTATCGGGTTCGTCGCCATGCGCGGATCATCCGTACCACGGGTAACGGAAGTCAACGGCCGAGAACGATTGCCCTGTTACCGCCGGGTATCAGCAGGGGCCCGCACTCACGCCCCTTCCTTGAGCACCCTTCTGATCAGCTCCCGCTGCTCCTCCGACAGCCCGGGATCCGCGCAGTACACGGTCCGCCCGTCGACCGTGATCGCGTACGAGAACCCGTCCGGCACCCCCGGCGGGGCCGCGCCCCGGCCGCCGGCGAGTGCCCCCTCGGCCAGAGCGCGCCATTCCAGGGCATCGAGCCGCCCCGCGGTGTCCACCACCGCGTGCCGCTCGATGCCCGCGAAACCGCCCGTGCGCCGCACCTCAATCCGCATGGGTCATGTCTAGTACGGAACTACAGCGTGCGCACGCCCACCTGTTCCCAGGCCTTGAGCACGGCCGTCAACTCGTCGCCCTGCCCGTACCGGTCCTTCGTGGCCTTCACGGTGAGCGTCGCGAAGTCCACGAACAGCGCCTGCTGCTTGAGTTCGCCGCCGGTCAGCACGTCGTACCAGATCTGCCCGGCCCGCTCCCAGGCGTAGCCGCCGAGCGCGGTCGCCACCAGGTAGAACGCGTGGTTGGGGATACCGGAGTTGATGTGCACGCCGCCGTTGTCGCGGCCCGTGCGGACATAGTCGTCCATCGTCGCCGGCTGCGGGTCCTTGCCGAGCACGTCGTCGTCGTACGCGGTGCCCGGGGCCTTCATCGAGCGCAGGGCGACCCCCGTGACACGGGGCGCGAGCAGCCCCGCGCCGATCAGCCAGTCCGCCTCGGCGGCGGTCTGGCCCAGCGTGTACTGCTTGATGAGGGCGCCGAAGACGTCCGACATCGACTCGTTCAGCGCGCCCGGCTGGCCGAAGTACGTCAGGTTCGCCGAGTACTGGGTGAGTCCGTGGCTGAGTTCGTGGCCGATGACGTCGATCGGGATGGTGAAGTCGAGGAAGATCTCGCCGTCGCCGTCGCCGAACACCATCTGCTCGCCGTTCCAGAAGGCGTTGTTGTAGTCGCGGTCGTAGTGCACGGTCGCGTCCAGCGGCAGCCCGCTGCCGTCGATCGAGTCGTGCCCGTACGCCTTGAGCAGCAGCTCGAACGTCGCGCCCAGGCCCGCGTAGGCGCGGTTGACCGTGGCGTCCTTGCCGGGCTCCTCGCCCTCGCCGCGCACCTGGTGGCCGGGCAGGGTGGTGCCGTGCCGGGCGTCGTAGACGGTGCGGTGGGGTGTGCCGGGCTCGGCGCCGACGGGCGCGGTGATCGCCGGGGCGCCGATGACGGTGGTCAGCCGGCGGCGGGTGCGTTCGAGTGCGTCGCGCTCCAGGGTGCGGCGGGCGGCGCCGGAGAGCGCGGAGTCCTCGGCCTGGGCGAGCTTGTCGAGGACGTGGGGCGGTACGACTGTGCAGAAGACGGGCTCTTGGCCCCCGTTTGTCGTCATGAGTCGCACGATTGCACTCCGTTAGGGGTGTGTCACTAGGGGCAACCATGATTGGTGAAATGTCGCCGTATGGGTTGCGAGTCGTCACCGCCGTGTTACGGAGGGTGCGCTTCGGGTTGCCGGTCGCGTGTGGCTGGTCGCGCGGTTCCCCGCACTCCTTCAGGGGCGGCCGGTGAGGCCTTGCGCACCTTTTGTCCAGGTTGCTTCCTTGGTCCCGCATACTGATACGACCCCGCGCGACAGAAGAGACTCGGCTACGCTGCTCCGCATCATGCGTTTCGGGCTGCTTCTCCTTAGCTGCCGCGGCGAGGGCCTGTAGTCGAGGCCGACCCCCTCCCCGCGGTGCTCTGGCGTTGCGTTGTCGGCCGTCCTTTCGGACCATCGAGGAGCCCACGCATCATGGCGAACCGCCAGCAGCCCACGTCCATGCCGATCCACAAGTACGGGCAGTACGAGCAGGTCGACATCCCCGGCCGCACCTGGCCGGACAACCGGATCACCGTCGCCCCCCGCTGGCTCTCCACCGACCTGCGCGACGGCAACCAGTCCCTGATCGACCCGATGTCGCCCGAGCGCAAGCGCCGGATGTTCGACCAGCTGGTCAAGATGGGCTACAAGGAGATCGAGGTCGGGTTCCCGGCATCGGGGCAGACCGACTTCGACTTCGTACGGTCGATCATCGAGGAGCCGGGCGCCATCCCGGACGACGTCACGATCTCCGTACTGACCCAGGCCCGTGAGGACCTGATCGAGCGGACCGTGGAGTCGCTGAAGGGCGCCAAGCGGGCCACCGTGCACCTGTACAACGCCACGGCCCCCGTCTTCCGCCGGGTCGTCTTCCGCGGCTCCAAGGACGACATCAAGCAGATCGCCGTCGACGGCACGCGGCTGGTCATGGAGTACGCCGAGAAGCTGCTGGGCCCCGAGACGGAGTTCGGCTACCAGTACTCGCCGGAGATCTTCACCGACACCGAGCTGGACTTCGCGCTGGAGGTCTGCGAGGCCGTCATGGACGTCTGGCAGCCCGGCCCGGGCCGCGAGATCATCCTCAACCTGCCCGCCACCGTGGAGCGTTCGACGCCGTCCACACATGCCGACCGCTTCGAGTGGATGGGCCGCAACCTGTCCCGCCGCGAGCACGTCTGCCTGTCGATCCACCCCCACAACGACCGCGGCACGGCCGTCGCCGCCGCCGAGCTGGCGCTCATGGCCGGCGCCGACCGCGTCGAGGGCTGCCTGTTCGGGCAGGGCGAGCGCACCGGCAACGTCGACCTGGTCACCCTGGGCATGAACCTGTTCTCGCAGGGCGTCGACCCGCAGATCGACTTCTCCGACATCGACGAGATCCGCCGCGTGTGGGAGTACTGCAACCAGATGGAGGTCCACCCGCGCCACCCGTACGTGGGCGACCTGGTCTACACGTCCTTCTCCGGCTCCCACCAGGACGCCATCAAGAAGGGCTTCGACGCCATGGAGGCCGACGCCGCCGCCAAGGGCGTCACCGTCGACGACATCGAGTGGGCCGTGCCGTACCTGCCGATCGACCCCAAGGACGTCGGCCGCTCCTACGAGGCCGTCATCCGCGTCAACTCGCAGTCCGGCAAGGGCGGTATCGCGTACGTCCTGAAGAACGACCACAAGCTGGACCTGCCGCGCCGGATGCAGATCGAGTTCTCGAAGATCATCCAGGCGAAGACGGACGCCGAGGGCGGCGAGGTCACCGGGTCCGACATCTGGGCGGTCTTCCAGGACGAGTACCTGCCGAACCCGGACAACCCGTGGGGCCGCATCCAGGTCCGCAACAACCAGTCGACCACCGACAAGGACGGCGTGGACACGCTGACCGTGGAGGCCGAGGTCGACGGCGCGCAGACCACCCTGGTCGGCACCGGCAACGGCCCGATCTCCGCGTTCTTCCACGCGCTGCAGGGCATCGGCGTCGACGCCAGGCTGCTGGACTACCAGGAGCACACGATGAGCGAGGGCGCCTCCGCGCAGGCCGCCTCGTACATCGAGGTCGCCATCGACGGCAAGGTCATGTGGGGCATCGGAATCGACGCGAACACGACCCGCGCCTCCCTGAAGGCCGTCGTCTCCGCCGTCAACCGCGCGGCGCGCTGACCAGCCTCACCGGCGGTTTGAGAGCCCCGTTCGCCGAATTCCGGCGGGCGGGGCCCGTCGTTTACCGGCCAAACCCTGTGGAGGTCACGGGAAGGCATCGTCCGGAGTACTGACTGCGCCTCACCGATGTGGCTAACATCACGCAAGCGCGGCGATGTTGCCGTGGAGCTACGGAGGTGCGACGTGCTGCCAGGACGGGGACCAATCGGCCGTGCCGCCGGGCTCGCGCGCGGCGGGGAGGCCGGGAGCGCCGGACCGACCGGAGGCGCCGCGCGACTCACGCGTCTCATGGGCACCCGGATCGCGTGGACCGGTGTCGGCGACGGCGAGTTCTTCTGCCCCGGCTGCGGAGGCGACCGCAACTACCAGCGCCTCACCGGACGCCGCCGCTTCACCCTCCTCGGGGTCCCCGTGCTGCCGCGCGGCGAGACCGGCCCCGTCGTGGAGTGCGCGGCCTGCCGCCACCACTACGGCACGGAGGTCCTCGACCACCCCACCACCGTCCGCCTCTCCGCGATGCTCCGCGACGCCGTCCACACCGTTGCCCTGGCCGTCCTCGCGGCCGGCGGCACCCGCACCCGGACCTCCCTGAGCGTCGCCGCGGGCGCCGTGCGCTCCGCCGGCTTCGACGACTGCACCGAGGACCAGCTCGACGCCCTCGTCGAGGCGCTCGCCGCCGACACGGGCCGCCTCTTCGGGGAACCCTGCGGGGCGGCCGGGCTGTCCATAGAGCTGCACGAGGCCCTCGACCCGCTCGCCCCGCACCTCGCCCCCGCGGGCCGCGAGGCGATCCTCCTCCAGGGCGCCCGGATCGCCCTGGCCGACGGCCCCTACACCCCCGCCGAACGCGACGTCCTGTCCACCGTCGGGGCGGCGCTCACCATCTGCGCGGACGAGGTGACCCGGCTGCTGGCGGCGGCCCGCACCCCGTCCTGACACCCGCCGCGCTACAGCAGTCCCGCCGCCGCCAGGAACTTGCCCACCCGCTGGACCTCGTCGTCCGACAGCGGCACCTGCGGCTCCGCCGTCACCGGGCACGCGATCACGCCCCGCAGATGCAGCGCCGCCTTGAAGGCGCCGAGCGCGGCCGAGCCGGTGCCCATGCGCTGCGGGTCGCCGGTGCGGACCATGCCGAAGAGGGCGCACAGCCGCTCCTGCTCGGCGCGGGCCCGGTCCCGGTCGCCCGCCCCGCACAGGCGGTGCAGCCGGACATAGCCGGCGGGGTCGACGTTGGCGAGGCCCGGGACCGCGCCGTCCGCGCCCATGGCGAGCGCCGCGTCGACAAGCAGCTCGGACCCGGTGAGGACGGCGAAGCCGGTGACACGGGCGTCGTCGCGGGCGCCCGTGACGACCGTACGGAAACCGGCCAGGTCCCCGCTGGAGTCCTTCAGCCCGGCGATCACCCCGTCCGCGGCCAGCTCCAGCACCACCTCGGCGGGCAGCTTGGTGTGCACGGCCGACGGGATGTCGTACGCGAGGACGGGGACCGGGGAACGGGAGCCGAGCAGACGGTAGTGGCGGGAGATCTCCGCCGGATGGGTGGCCGTGTAGAAGGGCGCGGTCGCCACGACCGCCTCCGCCCCGGCCGCCGTCACAGCCCGGACGTGGTCGAGGACGCGGGGCGTCGTCATGTCGATCGCGCCGGCGAGCACCGGGAGCTGACCGCCGACGTGCCCCACCACCGTCTCCACCACCGTCCGCCGCTGCGCGTCCGTCAGGAACGCCGCCTCCGACGACGACCCCAGCACGAACAGCGCGTCCACCCCGCCCGCCACCAGATGGTCGACCAGCCGGACCAGCGAGGCGACGTCCACCTCGTGGTCCGGTGTCAGGGGAGTGCAGACGGGCGGGATGACACCGGTCAGCGGGGCGGGGAAGGTCATGGGCTGCTCCCTAGGTATCTCGTACGGCGCGCTCCTGCACGGCCCCGGCGGTGGCCGGGGACACGGACGCCGACCGGGACGCGGCCTCGGCGACCAGGTCCCCCGTCCACTCCGTCTCCTGCACAGGATGGTGGCAGCGGAAACGGTGTCCGGGGGCCGACGCGGCCGCGAAGTCCGGCATCACCTCCGCGCACACCCCGTCCGCCCGCCAGCAGCGGGTGCGGAACGGGCAGCCGCTCGGCGGCCGCGTGGCCGACGGCACCGGGCCCGTCAGCGGGATCGGGGCGATCGGGTCCAGCAGTCCCGGCGTCGCCGAGAACAGCGCCCGTGTGTACGGGTGCCGCGACCGCCCGGTGACGGCGTCGGCCGGCGCCTCCTCCACGATCCGCCCCAGATACATGGTGATCACCCGGTCGCTCATCCGCCGCACCGTCTGGATGTCGTGCGACACGAAGACCAACGCCAGCCCGAGCCGCTCCTTCAGGTCGAGCAGCAGGTTCAGGATCTGCGCGCGCACCGACACGTCCAGCGCGCTCGTCGGCTCGTCCGCCACGACCAGGCCGGGGTCCAGGGCGAGCGCCCGGGCGATCGCGACCCGCTGCCGCTGCCCGCCCGACAGCCGGCCCGGCAGCCCGTCGGCCAGCACGGCGGGCAGACCGACCAGCGCCATCAGCTCCCGCACCCGTTCCTCGCGTTCGGCGGGCGTGCCGCGCCGGTGCACATCGAGCGGGTCGCGCAGGATCCGGCGGACGGTCAGCCGGCGGTTCAGGGCCGTGGAGGGGTCCTGGAAGATCATGCCGGTGCCGCCGCCCACGGTCGCCCGCCGCTCGGCAGGCGACATCGACCACAGGTCCCGCCCCCGGAAGGCGACCGTCCCGGCCGTCGGCCGCTCCACGCCCACCAGCACCTTCGCCAGCGTCGACTTCCCGCACCCCGACTCGCCCACCACGCCCACCGTCTCGCCGGGCGCGATCGTCAGATCGGCGCCCGTCAGGGCGTACACCCGGTCCCGGGTGAACAGGCCGCCGCCACGCGCCCGGTGGACCACATGGGCGCCGGAGACCTGTACGAGTGCGTCGCTGAGTGCGTCGCTCACCGGGGCACCTCGTTCTCCGTCGCGGTCAGGTCCACCGCCGGGTGGTGGCAGGCCGCCGTGTGGGTGGGGGAGCCCAGCAGCGCCGGGACGGTCGTACGGCACACCTCGCTCGCGCGGGGGCAGCGGTCGGCGAAGCGGCAGCCCGCCGGGAAGTCGGCGGGAGAGGGGACGACCCCCTGGATCTGCGTCATCCGCTCGGCCGCCGACTCCAGCGACAGGACGCTGCCCAGCAGACCGCGCGTGTAGGGATGGGCCGGTGACTCCACGAGGTCCGCCGTCACCCCCGTCTCGACGATCCGCCCGCCGTACATCACGGCCACCCGGTCGGTGACGTCCGCGACGAGCGCCAGGTCGTGCGACACGAGGACGAGCGCGAAGCCCAGTTTTGCGCGCAGCCCGAGCAGCAGCTCGATGACCTGCGCCTGGACCGTCACGTCCAGGGCCGTGGTCGGCTCGTCGGCCACGATCAGCTTCGGGGCGCGGGACAGGGCCATCGCGATCAGCACACGCTGGCGCTGACCCCCGGAGAGTTCGTGCGGGTAGCTGCGCAGGGTGCGGCCGGGGTCGAGGCCGACCATCTCCAGCAGCGCGGCCGGGGTGCGCCCGCCGCCCCGCCGGACGACCTGCCGCAGCTGGGCGCGGATCGTCATCGCCGGGTTCAGCGACGACAGGGCGTCCTGGTAGACCATCGCCATGTCGTGGCCGAGCAGCCGGCGCCGCACCCGCATCGGCACGCCCACCAGCTGCCGCTCCCCGAACACGACCCGGCCGCGCACCCGTGCCCCCTTCGGCTCCAGCCCCATCACGGTCAGCGCGGTCAGCGACTTGCCGCACCCCGACTCGCCGACCAGGCCGAGGACCTCACCGGCGCGGACCTCGAAGCTGATCCCGTCGACGATGTCCACGCCCCGGTGCCGCTTCTCGAAGCGGATCGAGAGGTCCTCCACAGCCAGCACCGGCCGCCCGGTGGGCAGGGGTCGCGCCCGTGCCCGCAGCCGCCGCGCCGCCTCCGCCAGCCCCGGCAGCGCGGCCTCGCCGCCCACGGCCTCCCGGTGGTCCTCCGCCGGAGCGCCGGGCCCCGCCTTGGGGGCCGCCGGGCGGGCCGGCTCCTCGTCGCCGCCCTCCGTCCGCCGCTCCCCGCCGCCGTCCGTCCGCCGCTCCCCGCCGCCGTCCTCCGTCGGGCGCTCCGTGTCCCGGCCCGCCGGTGCCGCCCAGGCGTCGGAGACACCCTCGGAGAGGACGTTCAGGGACAGCACGGTGACCAGCATCAGCAGACCGGGGAACACGGTCGCCCACCAGCCGCCGGTCAGCACCATGTTCTTGCCGTCCGCGATGACGCTGCCCCACGACGGGTCCGGTGGCCGTACGCCCGCGCCGATGAACGACAGGGACGCCTCGAACACGATGGCCTCGGCGACCTGCACCGTGCAGAACACCAGGACGGGGGCGGCGCAGTTGACGGCCACGTGCCGGACCACGATGTGCCGGGTGCGGGCCCCGATGACCCGCTCGGCGGTCACATAGTCCTCGCCGTACTGGTCGAGGACGTTGGCCCGTACGACCCGGGCGACCGGCGGCGTGAACAGGAACGCGATCGCGCAGATCAGCACCTCGATGCCGCCGCCGAAGACCGCGACGAGCACGGCGGCGAGCGCGATGCCGGGGAACGCCATGACGACGTCCAGACAGCGCATCAGGGTCTCGTCGACCGCCTTGCGCGAGGTCGCGGCCACGGCCCCCACGAACGCGCCCACGAGCAGGGCCAGCGCGGTGGCTCCGAGCCCGATCGCGAGCGACCAGCGCGCCCCGTGCATCAGCCGGCTGAGGATGTCCCGGCCGAGGCTGTCCTGGCCCATCCAGTGAGCGGCGGAGGGCGCTCCGGTGCCGCCGACGAGGGTCCGCTGGTCGAGCGGGTCGTGCGGGGCGAAAACCGGGGCGAGCAGGGCGGTGAGGACCACGAGCGCGAGGAAGCACACGGCGATCCGCGACAGCACCGGCAGCCCGCGCCAGGCGCGCAGCCGCAGGCCCGGCCGGGACAGGGCGTCCGTCAGGCGTCGGCGCGTGGTCACCATCAGGCCGAACATCAGCGCATCAGCTCGCATCCCTCAGTCGCGGGTTGACCAGCAGATGGAGGACGTCGATGACGAGGTTCACCACGACGAACCCCGCGGCCGTGGTGAGGACGACGCCCTGGACGACCGCCGGGTCGCCGTTCTTCACGGCGTCGATCATCAACTTGCCCATACCGGGCAGCGAGAAGATCGTCTCGATCACGACCGCGCCGCCCAGCAGATAGCCGACGCGCAGCCCGAGCACCGTGAGCGGGTTGATCAGCGCGTTGCGCAGGACGTTGCGGCCCACGACGACCCGCGGCGGCAGCCCGCTCCCGATCGCCGTCCGCACGTAGTCCTTGTCCAGCTCCTCCACCACGGCCGTCCGCACGATCCGGGTGAGCTGCGCGGCCATCGGCAGCGACAGGGCGAACGCGGGCAGGGTCATCGTCCGCAGCCACCCGGTGAAGGAGTCGGCCGGATTGACGTAACCGCCGGTCGGGAACCACCCGAGGTCCACCGCCAGGTACTGGATCATCAGCAGCGCCAGCCAGAAGCCGGGCGCCGCGACCCCGGTCAGCGACACCACCCGGATGATCTGGTCCGGCAGCCGGTCCCGGTGGATCGCCGCGGTGATCCCGCCGAGCAGGGCCAGCACCACCGCGATCCCCAGCCCCAGGAAGGTCAGCTGGAGGGTGAGCGGAAGGGCGGTGGTGACCTGCTCGACCACCGGGGCCCGGGTGAGCGCGCTGGTGCCCATGTCGCCGTGGAGCAGATCCCCGACGAAGCCGACGTACCGCACGGGCAGCGGGTCGAGGAGCCCGTTCTCCTCCCGGAACTCGTGCAGTTGCCCGGGGGTCGGATTGGCGCCCTGGAAGAACGCGGACGCCGGGTCGACGTCCGAGAACCGCATGACGACGAAGACGAACAGCACGATCCCCAGCAGGAGCGGGACCAGCAGGGCGATCCGCCGCAGCAGGACGCGCAGGACGACGATCACGCTAGACCCACTTGGCCTGGAGCAGGTTGATCCCCGGATAGGGCTGCGCCCTTATCCCCGACAGCCGCTTCGGGTCCCACGCCGTCATCAGCTCGTTGTGCACCACCGGGTAGAGCACGGCCTGTTCGGCGACGACGTCGAGGTAGTCCTGGACCATCGCCTTCTTCCGGTCGGCGTCCGGCTCCTTCGTGGCCCGGTCCATGTCCGCGAAGAGTTTCCTGGCCACCGGGGCGTCGGCCCAGCGCGCGTAGCGCATCCACAGGTTCTGCGGGCCGTAGTTGTACCGCATGATCAGGTCCGCGTCGAGGCCGAACTGGTTGGGGTTGGAGGCGGCGGCCACCACCTGGTAGTCCTGCTTCTGGTCCATCTTCGTGAACACGGCGGTCGTCTCCTGCGGCGAGAGCGTCGTCTCGACGCCGATCGCGTCCCAGGACGCCTTGAGGGTCGGCAGGCAGTCGACGATCCAGCTCACGTTCACCGCGAGGATGTCGACGCGCAGGTCGCGCACGCCCGCCTCGGCCAGCAGCGCCTTCGCCTTCTCCGGGTCGTACCCGTACACCGTCCTCGCCGGCCGGTAGCTGGGGTTCCCCTCGTCGAGGAAGGAACTCGCGGGCTTCCCGTGCCCCTTGAGGGCGACCTCGATCATCTTGTCGCGGTCGACGGCGTAGTGCAGGGCCTGCCGGACGCGCACGTCGTCGAAGGGCTTGTGCCGGGTGTTGAACATCAGGAAGAGGTTGTTCATGCCGGAGCCGCCCTGGACGGTCATCCCGCCCTTCTCCAGCTGCCCGATGTTGGCGTACGGGATGTTGTCGGCGATCTGCGCGCCCGCGCTCGCCCCGGAGATCTTCGCGACCCGGGGCGCCGCGTCCACGATGGTCAGCCAGTTCATCTTCCCGAACGCGGCCGGACGGGGCCCGTTGTAGTCGGCGTACGCCTCGAACGTCGTGTTGGACTTCGGGTGGTGGGCCGTCTGCCGGTACGGCCCCGACCCGATCGCCTTGCCCTTGACGGCCTCCTCCCAGGCGCCCGGCCGGGAGAAGACGTGCTGGGGCATGATCTTCGCCAGGGTCAGCCGGGAGACGCCGTCGGGGAAGGGGAACTTGAGGACCAGCTCGACGGTGCGCGCGTCGACCTTCCGGACCTCCTTCAGCCAGCTCGCGAAGAACCCCTTGGCGAGGGTCTGGGTGCCGGGGTCGAGGATCCGCTCGTAGACGAAGACCACGTCGTCGGCGGTGACCGGTTTCCCGTCGTGGAACGTGGCGCCGGGCCGCAGCTCGAACGTCCACGACGTGCCGCCGAGGTCGCCGGGTACGGCCGTCGCGAGCGCCGCGTACGGCTCGCGGGACAGCGGGTCGGTGTCGAGGAGGCCCTCGTAGATGTGGTTGTTGGCGGCCATGCAGAACGCGGACGCGGTCTGGGTCGGGTCCCAGCTGCCGTCGTTGCCGTAGCCGATGACGGCGGTCAGGGTGCCGTTGCGCCCGCCGCCACCGCCGGTGTCGTTGGTGGACTCCGGCCCGGCCGAACAGGCGGCCAGCGCGGGGGACAGGGCCGCGGCGGCGCCCAGCGCGCCGGAGTGCTTCAGGAACGACCGTCGGGCCGGTGCCGGGGCGTCATGGGTCACATCGCGCACGGTTCCTCCAAGGAGGCAGCGGGGGAGCGAAGCGGTGGGGGCTCGATGACAGAGGTACGACGTCCTACGTCCTACAGGGGGCAGCGTGACCTTAGGAGCGCCCGTGGGGGCGGTCAAGGGCTCGCACACGAATGGCGTAGCCGCCACAGGTTCGACCAATGCCGGGGCAACACCGGTAGGAAACAAGGCGGGTTGGGGCCCTGTTGGGAGAGAATTCGCCGGGGCGACCACCCGGTGTTCACCCGGTGTTCCCCCGGTCCCTTCCCGTGGTTCCCGTCCGGAGGTGGGTCGTCGGATGTCCGGCGAGCGTACGATGCGGCGCATGTCAGAGGAGAGCGGCGGCCGGCGCCGGCCCGAGCGGCGGGTGAGCGGCCAGGTCCAGCGGGCGGTGACGCAGCTGATCCTCGACCGCAAACTGCGGGCGGGGGCGCCGCTGCCCACCGAGACGCAGCTGATGGAGGACCTCGGCGTCAGCCGCAACTCCGTCCGCGAGGCCCTCAAGGCGCTCCAGGCCCTCGACATAGTCGACATCCGGCACGGCTACGGCACCTATGTCGGCGAGGCGTCCCTGACGCCCCTCGTCGACGGCCTGACCTTCCGTGCGCTCGCCCGGCCCGACGGCGACACCGCCGCGCTCGCGGAGGTCCTCCAGATCCGTGAGGTGCTGGAGGAGGGGCTCGTTCGCCGGGTCGCGGGCACGCTCACCGAGGAGGAGCTGGACGGCCTCGCCGCGGTCGTCGATCGGATGGAGGCGGCCGGCCGGGCGGGCGAGCCCGTCGCCGAACTCGACCGCGACTTCCACGAGTTGCTCTACGCCTCCCTCGGCAACGCGCTCGTCCCCCAGTTGCTCGGCGCCTTCTGGACGGTCTTCCTGCGGGTGGCCGGGGCCCGCGGCTGGACCGACGACCCCACCCCGGAGCTGACCGTCCGCCGCCACCGCGACATCGTCGCCGCCCTGCGCGCCCGCGACGTCGAGGGCGCCCAGCGGGCGATGTCCGAGCACTTCCGCGGCATCGAGGCCCGCACGGCGACGGCTTCCCCCGAGCCCACCGCGAGCCACGACGCGCGGCCCTAGGGCACCGCTCGTTCCGCGGACATCCATCAGAAGGCCCAGGCACGTTCCCGGCGCCCCTGCTTTCCCGGGGGTGCCGGGAACCGCGTGAACGGGCCGGACCAGCATGTCTGTTGGTGCCGAAGAGATCTCAACGTCGTACGCACATCTGCGATGCTGGGCAGATGAGCAAGGTGTGGCAAGGACACGTCATCGAGGGCACGCGCTTCGTGGTCCCGGCGTCCGGTGTGACGCCGAGGCACGTGCTGTGCGCGGTCGGCGTGGGCCTGGATCCCGATGTCATCAGCCGGGTGGTCGAGGAGGCGGGCGGAGGGGACTTCGAACTCGACCAGTTCCAGCAGGAGCCGGACCTCCGTATGCGGGAGGCGTTCGACGCGGCGCTCGCCTCCCGCCAGGTCACCGGCGACGACGGGTTCGGCGAGAGTGACTGGGCCGCGGTGGACGCGCAGGACTCGGTCGCCTACGTCCTGTCGCCGCCGATCTCCCAGGCCACCGGTCTCGACGTGTCCCGCCGGGCGCTGGCCGTGACCGCGGCCCTGCTGGCCAACGGGGCCACCGCGGTGAAGAACGAGTCCAGCGGGGTGGCCTGCGGGCGCGAGCGGTGGCTGGACCTGGCGAGCGAGGCGGCGGCCGCCGAGACCGTGGACGACCTGGCCGGCGCCCTCGTCCGGGCCTGGGTCGTGCCGATGATCTACGACGGGGAGGTCTACTACAGCTGCGGCATGCACCTCCTGGGCGAGGCCGACGTGGAGCTGGCCCACGGAACCACCGGGGTGCCCGAGCCGAAGCTGCTGCTCGACTGGATGGCCACCATGCAGATCGCGTCATACTACCTGCTGACGGAACAGCCGGAGCACGGGGTCCAGAACGGCGAGGGCTTCCGCATCACCCAGGACGCCCCGCGCTGGATCATGAACCGTGTGGAGTGCGAACGGTTCGAGGACGACGACTTCTTCCACAACCCGTACGGCTACTGGCGCCTGACCCCGGCCGCCCGCGGCCCCCAGAGACGGGCGAGGCTCAAGAGGCGCAACCCCCGCACGACCCTTGGAACATGACGGAAGAGGTGAGAGCGGGGAAGGCGTGGAAATCTCCGGGCCACGGGCCACGGGCCGAACGCCGCGGCCTTCTCCGGAGTCTCAGTACCGGCCGGGCACGGAACGCGGTCAGCCTCGCGCGGCCCACCGGCACCAGGGCGTGACGACGATCAGCACACCCATCACCGGCCATTCGCCGGGGCGACCCCCATCCAGCCGACACCGGCCGAGCTGATTTGAGACGCTGACCGGATGACCGACTCCATCGAACCCTGGAGCCCGGACGCCCCCGGCGTGCTGCGGCTGCCGTCCGGGCGGCTCGTGCGCGGGCGGGGGCTGCGGCATCCGCTGCCCGGCGGTCCCGTGCCGACGTACGCGGTGTATCTGCTCGGCAAGGAGCCGCCCGAAGTCCCCTGGGAGGCCCGCTGGTTGCGGTGGCCCGACTTCCGGCTGCCCGCGGACCGGGCGGAGGCGGCGGAGGTGTTCCGGGACGTCCGGGAGCGGGCGGCCGGGGAGCGCGTCGAGGTCGCCTGCGGCGGCGGCCGGGGCCGGACCGGCACCGCGCTCGCCTGCCTGGCGGTCCTGGACGGCGTACCGCCCGAGGAGGCCGTCGCCTATGTGCGCCGGCACTACGACCGGCACGCCGTGGAGACCCCGTGGCAGCGGCGCTACGTACGCCGCTTCCCACCCTGACGCACACGAGGGGCGGCGGCGCGGTCAGGGCCGCCGGGCGCGGAAGCGGAGGCTGCCGCCGCCCTCGTGCACGGCCACGGCAACATCCGTGAAGCCCGCCGCCTCCAGCCGGGCGTGGAGACCGCGTCGCCCGCCGCGGATCGCGGTCGGGTGCCGGCCGTCGCGCGGGACGGCCGGGCATCGCCTTCGGCCAGTGGCGCGAACAGGCCCGGATGCGGGCCGCGATGCCCCTGCTCGCCGAGGGCTCCCCCTGGAGTCCGTCGCGCACCGGGTCGGCCACGCCTCCGCCAGCTCCTTCGCCAGCGCCTTCCACCGCACCATCGGTGTGACCCCGCGTGAGTACTTCCCGGTGCGCCGCTGAGCCGTGCGCCGCTGAGCCGTGCGCGCGGAGCGCGACACCCGCGTCGCGGGCCGGTCGTCGGCGGTCGGCGTCGGGTGGTGTCGGGTGGTGTCGGGTGGCGCCGGGTGGGCTCCGCACACGGCGAGGCCCCCGCCGTCCCTGCCCGCCCCATCCGCAGGGTGCTGCCCATGAGCCCCCGCTACGGGGTTTGCCGCCGAGGCGACAACAGGGGTTCGGGTACAGCCCTCGGGGATGGGACGGGTAGGGACGGCGGGGGCGGGAGAGGGTCCCGGGCCCCCAGGTCCCCGGACCCTCCCGGCTACGGGCCGCCGAACTCGGCCGGCCCGTAGAGCGCGCCGGGCGCCCCGGTCATCAGCGCCCAGTAGCGGTCGCCGTACGACCAGTGCCACCACTCGGTGGGGTAGTTGACCAGTCCGGCCGTGGTGAGCGCCGCCGAGAGGATACGGCGGTTGCCGCGGGCCGCCTCGGAGATGTGCGGCGCGTCGGTGTAGCAGGCGTCGTCGCTCTCCTCGGGGCTGGCGTCGACCGCCGTCCCCATGTCGAGCTCCTCGCCGGTGGCGGTGCACAGGGTCAGATCGACGGCCGCCCCCGCGACATGCGGCCCGATCTCCGGCGGGGAGAGGGAACGGCTGGTCTGCTCGCGCAGATACTCCTCCGGCCAGTCCGGGTTGGCGAGCCGCAACTCGGCCGCGTACGCCTCGAAGTACTCGATCTGCAGGGCCAGCGGCCGGTACCCCTCGGTCACCAGCAGCCGCAGCCCGTCCGGCAGCAGCCGGGCGGCCCTGGCCAGCCGCCAGGCCACACCCTCGCGCAGGTGCGCGAACGCGCCCGCCGCGTCGGCCTGGCGCGGGTCGACCACCACGAAGGGCAGTTCCCTCAGATCGACGAGGGGTTCACCGCAGTCCCGGACCGGGACGCGGGCGACCTCGGGGTCGCTCATCAGGATGATCGAAGGCATGCGTCGTCTTCCACAGGGTCCACGAGTCCCGAGTGCTTCCTGGTCCTCGTACCGGAGGTGTGTCGCGGGGGATGAGGCTGCGCCCCGGGGAGGGACCTGATCCCCTGATGTCCCTCCCCGGGGGCTTCCCCCCTTGAGTGGTGGTCTGTGGCCTGGCGACGGTGGTGCGACCCGCCCGTTCTGCCGTTCCGATCCCACTGTGTTCATGTTCCCGCCGGTCCGTCCCCTGTGCGTTCCGGTGGGCCGACCGGCCGGGCGGTGGTCGCCCGGCCGATCCGTTGTTCCCCCGAGAACCACGAGAATGCCGGGCTCCGCTGGAAGTTCTCTGCAAGTCGGCCGCAAGCGAGTTCAAGCCGCGCCGAAGCAGCCGCCCGGCCCCGCGGCCACCGCCCCGACCGGCCCTGACGGGGCTACGCCGGCGCCCCCGGCCACGGCTCGTACCGCTCCCGGGCCTCGCACGCCTCGAAGACCGCCATGGCCTCCGCGCGCAGCGCGGCGGCGCCCTCCGGGTCGCCGAGGGCCGCCCGCACCGTGGACAGGTTCCGCAGCGCGCGGGCTCGGGGCAGGGGCAGGGCGAGAACCTCCCAGAGGGCCGCCGAGGCGGTCAGCAGAGGGTCCGCGTCCGCCGCCCGGCCCTCGGCGAACGCGCACTCGCCGAGGGTGCGCAGTGTCAGCGCCTCACCGAACCGGTCCTCGTGGACCCGGCAGACCTCCAGGATCTCCCGCAGCTGAGCCTCCGCCTCCCGTGTGTGCCCCAGCCGCAGCCGGGCCTTGGCGCGGGCCCGCAGGGCGTACGCCGCCATGTGCGGGTCACCGAGGGCACGCAGGATCTCCAGCGCCCGCTCGGCCACCCGCGCCGCCTCCTCGTACGCGCCGAGCGAGCGGTGCACCAGGCTGAGGGTGCGCAGCGCCAGCGCCTCACCGCGCCGGCTGCCGAGCCGCCGGTAGGCCCGCAGCGACTCGTCGAGCAGCGGGAACGCCCCTTCCTGGTCGCCGAGTTCGAGCCGTACGGAACCGCCGTAACGGCAGGCGACCCCGACCCCGGTGTCGTCGCCGACCCGCCGGAAGCCGTCGGCCGCGTCGGTCAACGCGCGTTCCGCCTCGCGGAGTTCGCCGACCTCACGGCAGGCGCTGCCCAGCCCGGCGAGCGCGGCGGACCGGCCCCGGACATCGCCGAGTTCGGTGCAGATCCGCTCGGCGGTGCGGAAGTATTCCTGGGCCTCCGCGATCCGGTCCTGCTCGTACCGCAGTTGCCCGAGGCCGATGATCAGCAGGGCCTCGCCCGAGCGGTCCTCGGCGCGGCGGGCCGCGGCGAGCGCGGCGTCATGGCTGCGCCACCACGCGTCGAAGCGGTTCTTGATGGCGAACGAGGAGGAGCACAGGGCCGCCGCCGCCTCACAGGCGAGGGTGTGCAGGCCCATCGCCGCCGCCCGCTCGACCGCTGAGGTCAGAGCGTCGGCCTCCGCGTCGAACCAGGAGAAGGGGTCCTCCAGGGCGAGCCGGGTGGTGCGGGCGCCCACGGGGGGAGGCGCCTCGGCCTGCTCGCCGGCACCGGGTTGCGGGCGCCCCCGCGACGGGGTCGCGCACGGGACGGTCCCACGCCCCTTGAGGGCGAGGCTCTGCCGGAGGACCACCGCGCCCGAGGGCGCCGCCTTCGTCACCCGGTCCATCAGCCACAGCCCCGCGGACAGCGCCCGGCCCACCGCCGCCGTGCGGTCGCCCGGCGGATCCTCCGCCTCGGCGCGCTCGGCGGCGTAGACCCGGACCAGATCGTGGAGGCGATAACGGGGCTGCCCGACATGGTCGGTACCGGGGCAGTCGATCAACTGGGCGTCGAGGAGCCGCTCCAGGATCTCCTCCGCCTCGTCCTCCGAAGTGTCGGCGAGCGCGGCCACCGCCCACACGGCGACATCGGCCGAGCCCAGCGTGGCGATGCGCCGCAGCACCCGGCGCGCGTACTCGTCCAGCGCCTCGTAGCTGAGGCCGAGGCTGGCCCGTACCGCCAGGTCACCGACCGAGAGCTCGTCGAGCCTGCGGTGCTCGTCGGCGAGACGCTCGGCGAGCACCCGGGGCGTCCAGTGCCGCCGCGTCGCCAGCCGGGCGCCCGCGATCCGCAGCGCCAGCGGCAGCCCGCCGCACAGCTCGACGATGCGCCGGGCGGCGGCCTCCTCGCGGGGCTCGCCCGGCGTGCGCTCCGGGCCGGTCACCCGGGTCAGCAGCTCCAGGCCGCGCACGTCGTCCAGCACGCCTAGGTCGGTGCGCCGCGCCCCGATGAGGCCGCCGAGCCGGGCCCGCGAGGTGACCAGCACCCCGCAGGTCGCGCTGCCCGGCAGCAGCGGCCGGACCTGCGCCTCGCCGCCCGCGTCGTCCAGCACCAGCAGGATCCGCCGCCCGGCGACCAGGGAGCGGAACAGATCGCCGCGCTCCGCGGTGTCCTCCGGCGGATCGGCGCCGAGGGCCCGCAGCAGCCGGCCCAGCACCTCGGCGGGCGGCACGGGCTCGCTGAAACCGTGGAGTTCGGCGTAGAGCTGCCCGTCGGGGTACGCGCCCGCCACCCGGTGCGCGGCCTGCACCGCGAGCGCCGACTTCCCGACCCCGGCGGCCCCCGACACCACCACGACGGGCATGGCCTCCCGCTCCCCGGACAACCCCGCGACGACCGCCGCCAGTTCCTCCTCGCGCCCGGTGAAGTCCCCGATGGCGGGCGGCAGGAGGGACACCGTCCGGGGCACGGCGGCGCCCCGCGAGGCGGCGGCCGTGGTGCCGGGCGCCAACAGCTCCGGATCGGCCCGCAGGATCGCCGCGTACAGCCCGGTCAGTTCCGGGCCGGGGTCCAGGCCCAGCTCCTCGGCGAGCACCGCCCGCCCCTCCGCGTGGACGGCCAGCGCGTCCGCCTGCCGGCCCAGCCGGTACAGCCCCAGCATCAGCTGCCCGCGCAGCCGCTCCCATGTCGGATGCGCCCCCACCAGCGCGGTCAGCTCGGTGACCAGCTCCGCCTCGTGGCCCCCGGCCTCCAGCTCCGCGGCGATACGTTCCTCCAGCGCCGCCTGCCGGGCCTCCTCCAGCCGCCCGGCCTCACCCCGCAGCGCGTCCCCGACCCCGCCGAGCGCCGGACCGCGCCACAGCGCCGCCGCCGCCCGCAGCAGCAGCGCCGCACCCTCGTGATCGCCCGCGGCGGCGGCCTGCCGGCCCTCCGCCGTCAGCGCCTCGAACTCCGCCAGGTCGACCCGCCCGACCCCGAGCCGCAGCAGATACCCGGGCGGCCGCGTCTCGATCGCGTCCGCCGCGTCCGCGGGCAGTGCCCGCCGCAGCGCCGACACATACGTCTGCACCAGCGCCCGCGCGGTGTCCGGGGGGTCCTCCCCCCACACCGCGTCCACCAGCACGTCCGCGGGCACCACCTGCCCGGCCCGCAGCAGCAGCACGGCCAGCAGCGCACGCGGCTTGGGGCCGCCCAGCCGCAGAGGTCTCCCCGCATGCCACGCCTCGACCGGGCCGAGCAGTCGGAATTCCAGCTCCACGGGTCCCCATCTTCCGTGCCGTCGGACCGCCGGGACAGCGGCTGCTCACGCAACGTTCGACGCTCATGTACGCCGAGTGGTTTCCCAGGACGCATGATGCGCCAGAGAGTTGTCGTAAAACGGGGCGAGCACAGGGAATCTTAGGTGGACGGCACGGAGATTCGACATGTCCTCGTGGGCGAGCTGTGCGAGTGATGTGGCGGAGGCGGGGATTACGGGCGTACGGGATACGCCGCCTGGAACGCGAGCCTCCGCTCCGCGTCGGCGCCCAGGGCCGAGAGCAGGTCGTCGAGGGCCAGGAACTCCTCCCACACGGGACGCCCGCTCGCCCCGGCCAGCCGGCCGACCACCAGGTCCTCCAGCCCGGACACCCTTTTGTTCTTCCACACCTTGTCGGCCAGGGCGACCAGCAGGTCCTCGAACCCCACGTCCGGGTCCGCCGCCCACGCGGCATGGGTCCCCGCGAACCGGGCCAGTTCCGGCTCGACCCCGCGCTCCAGCAGCATCCGGCGTCCGGCCTCCTCGTGCGCGGAGCCGGGGCCGGACAACTCCTCGACGTGCGCCGTCTTCCCGATGTCGTGCGTGGCCGCCCCGAACAGCACGGCCGCCCGGTCGAACGGCAGCCCCGTGTACCGCCGCTCCACCCAGTCGGCCAGCTCGAACGCCACATCGTGCACGAGCCGGAGGTGCGCGGCGAGCCGGGGCGGCGCCCCGAGGTCGCGCAGCAGGGCGGCGGCCCGCTCGGGCAGGGGCCGCAGGGCGGGCTCGGCGGCGACGGTCAGCGGATCGGCGGCGGTCACGCGGGCCAGTGTGCGTCATCGTGCGGACTAGGGCCCTTCTGACGGATCTCCGTGGGTGAAGGAGCGGCGTTCGTGCGGCGAGAGTGCGTGCCGGCGTCGCGACGCCGCGGAGATCCGTCAGAAGAGCCCTGGGGCGACGGATACAGCCATCTGCGCAGCAGCCGACTGAGGAACGGCATGACCACGAACGTCAGCGTCGGCAGCAGGATCAGGGGGAAGATCGCCGCGCGCAACGGCAGCGGCCAGCCGGCGGTGTGCGGGGCCACCAGCCACTGGATGAGCAGCGTGAACGGATACGCGCCCAGGAACGTCGTCAGCGCCATCTTCCAGCGCGGCGGGGCCGGCCCGTTCGTGCCCGGCAGATCGAACCAGGTCTCCATGCCGGTGGTGGACTGCCGTTCACTGCTCACCTCCGTGGCGACGCCGTCGATGCGCGCATGCCAGCGCGCCCGCTCGTCGGAGGCCAGCCAGGCGCCCAGCCGCCGCGGGTCGGAGAAGCGCAGCACCGCGTGGAACCGGTGCCCCTCCTCGGGCCGCAGCCAGGCGACGCCCTCGTTGCCGGGGAACCGGGAGGCGCTGCGCGTGACGCCCTTGGTCCACTCCTCGAAGACGTTCTCCTTGCCCGGCCGGACCTGCCAGGTGAACACGGTGGTGACGGGCTCGTCGCGCCGGACTCGCGAGGTCTGCATGAGGACGAGGTGCCACGCCCGGCGCCGATCATGCCTCGCCGACGGCTCCCGCGGGCGTGGGGCACAGACTCCTGCCGAGTCTAGACACAGCAGGTCACCGGAAGGATGCGAAGAGTGAAACTCGATGCGGCGGGGGTAGCACCGTGAAGGCAATGGGCGAAGGGCTCGGGGGACGAGACCCGGCGCGGTGCGTCGAGTGAGGCGGAGGACACGGTGGAGGAATTGCGGCGGGGACCCGCGAGAAGCGCGGGAGCACGGCCCGCGCCCCGGCATCCGGCGGCGGCCCCGCGGTGAACGGCAACGGCAAGAAGCCGCCGATCGGCACCTACGCGGTGGACACCCGCACCGGGCAGGTCGGCCTGGTCATGGGCCACGAGGGGCCCTATGTCCAGCTGCGACCCGTGGGCGGCGGACGGGAGTGGGACTGCCCGCCCCGGTCCGTACGGGCCGCGACGGCGATGGAGCGGCTGTGCGCCGCGACCGCCCACGAGAACGCCCGCAGCTGTGGGGAGGTCCCTTGAAGTACGGCCCCTGAGCGGTCCGCCGCGGCGCCGTCGTAGGCGAGAATGGGCCCATGAGTCTGTTCCGCGACGACGGCATCGTGCTGCGCACCCAGAAGCTGGGCGAGGCGGACCGGATCATCACGCTGCTCACCCGCGGTCACGGACGCGTACGGGCCGTGGCCCGGGGGGTGCGGCGCACCAAGTCGAAGTTCGGGGCGCGGCTGGAGCCGTTCTCCCATGTGGACGTGCAGTTCTTCGCGCGGGGCAGCGAGCTGATCGGCCGCGGGCTGCCCCTGTGCACGCAGAGCGAGACGATCGCCCCCTACGGCGGCGGCATCGTCACCGACTACGCCCGCTACACCGCCGGGACGGCCATGCTGGAGACGGCCGAGCGGTTCACCGACCACGAGGGCGAGCCCGCCGTGCAGCAGTACCTGCTGCTCGTCGGCGGCCTGCGCACCCTCGCCCGCGGCGAACACGCCCCGCATCTCGTCCTCGACGCCTTCCTGCTGCGCTCCCTCGCCGTCAACGGCTACGCCCCCACCTTCGGCGACTGCGCCAAGTGCGGTCTGCCCGGACCCAATCGGTTCTTCTCGGTGGGGGCCGGGGGCTCCGTCTGCGTGGACTGCCGGGTGCCCGGCAGCGTCGTACCCTCTGCGCAGGCCCTGGAACTCCTCGGCGCGCTGCTGACGGGGGACTGGGCGACCGCGGACGCCGCTGAGCCGCGGTACGTCAGGGAGGGGAGCGGACTGGTGTCCGCCTATCTGCACTGGCATCTGGAGCGCGGTCTGCGCTCCCTTCGGTACGTGGAAAAGTCCTGAGCGGCCACAGCGCCGCAAGCATCACGGAGGAGACGAGAAGCACATGGTGGTACGCGGGTTCCTGGGGCGTCAGCGCCGCGAGTACAAGACGCCCGAGCCGCACCCGTCCGGTGCCCGCGCGCCCAAGCTCCCCGGCGAACTCGTCCCCCGGCACGTGGCGATCGTCATGGACGGCAACGGCCGCTGGGCCAAGGAGCGGGGGCTGCCGCGCACCGAGGGCCACAAGGTCGGCGCCGAGCGCGTCCTCGACGTCCTCCAGGGCTCGATCGAGATCGGTGTGCGCAACATCTCCCTCTACGCCTTCTCCACCGAGAACTGGAAGCGCTCGCCCGACGAGGTCCGCTTCCTGATGAACTTCAACCGCGACTTCATCCGCAAGACCCGCGACCAGCTCGACGAACTCGGCATCCGGGTCCGCTGGGTGGGCCGGATGCCCAAGCTGTGGAAGTCCGTCGCCAAGGAACTCCAGGTCGCCCAGGAGCAGACCAAGGGCAACGACCTGCTGACCCTGTACTTCTGCATGAACTACGGCGGCCGCGCCGAGATCGCCGACGCCGCGCAGGCCCTCGCCGAGGACATCCGGGCCGGCCGCCTCGACCCCTCCAAGGTCACCGAGAAGACCTTCGCGAAGTACCTGTACTACCCCGACATGCCGGACGTCGACCTGTTCCTGCGGCCCAGTGGCGAGCAGCGCACCTCCAACTACCTGCTCTGGCAGAGCGCGTATGCGGAGATGGTCTTCCAGGACGTCCTGTGGCCGGACTTCGACCGCCGCGACCTGTGGCGCGCCTGCGTGGAGTTCGCCTCCCGCGACCGCCGCTTCGGCGGTGCCATCCCGAACGAGGAACTGCTGGCCATGGAAGGGCGACAGGAGGACTGACCGTGGCCGAGGCCGGTGGGGAGCACGTCGAGCTGGTGTACCGCGCGACGGTCGGGGACTTCCGTGAGGCGCTGCGCGTCGCCACGCGCGCCTCGGCCGCCGGCCGCTGGGGGCGGGGACTGCTGATCTTCGCGGCGGGCGCGGGCGCCCTCGTCACGGCGGTCTCGCTGGCGCTCGGCGACACCCCGGGCGCCCAGGCCCTCGTGGGCCTGGCCGCCGCCCTCGTCGGTCTGGTCGTCCTGCCCCGGGCCCAGGCCCGCCGTCTGCACCGCCGGGCGGCGGCCAGGGGCGTGCACCGCACGGTGCTGGACCTCTGGGGCGTGACGACCACCACGGAGGACCGGGGCGCGCCCCGTATGTCCCGCTGGAGCGAGATCACCCGCTACGCGGAGACCCGCGGCACCTTCGTCCTCCTGGACGCGCACGCGTACGCCCCGGCGCCCATCCTGCTCCCGAAGCGGGTCACAGGAGATGTGGAGGCTCTCCGGGCACTTCTGGACCAGAGGCTCGGCTCGCCCACCTGACAGGGGCGCGGGGAACTGCGCGCCCAGCCCCCACGAACCCGCGGTCGCGAACGGTGCTTATTCGGCACTCACGACGCGAACGCTGCTCACTCGGCACCCGCGGACGCGCGAGCGCACTCCGCGCACGTGCCGAAGATCTCCACCGTGTGGGCCACGTTCACGAACCCGTGCTCCGCCGCGATCGCGTCGGCCCACTTCTCCACCGCGGGCCCCTCGACCTCGACGGCCTTGCCGCACATGCGGCAGACCAGGTGGTGATGGTGCTCGCCGGTGGAGCACCGCCGGTACACGGACTCCCCGTCGGACGTCCGCAGGACGTCGACCTCGCCCGCGTCCGCGAGGGACTGCAACGTGCGGTACACGGTGGTGAGCCCCACCGAGTCGCCACGGTGCTTCAGCATGTCGTGGAGTTCCTGCGCGCTGCGGAACTCGTCGACCTCGTCGAGTGCCGCGGCCACGGCGGCCCGCTGCCGGGTGGAACGACCTCGTACAGGTCCAGCGGTCGTCACCGTTGCCTCCTCACGTCGCGGTCTTGCCGGGCCATTGTGCCAGCCCGGCGGCACCCCGGTCAGACGCCGGTCACCCGGCGGACCCCTCGGCGGAGCCCCGGCTGGCCGGAACCGTGTCCCTGGCGACCCCCGCCCCGGTGGCCTCGGCGGCCTCCGGGATCACACACTCGGCGGGGTCGGCCGCGGCCGTCACCGCCGCCTTCGCGCGCCGCCGGGCGAGCGGTGTCGCCAGCGCCGTGAGCAGCATGAACGCGGCGATGGCGAGCAGCACGATCGTCGCGCCGGGCGGCACGTCCTGGTAGTACGAGGTGACGGTGCCGCCGATCGTCACGGTCACCCCGATCGCCACGGCGAGCGCGAACGTCGCCGCGAAGCTGCGGGTGAGCTGCTGCGCGGCCGCGACCGGCACCACCATCAGCGCGGAGACCAGCAGCAGGCCGACGACGCGCATGGCGACCGTCACGGTCACCGCCGCCGTGACCGCTGTGAGCAGGTTCAGGGCCCGCACCGGCAGACCGGTGACCCGCGCGAACTCCTCGTCCTGGCTCACCGCGAACAGCTGCCGGCGCAGCGCCAGCGTCATCACGATCACGAACGCGGCGAGGACGCAGATCGCGGTGATGTCCTCCTGCGACACCGTCGACAGCGAGCCGAACAGGAACGACATCAGGTTGGCGTTGGTGCCGCCGGGCGCGAGGTTGATGAGCATCACACCGCCGGCCATGCCGCCGTAGAAGAGCATGGCGAGGGCGATGTCGCCGCGGGTCCTGCCGTACCAGCGGATCAGCTCCATCAGCACCGCGCCCAGCACGGACACCAGGGTCGCCATCCACACCGGCGACCAGGACAGCAGGAAGCCGAGGCCGACGCCGGTCATCGCGACATGGCCGATGCCGTCGCCCATGAGGGCCTGGCGGCGCTGGACGAGGTAGACGCCGATCGCGGGGGCGGTGATGCCGACGAGGACGGCGGCGAGCAGGGCCCGCTGCATGAAGGCGTAGTTCAGGAATTCCATGATGGGGCCTTCTCAGCTCAGCAGACCCGTGCGGACCGGTTCGGTGCCGGGCGCCGCGTGCGGGTGTACGTGGTCGTGGCCGGGCAGCGCGTGCTGACCGACCGCCTTCGGGGGCGGGCCGTCGTGCAGGACACAGCCGTCGCGCAGGACGACCGCGCGGTCGATCAGCGGCTCCAGCGGACCGAGCTCGTGCAGGACGAGCAGCACGGTGGTGCCGCGGGCGACCTCGCCCCGCAGGGTGCGCGCCAGCACCTCCTGGCTGGCGAGGTCGACGCCCGCCATCGGCTCGTCCATGATCAGCAGCTCGGGTTCGGAGGCGAGGGCGCGGGCGATGAGGACGCGCTGGTGCTGGCCGCCGGAGAGGGCGTTCACCGAGTCCTTGGCCCGGTCGGCGAGGCCGACGAGGTCGATCGCCCGGCGGATCGCCTCGTGGTCGGCCCTGCGGAGGATGCCGAGGCGGGCGCGGGAGAGCCGGCCGGAGGCGACGACCTCCGTCACCGTCGCGGGCACGCCGCCCGCGGCGGTGGTGCGCTGCGGTACGTAGCCGAGCCGCCGCCAGTCGCGGAAGCGGCGCCGGGGGGTGCCGAACAGTTCGATCTCGCCGTCGGTGACGGGTACCTGGCCGATCACGGTGCGCACGGCGGTGGACTTGCCGGAACCGTTGGCGCCGAGCAGGGCGACGACCTCACCGCGGTTCACGGTGAGGTCGATGCCGCGCAGGACCGTGCGCGAGCCCAGTTCGGCGCGTACCCCGCGCAGCGAGATGACGGGCTCGGTCATGCCTGCATCCTCCGGATGGTCACTTGGCTCCCAGGGCCGTCTGGAGCGCCTTGAGATTGGCTTCCTGGACCGAGAAGTAGTCCTTGCCGCGGGACTTCTCGGTGATGCCCTCGATCGGGTCGAGGACGTCGGTCCGCAGCCCGGCGTCGGCGGCGATGGTCTTCGCGGTCTTGTCGCTGACCAGTGTCTCGTAGAAGACGGTGGTGACGCCGTCGGCCTTCGCCATCTTCTCCAGTTCGCGGACGCGGGCGCCGCTCGGCTCGGACTCGGGGTCGAGGCCGGAGATGGCCTCCTCGACGAGGCCGTAGCGCTCGGCGAGGTAGCCGAAGGCGGCGTGGGTGGTGATGAACACCTTGGTCTTCGTGTTCTTCAGGCTGTTCTCGTACTGGTCGTTCAGCGCGCCGAGCTTCTCGACGACGGCCTCGGTGTTGGTCTTGTACGTGGAGGCGTGGTCCGGGTCGGCCTTCTCGAAGGCGGCGCCGACGCCCTTGGCGATCTCGGCGTACTTCACCGGGTCGAGCCAGACGTGGGGGTCCTTGCCGGACAGTTCCTCGTGCTCGTGGTCGTCGTGCTCGGCGGCGTGCCCGCCGACCTCGTCGCCGTGCTCCTCCAGGGAGGTCAGGGAGGCGGCGTCGATCTTCGTCTTGATCTCCGACTGGTCGACGGCGTCGTCGACGGCGGGCTGGAGGCCCTTGAGGTACAGGACGGCGTCCGACTCCTGGAGCTGCGCGGTCTGCCGCGCGCTGATCTCCAGGTCGTGGGGCTCCTGGCCGGGCTCGGTGAGGTTGGTGACGTTCACGTACTCCCCGCCGATCTGCTCGGCGAGGAAGGCCATCGGGTAGAACGACGCGACGACGTCGAACTTGTCCGTGTTGCCCGCGGCGGCGCTGTCGGTGGAGCAGGCCGAAAGGGTCGTGAGGCTCAGGGCGGCGGCCGCGGTCGCCGCCGCGGGTATCAGGAGTCGTCGTCGTACTACGTTCATGACAGTCATTTTCAGCTTTTCTGGAAACGATTGTCAACAAGCCTGTTGGTAAGCCCTGGGTAAGGCCTATGTCCGTTCTGGCCCCGAACCGATTTGATTGGAGGGCAGTCTCCGCCGGTAACCTGAGGCATTCGCTCTGAAGCGCATCGCTTCGTCGCCCGTCGTCGTAATGAAGAGAGCACCGTGGCCGCCGACAAGATCGACACCATCGTCAGCCTGAGCAAGCGCCGTGGCTTCGTATTCCCGTGCAGCGAGATCTACGGCGGCCAGCGTGCCGCCTGGGACTACGGACCGCTGGGTGTCGAGCTCAAGGAGAACCTCAAGCGCCAGTGGTGGCGCTACATGGTGACGTCGCGCGAGGACGTGGTCGGTCTCGACTCGTCCGTCATCCTGGCCTCCGAGGTCTGGGTCGCCTCCGGCCACGTCGCCACCTTCTCCGACCCGCTCACCGAGTGCACCTCCTGTCACAAGCGGTTCCGCGCGGACCACCTGGAGGAGGCGTTCGAGGCGAAGAAGGGCCGCCTGCCGGAGAACGGCCTCGCGGACATCAACTGCCCGAACTGCGGCACCAAGGGCCAGTTCACCGAGCCCAAGCAGTTCTCGGGTCTGCTCTCCACGCACCTCGGCCCCACCCAGGACACCGGCTCGATCGCGTACCTGCGCCCCGAGACCGCCCAGGGCATCTTCACCAACTTCGCCCAGGTGCAGACCACTTCGCGCAAGAAGCCCCCGTTCGGCATCGCGCAGATGGGCAAGTCCTTCCGCAACGAGATCACGCCCGGCAACTTCATCTTCCGCACCCGCGAGTTCGAGCAGATGGAGATGGAGTTCTTCGTCAAGCCGGGCGAGGACGAGAAGTGGCAGGAGTACTGGATGCAGGAGCGGTGGAACTGGTACACCGGCCTGGGTCTGCGTGAGGAGAACATGCGGTGGTACGAGCACCCGAAGGAGAAGCTCTCCCACTACTCCAAGCGCACCGCCGACATCGAGTATCGCTTCCAGTTCGGCGGCAACGAGTGGGGTGAGCTGGAGGGCGTCGCCAACCGCACGGACTACGACCTCACCGCGCACTCCAAGGCCTCCGGCCAGGACCTCGTCTACTTCGACCAGGAGCTCGGCGAGAAGTACACCCCGTACGTCATCGAGCCCGCCGCCGGTGTCGGCCGCACGATGCTGGCGTTCCTGCTCGACGCGTACACCGAGGACGAGGCACCCAACGCCAAGGGCAAGATGGAGAAGCGGACGGTGCTCCGCCTCGACCACCGGATCGCCCCGGTGAAGGTCGCGGTCCTGCCCCTGTCCCGCAACCCCGAGCTGTCCCCGAAGGCCAAGGGGCTCGCGCAGGCGCTGCGGCAGCACTGGAACATCGAGTTCGACGACGCGGGTGCGATCGGTCGCCGCTACCGCCGTCAGGACGAGATCGGTACGCCGTACTGCGTGACCGTGGACTTCGACACGCTCGACGACAACGCGGTGACGGTGCGCGAGCGTGACTCGATGAAGCAGGAGCGGGTGTCGCTGGACCAGATCGAGGGGTACCTCGCGGCGCGCCTCATCGGCTGCTAGGTCGTTTCCCGCGGGTCGGCGTCCGCCCGGCTCGTGACTTCGGCCGGCCGCGGGTTCGCCCGTGGCCGGCCGCGCAGTTCCCCGCGCCCCTACCGGGGCCGGGGAACTGTTCGTTTCACCAGGTCCTAGAGGTCCAGATCCGCGAACAGGGCCGCGTGGTCCGAGGCCTGGTCGATCTTCGAGGTGACCGTGGTGAAGGACGGGAAGGTCCTGGGGGCCCAGATGCCCCGGCGTTCCACGTCCACATGGGTCACTGTGTCCCACAACTCCGGGGAGAACAGCAGGTAGTCGAGCTTCTGCTCGTCACTCTTGCCGGTGCCGTGGGTGCCCGGCAGGACCCCTTCGTAGCTGTCGTGGGTCATGGCCTCGCGCAGGCCCGCGTCGAGGAGGAGCTTGACGGGGGCGCTGTCCAGGGAGTCGTTGAGGTCACCGGCGACGACGACTCGGGGCGAACGGTCCAGCGCCGCCTCGTAGATCTCCCGGACGCGCCGGGCCTGGGCCTTGCGGCGCCTGTCGTTCTCCGAGGCGCGGCCGAAGCCCTTGCTCTTGAAGTGGTTGCCGAGGACCCACAGGGGTTCGCCCACGACGTCGATCTCGAACTCGGGGCAGTCCCGGCTGAACACCGGCTGCCCGGACTCGCCCGGGTCGAAGATGTGCGTCCGCACGGACGTGATCGGGAACCGGCTGAGGACGCCCACGTCGATGCCCCGGTTGTCGTTGCCGTCGACCAGCAGGTTGTACGGGTAGGGGCGGTTGCCCAACGCTCCGCCCAGGACCCGGGAGTTGAAGCGGTCCAGGGTGATGCGGTCCTCCACCTCGACGGTGAGGAGGATGTCCGCGTCGACCTCCGCCATCACCCGGGCGGTGTTCTCCACGGCCTGCCAGCTGAGGTCGCCGCGCGTCATCTCCGCCCAACCCGCCCACTTCGAGCGGCCCTTGGCGACGATCCGGATACCTGAGCCGCCCGACGGTCCGACCGTGAACAACTTGGCGCCGCCCCGCGGCTGGTTGACGAGGAACGGGTGGTCGCCGCTCCCGGACGGGTCGTGGGCGCCGTGATTCACGATCAGTTCGGCGATCCGCTCCTTGTCCGCCTCCTGGTAGATGTCCTTGTCGAGGAGGGCGACCAGTTCGTTGAAGTCGTCCAGGATCTCCTTGCGCCGCTCGGGGTCCTGGAGGCCGAACACCTTCGGCCGACGGAAGAGGTTCTCGGCGTTGAACGTGGCGATGCGGATCGTCATGCGCCCTCCAGGGAGCCGCGCGGCCGATGCCGGGCGCGAGACCGCGCGCCGACCCTTCGCATGGTCCGATTGTCGGAGAGCGGACGAACCGTGTCCAACGGAACGTCAGGGCGACTTCCACCGGTTCCCGACGCCGATGCCTGCCGACGCCCGCCGAGGCTCGCCGGCGCCCGCCGACGGTCGGCTACGCACGTCGGCCATGCGCAGGCAGACCGTCATCGGCGTACTCACCATGGTCGTCGCGGCGGTCGTGGTCGGCGTGGTCGTCGTGGCGCGGGTGTCGGGCGGGCTGAAGGCTGTCGGGCTCACGAGGGGGGTGCCGGGGCCGCCAAGGTCTCGCGGCTCTCAGCGGCCTCCGGGCCGCTCGTACGGCGTCGACTTCGACCCGGCAGCCGACCGGCTCCGGGTGATCGGCGACATCGGGCAGAACCTCCGCCCCGACCTCGACGACCCGCAGCGCGCCCCGGCCGCGGCCCGACGGTGACCTGCCGGCCGGGCGGGCGAGCGCGCCGGGGAGTTTCCCGAGAGTGGGACCAGCGACTGACAAATGACAGCTGACAGATATTGAAATCTGTCAGCTGTCATGTCAAGGTGGTGGCATGACGACAGGAACACGCACCCTCGGAACCACCGGCCCCCAGGTCTCCGCCCTCGGCCTCGGCTGCATGGGTATGTCCGCGCTGTACGGCGGGGCCGACCGGGCCGAGTCCATCGCCACCCTCCACGCGGCTCTCGAAGCCGGGGTGACCCTGCTCGACACCGGCGACTTCTACGGAATGGGCCACAACGAGCTGCTGATCGGCGAGGCCCTGCGCGCCGCGCCGGCCGCGCACCGGGAACAGGCCCTGATCAGCGTCAAGTTCGGGGCGCTGCGCGACCCGGACGGCGCCTGGGCCGGCTACGACGGCCGGCCCGCGGCCGTGAAGAACTTCGCCGCCTACTCGCTCCAGCGGCTCGGCACGGACCACATCGACGTCTACCGGATCGCCCGCGTCGACCCCGACGTCCCGATCGAGGAGACGGTCGGCGCGATCGCCGAACTCGTCGAGCGGGGCTACGTCCGCCACATCGGCCTCAGCGAGGTCGGCGCGGAGACGCTCCGCCGGGCCGCCGCCACCGCCCCCATCACCGACCTCCAGATCGAGTACTCCCTCATCTCGCGCGGCATCGAGGACGAGATCCTCCCCACCGCCCGCGCACTGGGCGTCGCCGTCACGGCGTACGGGGTCCTCTCCCGCGGTCTGATCTCCGGCCACTTCACCCCCGACCGGCAGCTCGCGGCCGGGGACTTCCGCTCCTTCTCGCCCCGCTTCCAGGGCGACAACCTCCGGCACAACCTGGACCTGGTCGAGGCGCTGCGGAAGATCGCCGAGCAGAAGGGCGTGACCGTCGCGCAGATCGCGATCGCCTGGGTCCTCTCACGCGGCGAGGACATCGTGCCGCTGGTGGGTGCCCGCCGCCGCGACCGGCTGGCCGAGGCGCTGGGCGCGCTGGAGGTGCGGCTGGACCAGGCCGACCTGGCGGCGATCGAGGAGGCCGTCCCGGTCGGCGCGGCGGCGGGCGACCGCTACCCGTCGGCCCAGATGGCACACCTCGACAGCGAGCGCTGAATCCGGCTCCGGGTACGGTTCCGGATATGACGCCCAGCACCGAGACCCTGACCGCCGAGCGGATCCTCGAAGCGACCGAGGAGGTCCTGCGCCGCCACGGCCCGGCCAAGGCCACCGTGGTCGACGTGGCCCGCGCGCTCGGCGTCAGCCACGGCAGCGTCTACCGCCACTTCCGGACGAAGGCGGCGCTGCGGGAGGCGGTCACCAAGCGGTGGCTGGACCGTACGTCCGCGTCCCTGACCGACGTCGCCGCCGAGGCACGCGACCCGGAGGCCCGGCTGCGCGACTGGCTCGCCGCCCTCTTCACGGCCAAGCGGCGCAAGGCGGGCGACGACCCCGAGCTGTTCGCCACCTACCTGGTGCTGACCGGCGAGAACGTCGAGGCCGTCGGCGCCCACATCACCGACCTGACCGGGCAGCTGACCCGGATCATCCGCGACGGGGCGGACACCGGTGCCTTCACCGCCACCGACCCGGCGACCACCGCCCGCGCCGTCTTCCACGCCACCGCCCGCTTCCACGACCCCGGCTACGCCCAGGACTGGGACCAGCCGGACATCGAGGCCCAGTTCGAGGCCGTCGTGGACCTGGTGGTCCGGGGGTTGAGGGCCTGAGGGTCTGAGGGGGGAGGGTCGGGGGTGGCGTTAGGCGTCCGGATCAGGGCGCCCGGCGCTCGACATCCGGCTCGGGGCGCTCGCCGCCCGTCGCCCGGCCTCCGGCTTCGGGGGTCCTACGCCCGGTGCCCGGCCTCCGGCTTTGGGGGTCCTTGATGTCCGGCGTCCGCTCGGGGCCCTCGCCGCCCGTCGCCCGGCCTCCGGCTTTGGCGTCCTACGC
>NZ_LIQX01000158.1 GCF_001418475.1 Streptomyces ossamyceticus | reverse complement strand
CCGGTGTGCCTGGGCGCCGCGACCTTCGCCCTCGAAGGGGCGCTGTCGTCGTTCAGCCAGCGGCCCACCAGGCGCGGCGCCCCGGCGAGGAGCCGTACCGCTTCGGCGTCGTGAGGGGCACGGGTGCGCACCGCGCCGACCGGGCATCGGGCCTGGTCGCGGCGGTGGCACCGCACTGAGCAGAGGGCCGCCGGACCCTGACCCGGCGGCCCTCGCACCCGTCTCAACTCGACCCCGGATCAAGGACGTTCGGAAACCCGAACCGAATACAACGCTTCGAACAGACTTCGTTCAACCCCTTGCCGAAGCCTTAGCCGAAGGTTAACGTCCCGCTCCGCAAGCCTCTTTGAGCCACGGGCACTGAGCCGCGGAGCCATGCACCGGCGCAGCGCCGGGAGCCGCACTCGAGACAAGGACGTCAGCATGTCGGCAATGAGCAACAGGAACTTCGACCGCCGCACCGCACTGCGGGCCGCGCTGGGTCTGGCCGCCGCCGGCGGTCTCGCCGCGTGCGGCGGCAACAACGGCCGAGGCGGCGGTTCCGGGTCCGGCAAGGGCTTGACGCAGTACTTCCACGCGTACGGCGAGGCCGGCACCGAGCAGGCCATCAAGCGGTACGCGAAGGCGTACAAGGGCGGCAACGTCACCACGCAGTGGATCACCGGCTCGAACTTCGAGAGCAAGCTGTTCGCGTCCCTGCTCACCGACAAGGCGCCCGACTGCTTCGAGTTCCACCCGCAGCTGCAGCTGATCGAGAGCGGTCAGGTGGCGGACCTGAGCGACCTCATCAACCCGGTGAAGGACGACTTCAACCCGGCCGACATCCAGTCGCACACGGTCGACGGGAAGATCTACGGCATCCGGATGATCGACGACCCGCAGTTCTTCTTCTACCGCAAGTCGATGTTCGAGAAGGCCGGTGTCGAGGTCCCGCAGACGCTGGAGGAGCTGATCGCGGCCGCCGCCAAGCTGACCACGAGCAAGGTCAAGGGCGCCTACCTCGGCAACACCCTGCACGCGATCATCGACCCGCTGATCTGGTCGGCCGGTGCCCAGCACCTCGACGACAAGAACCAGATCGCCTACCACACGGACGCGGTCGTCGACGGCTTCAAGCAGCTGCGCAAGCTGTTCACCAGCGGTGACCTGCTGCTCGACGCCCCCACCGACTTCTGGGACCCGTCCGCGCTCAACCAGGGCCTGGCCGCGATGCAGTGGTGCGGCATGTGGGCGATGCCGCAGATGCAGGAGGCGCTCGGCGACGACCTGGGCATCTTCCCGTTCCCGAAGGTCGGCGACGCGGGCAAGCTCTCGGTGTACAACGGCGGCTGGTCGATGTTCGTCAACGCCAAGGGCAAGAACATCGACGAGACCAAGGAATACGTGAAGTGGCTGTGGATCGACCAGAAGGAGTACCAGGAGGACTGGGCGCTCTCCTACGGCTTCCACATCCCGCCGCGCAAGTCGATCGCCGAGTCCGCCGACAAGCTGAAGGCGGGTCTGCCCGCTGAGGGCGTGAAGCTCTTCAACGAGTACGGCAACTTCGACAACATCGGCTGGACCCAGGCGAGCCGGACCGCCATGGAGGACGTCATGGCGAACTGCGTCCGCAAGGGCGGCGACCCGGACAAGGAGCTCACCAAGGCCGACGCCAAGGTCAACCGTGAGCTGAAGAAGCTGTTCGGATAGGCCTGGGGACAGGTAGCCACGACATGTCGACCATCACCAAGGACGGCGTCTCCAGCCCCGCCCCGGCGAAGGCCGCTCCGGCCAAGCCGCGGCGGGGGCTGCGGGGCTCCCCCACGCTCAACTTCTGGCTCTTCACCGGGCCGTTCCTGATCGGCCTGGCGGTCTTCGTCTACGCGCCGATCCTGTGGAGCCTGTGGCTCTCGTTCTTCGAGGCCCGCTTCACCGTCACCCCCGACAAGTTCGTCGGCTTCGAGAACTACGTCGTGATGCTGACCGACGAGGACTTCGTGGGGTCGCTCGGCACCTTCACCGTCTTCGCGGCGATCATCGTGCCGCTGACCTGGGCGACGTCGCTCGGGCTCGCGCTGCTGGTGAACCGGCTGCGGTTCATGCGGGCGTTCTTCCGCTCGGTGTTCTTCCTGCCGACGGCGGTCAGCTACGTGGCCGCCTCGCTGATCTGGAAGATGTCCATCTTCAACGGTGTCCGCTTCGGCATGATGAACACCTTCCTGGGCATGTTCGGCATCGACAACACCGCGTGGCTCGCCAGCCCCGACCCTCCGTGGTACTGGCTGGTCATCGTGACCGTACGGCTCTGGCTCCAGGCCGGCTTCTACATGATCCTCTTCATCGCGGCCCTGCAGAACATCCCGCAGGAGATGTACGAGGCCGCCGCGATCGACGGCGCGAAGCCCGGCTGGCAGACCTTCTGGCACATCACCCTGCCCCAGCTGCGGGCCACCTCCACCGCCGTGATCCTGTTGCTTCTCGTGGCCGCCTACCAGGCATTCGACGAGTTCTTCAACCTGCTGGCGAAGACCACCTGGGGCAGGCCGCCACTGATGGAGCTGTACTACAAGGCGCTCGGCGACAGCCAGGACTACGGGGCGGGCAGCGCGGGCGCGCTGATCCTCACCGTGCTGATCTGCCTCGTCACCCTGCTCCAGGGCAAGATCATGGGATTCGGGAGGGGTGAGGAGTCCAAGTGACCACCACGACGACACCTCCGGCGGAGCGGGTCAAGGCACCGGCCAAGCCGCGCAAGGTCCGCGGCGGCCATGTGATCGGCTCGACCGGTCTCTACCTCGCCACCGGCATCGCCGCCGTCCTCTTCCTCATCCCCTTCTATCTGATCGTCCGCAACGCGCTGATGACGGACCCGGAGATCACGGGCGAGGAGTGGAAGTGGTTCCCCTCCGACATCCAGTGGGGGAACGTCAACGAGCCGTTCGACGACCCGACGGTCGACTTCGCGCGCTCGCTGTGGAACTCGGCGGTCGTGGGCGTCCTGCACACCCTCGGCACCCTGCTGGTCTGCTCGCTGGCCGGCTACGGTCTGGCCCGCATCCCGTACAAGCACGCCAACAAGGTCTTCTACGCCGTCCTGGTGACGCTGATGGTCCCCACCGCCGTGACCTTCGTGCCCAGCTTCGTCCTGGTCTCCTCGCTCGGCTGGGTGGACACGTACCGGGGTCTCATCATTCCGGGCCTCTTCAGTGGTTTCACCTGCTTCCTGTTCCGGCAGTACTTCCTCGGGTTCCCCAAGGAGCTGGAGGAGGCGGCGCGGATGGACGGGCTCGGTTACCTGGGTGCGTACTGGCGGGTCGTCGTACCCAACTCGCTGAACTTCTTCGCCGCGATGGCGACGATCACGTTCATCAGCGGGTGGAACTCCTTCCTGTGGCCCCTGGTCATCGGCCAGGACCCGAGCGCGTGGACCGTCCAGGTCGCACTCTCGAACTACACCACCGGCCAGACCGTCAACTTCCATCTGATCTTCATGGCGACGGCCATTTCCATCCTGCCCCTGGTGTTCGTGTTCCTCTTCCTCCAGCGCTGGCTGGTGCAGGGCATCGCGCAGACTGGCATCAAGGGCTAGGAACCAGCAAGGAGACCGATGTCTTTCCGCACCACCGGTACCACCACATCCGTCGACTATGTCGAGGACGTGTCGCCGGGCAGCGGGGCCCTGCCGCCCCGCGCCTGGTACGCGTCCTCCGACGCCCGTTCCCTGTCCCTCGACGGCGACTGGCACTTCCGGCTGTCGCCGACCGCCGACGCCGAGGACGGCTCCTTCGCCGCGGAGGGCTACGACGCCGGGGACTGGGCCCGGGTGGCCGTGCCGGGGCACTGGGTGCTGCAGGGTGGCGGGGCCTTCGGGGCGCCGATCTACACCAACCACCTGTACCCCTTCCCGGTGGACCCGCCCCGGGTGCCGACGGAGAACCCGACCGGCGACCATCTGCGGTACTTCGACCTGCCCGAGGGGTGGCCGGCGGACGGCGGTGCCGTGCTCCGCTTCGACGGCGTGGAGTCCTGTGCCCGCGTCTGGCTGAACGGCACGGACATCGGTGAGTTCAAGGGCTCGCGGCTCGCCCACGAGTTCGCCGTCGGACAGCTGCTGAAGCCGACGGGCAACGTCCTCGCGGTGCGGGTCCACCAGTGGTCGGCGGGCTCCTACCTGGAGGACCAGGACCAGTGGTGGCTGCCCGGCATCTTCCGGGAGGTCACCCTGCTGCACCGCCCGGCGGGCGCCGTCCTCGACTTCTTCGTGCACGCCTCCTACGACCACGTCGGCGGCACCGGGACCCTGCGCGTGGACTCCGACGTCGACGGCCGGGTCCTCGTGCCCGCCCTGGACATCGATGTCGCGACGGGCGAACCGGTGACCGTCCCCGTCGAGCCGTGGACCGCCGAGACCCCTCATCTGTACGACGGTGAGCTGGTGACGGAGGGCGAGCGCGTCCCGCTGCGGATCGGTTTCCGCACGGTCGTGCTGGAGGACGGCCTGATCAAGGTCAACGGCCGGCCGATCCTGTTCAAGGGCGTCAACCGCCACGAGTGGCACCCGGAGCGGGGCCGCGCGCTCGACCTGGAGACGATGCGCGCGGACGTGCTGCTGATGAAGCGGCACAACATCAACGCCGTGCGCACCTCGCACTACCCGCCGCACCCCGCCTTCCTCGACCTGTGCGACGAGTACGGGCTGTGGGTCATCGACGAGTGCGACCTGGAGACCCACGGCTTCACCGAGCAGAACTGGCGGGACAACCCCGTCGACGACGACCGCTGGACCCCGGCCCTGCTGGACCGGGCGGCCCGCATGGTCGAGCGGGACAAGAACCACCCGTCGGTCGTGATGTGGTCCCTCGGCAACGAGTGCGGCACCGGACGGGGCCTCACCGCCATGGCCGAGTGGATCCACGGCCGCGACGGCTCCCGCCTGGTGCACTACGAGGGCGACTGGGACTGCCGCGACACCGACGTCTACTCCCGGATGTACGCCGACCACGCCGAGGTCGAGCGCATCGGCAAGGGTCTGGACGGCGGCACCCACAAGCGGCGCGGCCTGCCCTTCATCCAGTGCGAGTACGGCCACGCCATGGGCAACGGCCCCGGCGGCCTCGCCGACTACCAGCGGATCTTCGAGGCGCACGACCGCATCCAGGGCGGCTTCATCTGGGAGTGGATCGACCACGGCGTCAAGCACCCCGAGCTCGGCTACGCCTACGGCGGTGACTTCGGCGAGGAGCTGCACGACGGCAACTTCGTCTGCGACGGCCTGGTCTTCCCGGACCGGACGCCCTCCCCGGGCCTGGTCGAGTTCAAGAAGGTGATCGAGCCGGTCCGCATCGACGGCGACGGCGCCGCCGGCACGGTCCGGGTGCGCAACGCGTACGACTTCGCGGACCTGTCGGAGCTGGCCTTCGAGTGGTCGTACCAGGTCGACGGGAAGACGCTGGAGGCGGGCGCCCTGGGCGTGCCCTCCCTGAAGCCCGGCGAGTCGGCCGAGGTGAAGCTGCCGCAGCCGCCGTCCGGCGGGCCGGCGGGCGAGGCGCTGTGGACCGTACGGGCGCTGCTGGCCGAGGACACCGCGTGGGGCCGCAAGGACCACCAGGTGGCGTGGGCCCAGCTGCCGGTGGTGGAGCGCCCGACGCCGACCGTGGTGCCGGGCGACCGTCCCACGGCGAGCGAGAAGCTGATCTACCTCGGCCCGGCGTCCTTCGACGCCCGCACCGGCGCGCTGAAGACCATCGGCGGCGTCGACGTGACCGGGCTGCGCCTGGACGTCTGGCGGGCGCCGACCGACAACGACGCCGGGGCGGACTGGCAGCCGGACCCGCAGTACGGCCTGCTCTGGCGCAAGTTCGGCCTCCACCGCATGCGCCACCGGCTGGACGCCGTCGAGGTCGGTGAGGACGCCCTGACGGTACGGACCCGGGTGGCGCCGGCGGCGTGGGAGATCGGGCTGCGCACGACCTACCGCTGGACGTCGGACGGGACGCGGCTGAGCCTGACGGTGTCGGTGGACCCGGAGGGCGACTGGACGGTCCCGCTCCCCCGCCTCGGCATCCGCTTCGGGCTGTCGTCGGCGGACGCCGTGCGGTGGTACGGCGGCGGCCCCGGCGAGGGCTACCCCGACACCAAGTCGGCGTCCATGCTGTACCGGTACCACTCCTCGGTCGACGCGTTGCAGACCCCGTACCTCCGCCCCCAGGAGAACGGGGCCCGCCCCGACGTCCGCTGGGCGGAGCTCGGCGGTCTGCGGATCGACGGCGACCCGGAGTTCTGGTTCACCGCACGGCGCTGGACGAGCGAGCAGCTCGACGCCGCCGAGCACCTGACCGACCTCCGGGCCGGTGACACGGTGTGGGTCAACCTGGACCACGGCCAGATGGGCATCGGCTCGCAGTCGTGCGGGCCGGGCGTGCTGCCGCAGTACCACCTGCGGGCGGAGCCGACGGAGTTCTCGTTCGTGTTCTCCGAGGCCGACTGAGCGGCAGCGGTCCCGTGAACGGTGCGGGCGGCCGGGCCTTCGTGGCCCCGGCCGCCCGCACGCGTGTCCGCCGCCCCGCCTCAGTGGTCCGCAGCACGGTGTCGGGTCGGGCAAGCCCCGCAGCGCCTACGGAGAGCCTGTCGACACGGCGGCCGTGGCGTTCACGCCGGCTGTGGCCGACCGCGTCCAGGGACGAGGCGTCGAGCATCTGCGCGAGGCGACAGCGGCCAGCCGTACCGAAGAAGTCCCAGGGAGCACGGCCAACGACCGTCACAGCGCCCCGCACGCGTGGCCACGGCACCCCGCAGGCACCGGACCGCGAGGATCCCGTACGAGCCTGGCATCGCTTCCAGCACGCGATGCCAGACACAGGGACAGGGACAGTCACAGGGACAGGCACAGGCACAGGCACA
>NZ_LIQX01000157.1 GCF_001418475.1 Streptomyces ossamyceticus | reverse complement strand
GCACCTCCACCGCCGCGTCGTACAGCTCCTGCCGGACCCGCGAGTACCTCAGCTTGAACACCGAACCCCCCACCCCCGGCACCCCTCCGGAGGACTCCGCCTCGCTGACGTTCCACTGGGTGAGCCGCCACAGCGTCCGCAACTCCGCGTTCAGCCGCCCGAGCCGGCGTCGGACACCGGGGTCGTCCCACCGCCCGTTGGCCCGCGCCTCCTGCGCGACCTCCCCCAACACCCGTCGGCAGGCGACGACTTCGCCCACGAAGGCCGTGCCGCGCTCGAACGACAGGGTCACCATGGTCACGCGCCAGCCGTCGTTCTCCTCGCCGACCCGGTTCGCGACCGGGACGCGGACCTCGTCAAGGAACACCTCGGCGAACTCGGTGGATCCGGCGAGCGTGCGCAGCGGCCGTACCGTCACCCCCGGCGCGTCCATGGGCATGGCCAGCCAGGAGATGCCCCGGTGCTTGGGGGCGCCGGGATCGGTCCGCACCAGCAGCTCGCACCAGTCGGCGACCTCCGCGTGGGAGGTCCAGATCTTGGACCCGGTGATCACATAGTCGTCGCCGTCGCGGTACGCGCGCGTGCGCAGCGCCGCGAGGTCGGATCCGGCGTCCGGTTCGCTGAACCCCTGGCACCACACCTCCTCGCCGCGCAGCACGGGTGGCAGCCAGCGCGCCCGCTGCTCGGCGGTGCCCTCGGCGGCGATGGTGGGCCCCGCGTGCAGCAGTCCGACGAAGTTGGCGCCGACGTAGGGGGCGCCGGCCTTCTCGGTCTCCTCCAGGAAGATCAGCCGGACGGTCGGGGAGGCGTCCCAGTGGACGTGGGCGTACCCGGCGTCGTACAGCGTCCGCTGCCAGCCGAGGTCGTACGCGCGCCGCGCGGGCCAGTTGTCGGGGGACGGCTTCGGCGGCAGGGTGGGCAGGACCTTCGCGAGCCACTCCCGCAGCCCGGCCCGGAATTCCTCCTCCTCGGGGCTGTACGCGAGATCCATGACCGGGGGCCGCCCGTCACTTGTCGAGGTCGAGGTCGAGCATGCGGATCGCGTTGCCGCGCATGAGCTTGTAGACCGTCTCGTCGTCGAGGCCCTTCACATGGTCGAGGGCGACCTCCTTGGTGTGCGGGAAGGTCGAGTCGACGTGCGGGTAGTCGGTCTCGAAGGTCGCGTTGTCCCGTCCGACGACGTCCAGCGAGGCGACGCCGTGCTTGTCGCGGAAGAAGCAGCAGAACATCTGCCGGTAGTAGTACGTCGACGGCGGCTCGGGGATCAGGTCGCGGACGCCGCCCCAGGCGCGGTGCTCCTCCCACACGTCGTCGGCGCGTTCCAGGGCGTAGGGGATCCAGCCCATCTGGCCCTCGCTGTAGGCGAGTTTGAGGCGGGGGAAGCGGACCAGGACGCCGCTGAAGAGGAAGTCCATCATCGAGGCCATCGCGTTGTTGAAGGACAGCGAGGCCTGGACGGCGGGCGGGGCGTCGGGCGAGGCGGCCGGCATCTGGGAGCTGGACCCGATGTGCATGTTGACGACGGTGCCGGTGTCCTGGCAGACCGCGAAGAAGGGGTCCCAGTAGCCGGAGTGGATGGAGGGCAGTCCCAGGTGAGTGGGGATCTCGGAGAAGGTCACGGCCCGGACGCCGCGGGCGGCGTTGCGGCGGATCTCGGCGACGGCCAGGTCGATGTCCCACAGCGGGATCAGGCACAGCGGGATCAGCCGGCCGCCGCTGTCGCCGCACCACTCCTCGACCATCCAGTCGTTGTAGGCGCGCACGCAGGCCAGGGCGACCTCCTTGTCGTGCGCCTCGGCGAAGGTCTGCCCGCAGAAGCGGGGGAAGGAGGGGAAGCAGAGGGACGCCTCGACATGGTTGAGGTCCATGTCGGCCAGCCGGGCCTTGGGGTCCCAGCAGCCGCGCCGCATCTCCTCGCGGGTGATGCCCTCCAGGGTCATCTCGTCGCGGTCGAAGCCGACGGCCGCGATGTTGCGCTTGTACGGGAACTTCAGGTCCTCGTAGATCCACCAGTCGGTCGGCTGGCCCTCGGGGTCCATCGTGATCTGGTACTTCCCGGCGACATAGGCGAGCTCGCCGATCCCGGCGGTCAGCGGCTGGGGGCCGCGCTCCCGGTACTTCTGCGGCAGCCAGGTCTCGAAGAGGTGTGCGGGCTCGATCACATGGTCGTCGACGCTGATGATGCGGGGCAGTTCGGTCATGGATCCCCCACTCAGTTATCTGATGGACCGTCAGATCCTTGTCGAGCAGGTTAGTGGCACACCCCTGGACCGACAAGGCGCCCCGGCCTACGCTCTGCCCACCATCTGACAGCTCGTCAGCTTTATGGACGAGTCCTCCAGGCAGGGGGCCGCTGTGAACGAAACCGCCCACGCGCTCGGCACGTCCCGCACCCTGTGGGAACTCCTCGACCGCCGCGCCGCGCTCACCCCCGACCGGCCGGTCCTCCTCCAGGACGACCGCACCCTGAGCTTCGGCGAGCTGCGCTCCCGCGCCGAACGGGTGGCGGCGGGCCTGTACGACATGGGCGTACGCCCCGGCACGGTCGTCGCCTGGCAGCTGCCCACCCGTATCGAGACGGCCCTGCTGTCCTTCGCCCTGGCCCGCCTCGGCGCCGTGCAGTCACCGGTCATCCCCTTCTACCGGGATCGCGAGGTCGGCTTCGCGCTCCGGGAGTCGAAGGCGGAGTTCTTCGCGGTACCCGGCGAGTGGCGGGGGTTCGACCACGCCGGGATGGCGCGACGGCTGGGCGCCCGGGGGGTCTTCGAGGCGTACGAGGCCCTCCCGGACGGCGATCCTGCGGTCCTGCCCGCCGCGCCGGCCGACGGCACCTCGGTGCGCTGGATCTACTGGACCTCCGGCACCACCTCCGACCCGAAGGGCGTCCTCCACACGGACCGCTCCCTCATCGCGGGCGGCTCCTGCCTCGCCCACGCGCTCCGCCTGACCAGTGACGACGTGGGCTCGATCGCCTTCCCTTACGCGCACATCGGCGGCCCCGACTACATGGTGATGCTCCTGCTGTACGGGTTCCCGGCCGTGCTGTTCGAGCACTTCGCGCTGCCGGCCGCGCTGGACGGCTACCGCAAGCACGGGGTGACGGTCGCGGGCGGGTCGACGGCGTTCTACTCGATGTTCCTCACCGAGCAGCGCAAGCAACCGGGCGTCCCGGTCGTCCCCTCGCTGCGGCTGCTCGCGGGCGGTGGCGCGCCGAAGCCGCCCGAGCTGTACCACTCCGTCGTCAGGGAGATGGGCGTGCAGCTGACCCATGGGTACGGCATGACGGAGGTCCCGATGATCACGATGGGGGCGCCGGACGACTCGGCGGAGAACCTCGCGACCACCGAGGGGCGGCCGCCGGAGGGGATGGAGATACGGATCGTCGACGGCGAGGTGCGGTTGAAGGGGGAGGCCGTCTGCCGCGGTTATCTGGATCCGGAGCAGTCGGCGGCGGCGTTCGACGCGGACGGGTTCTTCGTCACGGGCGACCTGGGCCGGCTGACGGACAGCGGGCACCTGGTGCTGACCGGGCGGCTGAAGGACGTGATCATCCGCAAGGGCGAGAACATCTCCGCCAAGGAGATCGAGGACCTGCTGCACCGCCACCCGGCCGTGCGGGACGTGGCGGTGATCGGACTGCCGGACGCCGAACGCGGGGAACGGGTCTGCGCGGTCGTGGAACAGCCCCCCGAGGCCGAGCCGCTGACCCTGGCGACGGTGACGTCGTACCTGCGCGCGGAAGGACTCTCCGTCCACAAACTGCCGGAGCAGGTGGAGATCGTGGACGCCCTGCCGCGCAACGAGACCCTGCGGAAGGTCCTCAAGTACAGACTGCGCGAACGCTATGCGTGAACCGGCCGGAAGGGGCCACGAACCGAACGGGATCGGACCGGGCAGGACCAAGTAGGACCGGACGAGACCGACCTCGATCGGACGGGACCCCTTCGGTGATCACTCCGGCACGGTGAAGTAGCGGGCGAACGCGGTCACGACCTCCACCTCGTCGACCTTGCCGTCTGCGTTGGTGTCGAGGGAGGCGGCTGTGGCGGTGGCGATGTGCTCGGGCACGCCGAGGGCCTTGAGGATGCGGGCGGTCTCGTCGACCGTGGCCGAGCCGTCCCCGTCGGCGTCCGCGACGGCGAGGGCCGCGTGCAGGAAGGGGCGGGCGATCTCGGCGAACCGCTCCGGGTTGTCGCGCAGCCGCTTGACCGCGCCGTTCACGAACTCGTCGCGGGTGATGCGCTGGTCGCCGTCCCGGTCCGCTATCCCGGCCATGCCCTGCCAGAAGGCCTCCGCGCCGCCGTACAGGGACTGGCCCTTGTCCGAACGGGCGGGGGTGCCGAACTCGTTGAGCACCGCCTTGCTCGCCGCGATGAAGTCCTCGCGGTCGATCCAGCCGTTGCCGTCCTGGTCGAAGGTGGCGAACCGGGCGGCGATCCGGCGCTCGTACTCGCTGCTGACCATGTTCTTTCGGGCCCGCCTTACGTCGAGTGGAATGCTTGATCCATGCCTGTCGGTGTTCCTCGGACGGAGCGTACGACGTCCGTGGGCGGTACGGAGCGCGAAAGCGACGCTTGTACCAAGACTGCGGGAATTCCGGGACAACTGTGTGGCCCCCGGGACATCGGTGGGCGCGGGGAGGGCGGGCCGCTGATCGGGCCGGCGAGCAGGCCAGGGACCAGGCCGAACCAGGCCGGACCAGGCCGGTGGAGGCGGTGGTCAGGCCGAGAGGGCGTCGGTCTCGTCCTCGGGCTCCGGTGCCACCGCCGACATGACGTCCGGGTGGACGTCGAAGAGACGGCGGACGCCGAGGGCGGCCATGACGCGGTTGACGTGCGCGCCCTCCGTCGGGCCGCCGGCCCTGCCGTCGGGCGGGAGGATCAGCCTCAGCCGTCCCCGGCAGGATCGCATGAGGCGGCGGGTGGCGATGAGGACGCCCACCCCGCTGGAGTCGCAGAAGACGACGCCCGAGAGGTCGAGGACGAGACTGCGGCGACCGTCGGCCACCGCCTCGTGCACCCGCTGACGGAGCACCGGTGAGGTCACCAGATCCATCTCACCCGACACCCGTAGCACGGCCCACTCACCCTGCTCGCCGTCGGTCACTTTGAACTCCACCGCGATGCCTCTCAGTCGCCGAACCGGAAGCCAATACACCGCTTCCTGCTGCGCGGCTGCCCCGCCGTCGTTCCATGAAACACCCGTACTCCGCCGAAAGCGCGTGGCAACCGAGCCATTTCAGGGGCCTTTTCGGTGAGATTTACATCGAGTACGGTCGTTAGTGATCGAAAACCGATCAACAAGCGATTGAGATCGATACAAGTGCGGTTCCGAGTGGCCGTTTTCGCGCGGCGGAAACGGCGCGCGGGACCCCGGCGGACCGGTGGACGCCCATGTGGGCGGCCTGAACAGCGCAGCGGAGGAGGCCCCTACCACCTTCGGCGTCGCGAGGGGCGCACATTGCCATAAAGGGGCGTGCGCGGTCAGCGGTGCCGACTACATTCGAGAACCCGACGCACACAGGCTGGACACACCGGTGCGCACAGGCTGGACGCGGACTGGACGCCGGTGCACACGGGTGGGACTCAGTGCGGGACGACGGCTCGGCCATGGGCCGGCCGGAACGGCCCGCGACAGGAACGGCGCAGGCCAGAGCAGGGTGAGGGGGCCGTATGGCGACGCAGGACGCACCGCCCCGGTGGGACCTCAGGATGCGGCAGCGGCTGACGCGCGGCGAGGCGGCCGCGCTCGGTGAGCTGTACGACCGGTTCGCGTCGCTCGTGCACGGCCTCGCCCACCGCGTCCTGGACGACGAGCGGGCCGCCGACGGCATCACCCGCGAGGTGTTCGTCCGGATCTGGGAGGACCCCGAGGCGTACGACCCCAAGCAGGGGCCCCTGCGTTCCTGGCTCGCCGCGCTCACCCACCGGCTGGCCGTGCAGCGGCTGTGGGCCACCGAGACCGCCGCGCTCGAACGGGGCGGCGAGGGCAGCGCGGAGGAGTTGGAGCGCAAGGTCCACCACGCGTCGGTCGCCGCCCGCGCGGACTACATAGTGCAGGCCATGCCCTCGCCGTTGCGGTCCGCGCTCGAACTGGCGTACTTCCAGCGGCGCGACTACCGGCGGACCGCGGCCGACCTGGGCGTCACCGAGGACGAGGCCCGCCGCCGCCTCCGCCTCGGCCTCCAACTCCTCGCCACCGCCCACGACACCCGCCCCTCCGGCACCCCACCCGAACCCGGAGGTACGACGTGAACAACGCGACGAACGCCTCCGGCGCGCACGGGGAAGAGCCGGAGAACACGGAGACGACGGTGCCGGGACGGACGGAACGGAGGGCGGGCGAAGAGAACCGGGGAGCCGGGGACATCCGAGAGCCCGAGAGGACCGGGGAGGACCCGGAGGACCCGGAGCAGCCGGAGGGCGCCGAGGAGACATCGACGGCAGTGGGGGCAGCGGGCGCCGGCCGCATTGCGGCCGGCGGCACGGAGGCTGGGGGTGCCGAGGCCGACGGCACGAAGACGGGTGACGTTTCTGACGCGGAGGCCGGTGACGCGGAGGCCGGTGACGCGG
>NZ_LIQX01000156.1 GCF_001418475.1 Streptomyces ossamyceticus | reverse complement strand
GTGCCGGGGCGGTCCGGGCCTGGTCGGGGGGCCGTCGGTGACAGGTGTCGCAGAAGCCGGTCACCATGATGCGGCCGCCGCCCGGGCAGTCGGGTCTCGGGCACGGCACGGGTAAGGACGTCATGTCGTTGAGGCACCTCCGTGTCCCCGTCCGCGTGGTGCCCGGCGGTCGACGCGGCGGGTGTACGCCTCCACGGCGGCCTCGGCGGCCTTGACGTCGCACGGCCTGGCCCGCAGCAGTTCGTGCGCGCGCAGACGAAGAGCGTCCAAGGTCAGGTCCTCCTCGTTGCCTCGTACGGAGTTCAGATGCAGGTCGTGGTAGCCGCGGAGCCTGCCCTCCAGCTCGTCCCGTCGGTCGCGCAGCGCGTCGAGGGCGCCCACGGTCCTGGTCAGGCGTGCGGCCACCCGCTGGGCGAGCCGCTCGTAGCGGGCCAGCTCCGGGTGCGGGCCGCCGTCGTCGGCCCCGGCCCGCCCGAGCCTGAGGGCGGCGAGCGCGGCGTGCGCCCGTACCAGGTCGGCGTCGGCGGGGCGCACCTCGTCGGCTCGTACGGCCCCGAGTCCCTCGTGGAGGGCGCGGGCGAGCGGACCGGTGATCTCCTCCAGCCGTGCGACGAGACGGGCGCGGCGTTCCCGTTCGGGTTCGAGGACCAGTTCGCTCCGGGCGCGGTGGTAGACGGTGCCGGCGTCGCGGAAGACCAGCAGGAGGCGGTTGCCCTTGGCGTGCAGGGCCTTCAGCAGTTCCAGCAGCGCGGGCGGATCGGCGGCCTCGTCGACGCCGACGACGACCAGGGTGAGGGTGACGTCGGCGGCTCTGATCCGCTCCGCCACCGGGTCCGCGGGATGCTGCCACAGCCCCATGCGCTCGGCGATCCGCTCCCCGATCTCCGCGGTGGTCAGTCCGGCCGCGTCCACGGCCAGGTCGTGGCCGCCGGCCGACGGGACGGTGCCGGGCGGGTCGAGGGAGGCGCGGCCGACGGACGCCGCGGTACGCAACTCCCGGTCGGCGAGGGTGATCGCGCGGCGCAGCGTGGCGGCCCGTACCGCGTCCCCGGCCGGGACCAGGCTGATCTTCACCTGCTGTCCGTCGTCCTGGAGCCAGTCGGCGAGGCGCTGGGCGAACGGCTCGTCGAGCAGTGCCTCGGCCGTGTCCTGCCGGGTCGTCCTGAGCCCGTCGTCGACGGCAGCCTTGCCGCGGGTCCACCGGCGGACCTGGGGGAGGTGCCGGACGATGGTCTCGGCCGGGCTCATGAAGGAGAACTGGTTGCCGTGCTGGTCGGAGATGCCGCTGAGGACCATGCCGATGACCTTGCCGGTCAGGGTGTCCATCACGCCCGAGCCACTGCATCCGGGGCTGGCCAGCTCACCGGGGCTCGTCGGGCTCAACTGGACCTGCCCGTCCCGTCCGCAGCCGCCGACGATGCTGGCCCGGAACCAGATGCCGCCGTTGTGGTCGTAGGGGAAGCCGTACATCTGGACCGCGCGGTTCGGCGCCGAGAGGCGGTACAGCAGGGTCGTCTCCGCCATGGGTCTCGGCTGTTCGAGGCGGAGCAGCGCCACGTCGCCGAGGGGATCGCCGTCGGCGTCGCGGGTGTTGGGCACATACGCGTCCCCGTCGACCCACGCGGCGACCGAGGGCACCAGGAGACCGGGCGCCGCCCCGACGAACTCCGCGGCGAACCGCGCCTCCCGGTCGTCGATCACATGGGCGCAGGTCAGCACCCGGTCGGGGCTCAACAGAATGCCGGCGCCCGCGATCCTTCCGTCGGCCCGGCGGATGCGCACAGCCCAGCCGGGCGTCTCGAGTGACGAACCATCAACGACTCCCCCGTCGTCCGCCATAGCACAACTATACGAGCGACGCGTCCCGCCGCATACTGGGACGACAGGGATCAACAGGCGTGCGGGGGGTGCGAGTTGACCGATGGGCCGGGGTTCGTGGGATTGACCGAGGTGATCCGCCAGATCAGAGGCGAACTGGAGCGGGCGCAGGACGAGGCGCAGGGCCGGTCCCTCGGATTCAGCGTCGACAAGGTGAGCCTCCAGTTCACCGTGCAGGTCCACCAGTCCGGCTCGGGCCGCGGTGGTGTGCGTATCGGGGTGGTGACGGCCGAACTGGGCGGTTCCGTCGACCGCCAGACGACCCATCAGGTCCAGGTCGAGCTGACCCCGCAGACACGGTCGGGGGGCCGCGTCTCCGTCGGCCGCGGGGAGGGGCCGGGCCCGATTCCCGCGCCGTAGCCGGCGCAAGGGTGCCGTCTCGGTCGTCGGGGCGGCACCCGGCGTCTCTCGGGTTCGGCGGAAAGCGGTCCGTGCCCGGACGCGGCCGCGAGCGGTTTCCTCGTCGGCGGTACGGCGTGGCCGTGCCGGAGTCAGGGGAGCGTGCTCTCCGTGGTGATCAGCTCGATGGCCGCCCTCGGGCCGCCGGTCACGAGGGCGGTCCGCTGCCGGTCCGCCCCGGTGCCGCCCTGGAGGAGCCGGTGCACCAGGCTCGTCACCTCACGGGTGTCGCCGGACGCGTCCAGCGCCGGTCCGACATGCCGCAGGAGCCGGCACAGCACGTCACCGGCCCGGTGGCGCCGACCGTCGGGGCCGATCAGCGTGTCGCTCAGGCCATGGCGGGCGGCATGCCACATGGCCGCCTCCAGCAGCTCAGGCGGGCAGTCGGGCGGGGGAGCGCCGGCGGCCGCCTCGGCGCGGGCCGTCTCCACCAGGGCCCGGACGATCCCGGCGAACATCACCGCGTCGTCCGCGCGCAGCTGCACGTCGGGGCAGCGCACCTCGACGGTCGGATAGCGCTCCGAGAGCCGGGCCTGCCAGTACACCTGGCCGGTGTCGCAGATCAGGCCGCTGTCCACCAGCTGGTGCAGCCGCCGGTCGTAGTCGGCCGCGTCCAGGAAGGCGGGCGGCATACCGCTCACCGGCCAGCGGCTGAAGACGACCGTGCGCCAGCTGGCGAAGCCGGTGTCGTGGCCGTCCCACAGCGGGGAGTTCGCCGACATCGCGGTCAGGGTGGGCAGCCAGACGCGGAGCCGGTTCAGCACCTCGACGCCGACCTCGCGGCCGGGGACGCCCACATGCACATGCATGCCGTTGACCAGCTGTTCCTCCACCAGCTGCGGTGCCTGCGCCAGCATGGCCCGGTAGCGGGTCTGGTCGGTGACGGCCATGGACCGCGCGTCGCGCAGCGGCGGTGTCGCGGCCGCGGCGATACGGCAGCCGTGCTCCTCGGCGGCGGCGCCCACGGCGTGCCGCAACCGCAGCAGGTGACCGCCGATCTCGTCCAGGGTGTGGCACACCGGGGTGGTGACCTCGACCTGCGACTGGAGCAGCTCGTAGTGCACCTCGTGCTCCTCCGCCAGGTGCGCCAGACACGCCGACAGGCGGACCTTCTCGGCGTAGGGGACCGGTAGGCCCGTGACAGGGTCGACCAGCATGTACTCCTCTTCCAGGCCGATCGTCGTCATCAGTCGCCCTCTGCTCGGCTCGCTGCCGTGACCGGCACGCGAGGAACCCTGGCCGACACCCGTCCCGCGGGGTTGATCACCTCAACTCAGGCGCTTGCTTCTGGGACGATCCGAGTGCCCAGCCGCTTCACCGCAAACCCGACACATGTGTGCCCGGCGGCGCCCCGCGCCATGCCGCGCCGGAACACCGGGAACGCCCGGGGGAACCGTTTTGCGTCACGGTCGTGAGGGCCGCTGCGGACGGGACGGCGCCGCCGCCACCACGAGGTGCGAGCGGCTCCGTCGACCGGGCGAAGCCCCAGGTCAACAACGCCAGACGTCCTCCAATCGCCGCCGCTCCCTCCACCATTAGAGACCGCTGCGGCCTCCCCGGCCACTTCGGACCCGAGGGCGCCCTCGACCACCCCCGCCACGCCGGATACGCCGGGCGCTCAGCCGTCCCTGCCCATACCCTCGCGGACCGTGTCCTTCGTACGGTCCGTGACGGCGGCGACCGGGCCGAGGGCCGGGTTCGCCGCCGGGGACTCGATACCGGCGTGGGGACGGGTGGGCGCCCTCGCCTCGGCGGCCTCGGCCGTCCTGGCCATGGCGACCCGACGACCGGGGCCGGCGCACCGGCACAGGCGCGGGAACTCGTGGCGTTCTTCGGCCCGGGCGTGCTCCCGCACCTCCGTACGCAGCGGCATCAGCCGAGGGGGGAACGTCAGGCCGTCGGTCTCCAGGCCGTCCGGATCCGCCAGGGTCTGCTGGGCGGCCCGTTTCTCGGCGAGCCGGTCGTCGACGACGGGCCCGCCGCCGGGCAGTGCACTCCGGGCGAAGTAGTGGACGGCCTTCTCCTCGGCGGTCTCGTGCACGGCCGCCAGCCGCCAGCCGCCAGCCGCCAGCAGCCAGCCGCACGAGCCGGCGGAAGGCGTCACGGCGCTCCGTGCCGCTGCTCGCCCCCGGTCCGCACGCGGTACTCGCGGCCGGACATCGATTGCCCTGCAGGTCGCGCTGCGGGAGACCCCCGCCGGGCGCCCGGCCATCCTCTGCGCCCCTCCCGGTCGGCACTTCGAAATGATCCGGTTCAGGGCATTCGCGTGGGTACTCGGGCTTCGTTCGATCGGGTACACGGAGGGATCGTGGCCCTCCGAAGCAGGAGGCGAGCAATGACCGACCAGACCCACACCACCCTGGAGTCGCATCCGGACATCGTCGAGATGCGGGAACGCCACGCCCGTGCCGAGCGGGCGGCCTCGACGCAGCAGGGGCAGGCCGTCGAGGCGCTGGCCCTCGTCACGGGGCTGTACCTGGCCGCGTCGCCCTGGATAGCGGGATTCAACGACCTCGGCACCCTGGCCATCAACAACCTGATCACCGGTATCGCCTACGCGCTCCTGCTCAGCGGCTTCGGCCACGCCTACGAGCGCACTCACGCCAGGGCGTGGGCGGCAGCGCTGATCGGAGTCTGGACCGTCGTGGCTCCGTGGGTCGTCGCGGGGAACGTCGACACCACGCGGACCGTCGTGAACAACATCGTCGTCGGTGCCGTCGCGCTGCTGCTGGCGCTGGCCGCCGGGGCCGCGGCGAGCGAGACCGACCGGACGGGCCGGAGCGGCCGGACCGGCATGGGCGCCCGCGGCGGTGGTCGCATGGGCCGAACGGCCCGCTGACGTCGCCCCTCCCTCGGCAGGTCCCCGGCCGGGGAAGGGGCCCCTGCCGGGCCTGCTGGAAAGCACGGGTCGAATCCTTGACCCCGCGTCCGCCCTCCCCGATGCTGTGTTGCGGAACATGCGTTGTGTACCGCCATAAGCAACATCAGTCTGAGGTCTTGTACCAGCCGAGGAGTGGCCATGGTTCACCAGGTCCGTGCTGTCGTCGCGCGGGGGAAGGGCGCCCCCGTCAGCCTGGAAACGATCATCGTGCCCGACCCCGGACCGGGTGAGGCGCTGGTCAAGATCGAGGCGTGCGGGGTCTGCCACACCGACCTCCACTACCGCGAGGGCGGCATCAACGACGACTTCCCCTTCCTGCTGGGCCACGAGGCCGCCGGTGTCGTGGAGTCGGTGGGGGAGGGGGTCACCGACGTGGCCCCCGGTGACTTCGTCATCCTCAACTGGCGTGCCGTGTGCGGGCAGTGCCGCGCCTGTCGGCGCGGCCGGCCGTGGTACTGCTTCGCCACGCACAACGCCAAGCAGAGGATGACCCTGACCGACGGCACGGAGCTGTCCCCGGCGCTGGGCATCGGCGCCTTCGCGGAGAAGACGCTGGTGGCGGCGGGGCAGTGCACCAAGGTCGACCGGGCCGCGTCCGCGGCTGCCGCCGGTCTGCTCGGCTGCGGCGTCATGGCCGGCATCGGCGCGGCCATCAACACCGGCAACGTCGGACGCGGTGACAGCGTCGCCGTCATCGGCTGCGGCGGTGTCGGCGCCGCCGCGGTCGTCGGGTCGAACCTGGCCGGCGCGGCGAAGATCATCGCGGTGGACATCGACGACCGCAAGCTCCGGACGGCCGAGAAACTGGGCGCGACGCACACCGTCAACTCCCGCGACACCGACGCCGTCGAGGCGATCCGCGAGCTGACCGGCGGCTTCGGCGCCGACGTCGTCATCGAGGCGGTGGGCCGCCCCGAGACCTACCAGCAGGCCTTCTATGCCCGCGACCTCGCCGGCACGGTCGTCCTCGTCGGCGTCCCCACCCCCGACATGAAGCTGGAGCTGCCCCTGCTCGACGTCTTCGGTCGCGGTGGTTCGCTGAAGTCGTCCTGGTACGGCGACTGCCTGCCGTCCCGTGACTTCCCGATGCTCATCGACCTCTACCTCCAGGGCCGGCTCGACCTCGACGCCTTCGTCACCGAGACCATCGCCCTGGACGACGTGGAGAAGGCCTTCGAGCGGATGCACCACGGTGACGTGCTGCGCTCGGTGGTGGTCCTGTGACGGCCGGCGCCCGCATCGAACACCTCGTCACCTCGGGCACGTTCAGTCTGGACGGTGGCACCTGGGACGTCGACAACAACGTGTGGATCGTCGGCGACGACCACGAGGTCGTCGTCATCGACGCCGCCCACGACGCCGACGCCATCGCCGAAGCCGTCGGCGACCGCAGGCTGACGGCCATCATCTGCACCCACGCCCACAACGACCACATCGACGCCGCGCCCGCCCTCGCCGAGCGCACCGGCGCCCCGATCCGGCTCCATCCGGACGACCTGCCGCTGTGGAAGCAGACCCACCCCGAGCGCGCGCCCGACGGTGAACTCGCCGACGGGCAGGTCCTGACGGTGGCGGGTGTCGAGCTGACCGTGCTGCACACGCCCGGCCACGCCCCCGGCGCGGTCTGCCTGTACGCGCCGGACCTGGCGGCCCTGTTCAGCGGCGACACCCTGTTCGCGGGCGGACCGGGCGCGACGGGCAGGTCGTACAGCGACTTCCCCACCATCGTCGGCTCCATCCGCGACCGGCTGCTGACCCTGCCGGGCGACACCGTCGTCCACACCGGTCACGGGGGGACGACCACGATCGCCACGGAGGCCCCGCACCTCCAGGAATGGCTGGACCGCGGTTTCTGACCGGGTCCCCCGAGGCTCCCCGCGCGGCGCCCGTACCGCCTGTTTCCGCAGGTGGTACGGGCGTTTCGAGCTGTCTTGAGGACGGCCCCGGGACCCGTCCGAAGCGGGCCTTTCGACGCCTTGACAAGGGTTCAGGGCGACCCCAGACTGATGTTGCGCTTACCGCAATCCGTTTCGCTATACGCACCGAGGTGTCATGATGATTCCCGCGTGCCGTCTCGCGGATCTTCCGCGAGGCGAGGCCCTCCGGCTCGACATCGACCCGCCGGTCTCGGTGTTCCACACCGACGACGGCGAGGTCTTCGCCATCGACGACACCTGCACCCACCAGGACGCCTCGCTCGCCGACGGCTGGCTGGAGGGCTGCGAGGTGGAATGCCCGCTGCACGCCTCGAAGTTCGACCTGCGGACCGGAGCGGTCGACGCTCCGCCGGCCAAGCTGCCGGTGCGGACGCACGAGGTCGTCGTCGAAGAAGGCATGATCTATGTGAAGGTGTCCACGGACGCCCCCAACCTGCCGCCCTGTGTGGCCGCCCGGCTCGCCGGTGGTCCCGCGTGAGGACGGTGGCCGTCGTGGGCGCCTCGCTCGCCGGCCTCTCGGCGGCGCGCTCGCTGCGCAAGCAGGGCTACGACGGGCGGCTCGTCGTCATCGGCGACGAACTGCACCGCCCGTACGACCGGCCCCCGCTCTCCAAGGAGTTCCTCTCCGGGGTGCTCGGCGAGAGGGACCTCGCGCTGGAGACGGACGGCGAGGACCTGCGGGCCGAGTGGCTGCTCGGCACCCGGGCCGTGGGACTCGACGCCCGTGAGCGGACCGTCCGGCTCGCCGACGGTGGTGCGGTGCGGGCCGACGGCATCGTCATCGCCACCGGCGCCGCCGCCCGGCAACTGCCCGGCTCCGAGGGCCTCGCCGGGGTGCACGTCCTGCGCACCCTGGACGACGCCCGCGCCCTGCGGGACGAACTGGCCGGCGGCGGACGGTTGGTCGTGATCGGCGGCGGCTTCATCGGCGCAGAGGTCGCCTCCACCGCCTGGGCGCTCGGCCTGGACGTGACGGTCGTCGAGGCGGCGCCCACACCGCTCGCCGGGCCGCTCGGCGAGGAGATGGGCCGGATCGTCTCCGCCCTCCACACCGACCACGGCGTACGGCTGTTGTGCGGGGTCGGCGTCAAGGGGCTCAGCGGCGAGACCAGGGTCGACGCCGTCCTCCTGGAGGACGGCCGGACGATCCCCGCCGACATCGTCGTCGTCGGCGTGGGCGCCCGCCCGTGCGTCGAGTGGCTGGAGGGATCCGGCATCGCGCTCGACAACGGCGTGACGTGCGGCGCAGACGGCCGCACCAGCCTCGCCGGTGTCGTCGCCGTCGGGGACTGCGCCTCCTGGTACGACCCGCGCGCCGGACACCACCGCCGCGTCGAACACTGGACCGGCGCCCAGGAACGGCCCGCCGCCGCTGTCGCCACCCTGCTGGCGGGAGGCGCCGTGGAACCGGGCGTGCCCCGGCCGCCGTACTTCTGGTCCGACCAGTACGGCGTGAAGATCCAGTTCGCAGGTCACGCGGCCGGCGCCGACAGCGTGACCATCGAGCAGGGCGCCGCCGACGACCGCGACGTCCTCGCCGTCTACCGGCGCGCCGGACACCCGGTCGCCGTGCTCGGGATGAACCAGCCCCGGCTGTTCACCCGCTGGCGCAAGCAACTCGCCGCCACACCTTGACACCGCAGTCGCACCACCCCAAGCTGCGGTTCCTCATGGCGCGCAGCGTTGCTCCACACACAACGCCGTCCGGAGTGGCTCTTCCCGGCGCGTGACAGTCCGATCCACGACGTTTCCCGAGGAGTGCACCGTGACCTCGACCAGCCTGCCGGACAGCCTGATCGCCACCCTCCCCGGCTCCTCCTACACGGATCCGCAGATCTTCGCCCAGGAGCAGGAGCACATATTCGAGACCATGTGGTTCTGCGTCGCGCGCGCCTCCGAACTGGCGAAGCCCGGCGCGTTCCGCACCGTCGACGTGGGCCGCGAGAGCATCCTCGTCACCCGCGCCCGGGACAACTCGATCCGCGCCTACTTCAATGTCTGCCGGCACCGTGGCGCCAAGCTCTGCACGGAGGAGACCGGTGAGGTCAAGCGGGCCTTCCAGTGCCCGTACCACGCCTGGACGTACGACCTGAACGGCAAGCTCGTCGCGGCGCCCAACCTCACCAAGATGCCCGACGTCGGCCGCACCGAGTACGGCCTGGTCAGCGTGGCCGTGCGCGAATGGCTCGGCTACGTCTGGGTGTGCCTGGCGGAGAACCCGCCCTCCTTCGAGGAGGACGTGATGGGCGCGGTCGTCGAGCGGCTCGGCGACGTCGCGTCCATCGACCGCTACGACATCGACAACCTCTCCGTCGGCAAGCGGATCGTCTACGACGTCAAGGCCAACTGGAAGCTCATCATCGAGAACTTCATGGAGTGCTACCACTGCGCCACGATCCACCCGGAACTCACCGAGGTGCTCCCCGAGTTCGCGGACGGCTACGCGGCCCAGTACTACGTCGGCCACGGCGCGGAGTTCGGCGAGGAGGTGCGGGGCTTCACCGTCGACGGCTCCGAGGGGCTGGACCGCATCCCCGGCGTCTCGGACGACCAGGACCGCCGCTACTACGCGATCACCGTCAAGCCGCAGGTCTTCATCAACCTCGTCCCCGACCACGTCATCTTCCACCGGATGTACCCGGTGGCCGTCGACCGCACGATCGTCGAGTGCGACTGGCTCTACCTGCCGCACGTCGTGGAGAGCGGCAAGGACGTCAGCCGGTCCGTGGAACTCTTCGACCGGGTCAACCGGCAGGACTTCGACGCGTGCGAACGCACACAGCCGGGCATGAGCTCCCGGATGTACGCCAAGGGCGGCGTCCTGGTGCCCAGCGAGCACCACATCGGCGCCTTCCACGACTGGGTCGGCGAACGCCTCGGCGGCCGGTCCTAGCGGGCCGGGGGTCAGCCCAGGTAACCCATCCGGTGGCTGATCTCCTCGGCGCCCTTGATCAGGACCGGGGCCAGCTCCCGCATCCGCTCCTCGGTGAACCGGTACGAGGGTCCCGAGGCGGTGACCGCAGCGATGACCTGTCCCTCCCGGTCGAGGACCGGGGCTGCCATGGCGTGCAGGCCGATCTCCAACTCCTCCTGGGTCCAGGCGTAGCCGGCCTCCCGCACCTCCGCCAGATGCTTCTCCAGCCTGGTCTTCGAGGTGATGGTGTGCGGCGTGACCTTCTTCAGACCCGCCTCGGCCAGCAGCGCGGCGCGCTCCTGGGCGGGCAGATACGCCAGCAGCACCTTGCCGCTCGACGTGGCGTGCAGCGGGGTCAGCTGGCCGACCCAGTTGTGCGCGGTCACCGCTCCGGGGCCGCGCACCTGGTAGAGGTTGATCGCGTAGTGCTCCTGGAGCACCGCGATGTTGACGGTCTCGCCGATCTCCTCGGCGAGCCGCTCGCAGACCGGGCGGCCCTGCTGGGTGATGTCGATACGGGCCGTGACCGCGCCGGCCAGGCGTACGATGCCGAAGCCGAGCCGGTACTTGCCGCGCTCGCCCGACTGCTCCACCAGGCCGCGCGCCTCCAGGGCGCCGAGCAGACGGAACGCGGTGGACTTGTGAACATCGATCTCGGCGGCCACCTCACTGACGCCCGCCTCCCCGCGCTGGGCCAGGATCTCCAGGACGCTGATGGCGCGGTCGACCGACTGCACTCCACCGGACTGTGAATTCGAGGTTTCGGTGTCTTGCCTGTGGTTGCTCACAACGAAACTATACGCGCAGTAAACAACACGATTGCAAGTAACAGGCGCGAAACTCACCTGGACAAGTTGCGTTGCTCGCAACCTGGTGCGTATTGCGATACCGGTCTAGCATGCCTCGCGTACCGATGGCGCGAGCGAGACGAGGCACCATGGCTCCCCTGCACTACGACTTCGTCATCGTCGGCGGCGGTTCGGCCGGCAGCGCACTGGCGAACAGACTCTCCGCGGACCCGGCCAACCGTGTGCTGGTCCTGGAGGCCGGCCGGTCCGACTACCCGTGGGACGTCTTCATCCACATGCCCGCGGCGCTGACGTATCCGATCGGCAGCCGGTTCTACGACTGGAAGTACGAGTCGGAGCCCGAGCCCCACATGGGCGGCCGACGCGTCTACCACGCGCGCGGCAAGGTGCTCGGCGGCTCCAGCAGCATCAACGGCATGATCTTCCAGCGCGGCAACCCCATGGACTACGAGCGCTGGGCGGCCGACCCGGGCATGGAGAGCTGGGACTACGCGCACTGCCTGCCGTACTTCCGGCGCATGGAGAACTGTCTCGCCGCCGACCCGGACGACGAGTTCCGCGGCCACGACGGCCCCCTCGTCCTCGAACGCGGCCCCGCCACCAACCCGCTGTTCACCGCCTTCCTCAAGGCCACCGAGGAAGCGGGCCACGCCCCCACGGACGACGTCAACGGCTTCCGGCAGGAGGGCTTCGCCAAGTTCGACCGCAACGTCCACCGCGGCCGCCGGCTCTCCGCCTCCAAGGCCTACCTCAAGCCCGCCCGGAAGCGCCCCAACCTCACGGTCACCACCCGCGCCCTCGTCACCCGCGTCCTCTTCGAGGGCAAGAAGGCCGTCGGCGTCGAGTACCAGCGCGGCAAGGGTGCCCCGAAGCAGGTCCGCGCCAAGGAAGTCATCCTGTGCGGCGGCGCCATCAACTCCCCGCAACTGCTCCAGCTCTCCGGCGTCGGCAACGCCGAGGAGCTGAGCGCCCTCGGCATCGACGTCGTCCACGACCTCCCCGGCGTCGGCGAGAACATGCAGGACCACCTGGAGGTCTACATCCAGTACGCCTGCAAGCAGCCCGTCTCCATGCAGCCGTACCTGGCGAAGTGGCGCGCCCCCTTCATCGGGCTCCAGTGGCTGTTCCGCAAGGGGCCCGCCGCCACCAACCACTTCGAGGCCGGCGGCTTCTGCCGCAGCAACGACGACGTCGACTACCCCAACCTCATGTTCCACTTCCTGCCGATCGCGGTCCGCTACGACGGCTCCGTACCGGCCGGCGGCCACGGCTACCAGGTGCACGTCGGACCCATGTACTCCGACGCCATCGGCTCCGTGAAGATCAAGAGCAAGGACCCGCGCGAACACCCCGCGCTGCGCTTCAACTACCTCTCCACCGAGCAGGACCGCCGCGAATGGGTCGAGGCGGTCCGCGTGGCCCGCGACCTCCTCAACCAGCCCGCGCTCGCCCCCTACAACGGCGGGGAGATCTCGCCCGGACCGTCCGTCGAGAGCGACGAGGAGATCCTCGCCTGGGTCGCCAAGGACGGCGAGACCGCCCTGCACCCGTCCTGCACCTGCAAGATGGGCACCGACGAGATGTCCGTCGTCGACCCCACCAGCATGCGGGTGCACGGCGTCGAGGGCCTGCGTGTCGTGGACGCCTCCGTCATGCCGTACGTCACCAACGGCAACATCTACGCGCCCGTGATGATGATCGCGGAGAAGGCCGCCGACCTGATCCTCGGCAAGGAGCCGCTGCCCGCCTCCAAGGCCGCCTACTACCGCCACCGCGACGCCCAGAAGTCGGCGGGGTAGAGGTTGACCGCCCCGGGACTCAGTGCGCTGCTGCGCCGCGTCCGCTACGAGGTGCTGCCCGCCAGGGCGACGGAGGAGAAGGTCCTCGCCCATGTGCCGCGCGACGTCGTCGTCACCGTCACGGCGTCCCCCGTCAAGGGCCTGGAGCCGACCCTCGACCTCACCGCGCGGCTCGCCGCCCACGGCTACCGCGTGGTCCCGCATGTGCCCGCACGGCTGCTGCGGGACGACGCGCACCTGAAGGAGACCGTCGACCGGCTCCGCGAGTGGGGTGTCGACGACGTCTTCGTCCCGGCCGGCGACGCCGATCCGCCGGCCGGTACGTACGACGGGGCGCTCCCCGTGCTGCGCCGCCTCGGTGAGCTGGGGCGGCCCTTCGCCGAGGTCGGCGTCACCGGCTACCCCGAGAGCCATCCGCTGATCCACGACGACATCACCGTCCAGGCCATGTGGGACAAGCGCGAGCACGCCACGTACGTCGTGAGCAACCTCTGCTTCGACCCGCGGGTGCTCGGGCAGTGGATCGCCCGGGTGCGGGGCAGGGGCGTCGAGCTGCCCGTCCACGTGGGCGTCGCCGGCCCCGTGCAGCGGGCGAAGCTGCTGGCCATGGCGACGAAGATCGGGGTGGGGGAGTCGACGCGGTTCCTCGCCAGGCACCCCCTGTGGTTCCTGCGCTTCGCCGCGCCCGGCGGCTACTCGCCCGAGGCCCTGCTGACCCGGTCCGAGGGCGCCCTCACCGGGCCCTCGGCGGGGGTGGCGGGGCTGCACCTGTTCACGTTCAACCAGATCGCCGAGACGGAGGCCTGGCGCCGCACCCTGCTGGACCGGCTCGACGGCTGACACACCCCGGCGGGCCGTGAACAGGGAAACCCGCACGCGGGCCGTGAACAGGGGCACACGTGCGCGGGCCGTATGCGCGGCCACCCCCGCAGGCCGTATACGAAAGGGGCGGGGCTGGAGATCCAGCCCCGCCCGCCTCCGTGCCCGCTCTCAGCGGAAGACCACCGTGCGGTTGCCGTCCACCATCACGCGGCTCTCGCTGTGCCACTTCACCGCGTGCGCGAGGACCTGTGCCTCCACGTCACGGCCGACGGTGACGAGGTCCTTGGGGGCGAGCGAGTGGTCGACGCGGACCACGTCCTGCTCGATGATCTGGCCCTCGTCCAGGTCGGGGGTCACGTAGTGGGCCGTCGCGCCGACCAGCTTGACCCCGCGGTCGTAGGCCTGGTCGTAGGGACGGGCGCCCTTGAAGCTGGGCAGGAAGGAGTGGTGGATGTTGATCGCCCGGCCCTCCAGCTGCTTGCACAGGTCGTCGGAGAGGATCTGCATGTAGCGGGCCAGCACCACCAGGTCGACGTCGAGGTCGCGCACCAGCTCCAGCAGCCGCGCCTCCGCCTCGGCCTTGGTGTCCCGTGTGACCGGGACGTGGTGGAAGGGGATGCCGTAGGTGTCCGCGAGCCCCTCGAAGTCCCGGTGGTTGGAGACGATCGCCGGGATCTCGATGTTGAGGGCGCCGGAGCGGCTGCGGAAGAGCAGGTCGTTCAGGCAGTGGCCGAACCGGGACACCATGATGAGCGTCCGGGTCGGGGTGGACGCCTCGCTGAGGGCCCAGGAGATGCGGTACGCCTCGGCGACCGGACCGAACCGGTACCGCAGCGTCTTCAGCTCCGCGTCCGGGTCGGAGACATCGAAGTGGACCCTCATGAAGAAGCGGCCCTGGAGCCGGTCGTCGAACTGCTGGCTCTCCAGGATGTTCCCGGAGTTCCTCACGAGGAAGCCGCTCACCGCGTGGACCAGCCCCGCGCTGTCGGGACACGAGAGGGTGAGGACGTACTCACGGCCAGGGTGCGGTCGAGGGGACATGACAGCCTCCGTCGGTGCGTATTGCACAACAAGGTGAGCGATACGCAACATGGTCGGCTTGACGCCGCTCCCGGTCAAGGGTGGACGCGCAAGTGTCCGCATGGCTGAATCGTCATCCACCAACCTCTTGACGTAGGTCTTGGCGCCCGACAGGGTGTTCCACCACAAGCAATTGGATGCATGATGCGCAACGCACTTCAGCTGAAGGGCTTGGCGAGTGGCAGACCTGTATGTGGCGGGGACCTGGCGGGATCCGATGGCCGGAGGGCGACGGGAGATCCGCTGCCCCGCTGACGGCTCGCTCTCCGCGACCGTCTCGGAAGGTACCCGACCCGACACCGAGGCCGCGATCGCGGCGGCCCGTGCCGCCTTCGACGAGGGACCGTGGCCGCACACCCCCGAGCGGGAGCGCGGCGCACTGCTGCTGCGCACGGCCGACATCATCGAGCGTGACGCGAAGGAATTCGCCCGCGCCGAGTCGCTGGACACCGGGAAGCGGCTGGTGGAGAGCGAGTACGACATCGCCGACGTCGTCTCCTGCTTCCGCTACTACGGCGGTCTCGGCGGCACCGACGCCGGCCGGGTGATCGACACCGGACGCGACGACGCCGTCAGCCGTGTGGTGTACGAGCCGATCGGCGTCTGCGGACTCATCACCCCCTGGAACTACCCGCTCCTGCAAGCCAGCTGGAAGGTGGCCCCGGCGCTCCTCGCCGGCAACACCGTCGTCCTGAAGCCCAGCGAGCTGACCCCCTCCACCTCGATCCTGCTGATGCGGGCGCTGGCGGAGGCCGGGCTGCCGGCCGGGGCCGCCAACCTCGTCCTCGGCACCGGCCCCGAGGTGGGCGCCCCGCTCTCCGAGGACCCGAGGGTCGACATGGTCTCCTTCACCGGGGGACTGGACACCGGCAGGCGGATCATGGCCACCGCCGCCGCGACCGTGAAGAAGGTGGCCCTCGAACTCGGCGGCAAGAACCCCAACGTGATCTTCGCCGACGCCGACTTCGAGACGGCCGTGGACTTCGCGCTCACGGCCGTGTTCCTGCACTCGGGGCAGGTCTGCTCGGCCGGCGCCCGGCTGATCGTCGAGGACTCCCTGCACGACCGCCTCGTCGACGAGATCGTCCGCCGCGCCCGGCTCATCCGGCTCGGCGGGCCCTTCGACGACGAGGCCGAGACCGGCGCGCTGATCTCGGCCCAGCACCGGGAGAAGGTCGAGGCGTACGTCGCGGCCGGCCTCGCCGAGGGCGCCGTCCTGCGTTGCGGCGGCGAACGCCCCACCGACCCGGCCCTCGCGAACGGCTGGTTCTACCCGCCGACTGTGCTCGACGAGTGCCGGCAGGACATGCGCGTGGTGCATGAGGAGTCCTTCGGGCCCGTACTCACCGTGGAGCGGTTCACCGACGAGGACGACGCCGTACGCATCGCCAACGACACCGAGTACGGACTCGCCGGAGCCGTCTGGACGCAGGACGCGGGCAAGGCCCAGCGGGTCGCCCGCAGGCTGCGCCACGGCACGGTGTGGATCAACGACTACCACCCCTATGTGCCGCAAGCGGAATGGGGTGGCTTCGGGCACTCGGGCGTGGGCCGGGAGCTGGGACCGACCGGCCTGAACGAGTACCGAGAGCCCAAGCACATCTGGCAGAACATCCAACCCCGGCCGCAACACTGGTTCCGCGGCTGAACGCCGAAAAGAGGTCGATCGTGACCCCAACGCAGACCGAGGTACCGCAGCGGCGCGGCACACCTCAGGACTCGGACGGTACCCCGGTCATATCCGTGCGCCGGCTGTGGAAGGTGTTCGGGCCGAAAGCAGACAGGGTGCCGGAGTCGGAGGAGCTGTGCGGCCTCACCCGCCGTGAGCTCATGGACCGCACGGGATGCACCGCGGCCGTGCGCGACGTGAACTTCGACGTCCGCAAGGGCGAGGTCTTCGTCGTCATGGGCCTGTCCGGCTCCGGCAAGTCCACCCTGGTGCGCTGTCTCACCCGCCTGATCGAACCCACCTCCGGGGAGCTCGTCTTCGAGGGCGAGGACATCCGCGAGGCGGACGCCAGGCGCCTGCGGGACCTCAGGCGGAGCAAGTTCTCCATGGTCTTCCAGCACTTCGGGCTGCTGCCGCACCGCCGGGTCGTCGACAACGTGGCGTTCGGCCTGGAGATCCGCGGCATGAGCAAGGCGGAGCGGACCAGGCGGGCCCTGGAGGTCGTCGAACTCGTCGGTCTCTCCGGCTACGAGAACTCCTACCCCGACCAGCTCTCCGGCGGTATGCAGCAGCGCGTCGGCCTCGCCCGGGCGCTAGCCGGCGACCCGGACGTCCTCTTCTTCGACGAGCCCTTCTCGGCGCTCGACCCGCTGATCCGCCGCGACATGCAGAACGAGGTCATCCGGCTGCACCACGAGGTCGGCAAGACGATGGTCTTCATCACCCACGACCTCTCCGAGGCGCTCAAGCTCGGCGACCGCATCCTCATCATGCGGGACGGCAAGATGGTCCAGTGCGGCACCGGCGACGAACTGGTGGGCGCTCCCGCCGACGACTACGTCCGCGAGTTCGTCAAGGACGTCCCGCGCGGCGATGTGCTCACCCTGCGGTGGATCATGCGGCCAGTCGCCGACGGCGACGCCCTGGACGGCCCCGAGCTGGGCCCGGACGTCGTGGTCCGCGAGGCGACCCGCGCGGTGCTGGCGGCGGACAAGCCGGTCAAGGTCGTCGAGAACGGCGAGCTGCTCGGCATCGTCGGAGACGAGGAGATCCTCGCGGTGGTCGCCGGGCAGGAAGGCGGCATGTGATGACCGTCGCCGTGGAGAAGCCGGAACAACCGCAGAAGCCCGAACCCCCGCTGAAGACCGACGCCGTCCCCCCGGCCGCCGCCTCCGGCGCCCGCACACGGAAGGTCTCACGCGGCACCGTCGTCGCGGCGATCGTCGTCGTCTGGCTGGTGCTCTTCGCCCTGCTGCGCGGCAGGCAGACCCTCACCCTCGCCGCCGCGGACCTCACGGATCTGCACCGCTGGATCAACGACCTCAACGATTCCATCGGTGCCAACCGCAATTCCAACCCGCTCTTCCTCTACTTCTTCAATGAGATCCGGCTGGTCATCGACACCCTGGTGACCTTCGTCCAGGAACTGATCTCCCAGCCCTCCGTCGGCCGTCCCCTCCCGCAGATCGGCTGGCTCGGCGTCGTCGGCATCGTCGGCTACGTCTCCTGGGCCGCGGGCAACTGGCGGGTGGCGCTGCTGGCCGTGGCCGGCTTCACCTTCTTCGGGTTGCAGGGGCTGTGGCAGGAGAGCATGGACACCCTGGCCCTCACCGTCTCCGCGGTCCTCGTGGCACTGCTGTTCGCGATCCCGCTCGGCGTGTGGGCGGGGCTGTCCGACCGGTTCAACCGGATCGTGACGCCCTTCCTGGACTTCATGCAGACGATGCCGACCTTCGTCTACCTGGCCCCGCTGACGCTGTTCTTCCTCATCGGCGGCGCCTCGGCCACCATCGCCACCGTCATCTACGCGTCGCCGCCCGCGATCCGGATCACCGCGCACGCCATCCGGTCCGTCCCCGAGACCACCGTCGAGGCGGCCGACTCGCTCGGCGCGACCCGGCGGCAGGCGCTGCTGAAGGTGCTGCTGCCGATGTCCAAGCGGACCGTGGTGATGGGCGTCAACCAGTCGATCATGGCCGCCCTGGCCATGGTGACGATCGCCGCCCTGATCGACGCGCCCGGTCTCGGCAAGACCGTCATGCAGGCCCTGGAGTCGCTCGACGTGGGCACGGCCTTCAACGCGGGCCTCGCCATCGTCGTCATGGCGATCGTCCTCGACCGGGTGACCACCGCGGCGAGCGCCCGTCAGGAGGCGGCCCGGCACGCGACCGGCCGGTTCGCCACTTGGCGGAAGCCGCTGCTGGCCGCGGGCGGTGTGGTCGCGGCCGTCCTCGTCTACATGTCGCACACCTATGTGTGGGCGGCGGAGTTCCCTGGCGAGGGCGCGACCGGCAGCTCCATCGTGAAGGCGGCCGACACCACCACGACCTGGGTGCAGGACAGCTTCTCCGGCCTCACCAACGCCTTCCGGGACGCCATCTCCTACGGTCTGCTCAACCCGTTCCAGTCGCTGCTCACCGACTCGCCGTGGTGGCTCGTCGCCGCCGTGCTGATCGCGCTGGGCGTGGTGCTAGGCGGGTGGAGGGCCGGTGCCGTCGCCGCCGTCTGCGTGGCTCTGCTGGTGGGGACGGGCCTGTGGTCGGACGCGATGACGACGTTGGCCTCCACCCTCGTGGCGACCGTGCTGGTCATGGTGCTCGGCATGGTCTTCGGGGTGTGGATGGGGCGCAGCCTCCTGGTGGACCGGGTGCTGCGGCCGAGCCTCGACGCGGCGCAGGTCATGCCGCCCTTCGTCTACCTCGTGCCGTTCCTCGCGCTGTTCGGGGCGACCCGCTTCACGGCCATCGTCGCCGCGATCGTCTACGCGGCACCCGTCGCCATCAAGATCATCGCGGATGGGGTGCGGGCCGTGCCGGAGGCCACCGTAGAGGCGGCCACCTCCGCCGGGTGCAACACCTGGCAGATCATCACCAAGGTTCAACTGCCGATGTCACGCAGTGCCCTGACGCTCGCGACCAATCAGGGCCTGATCTACGTGCTGTCGATGGTTGTTGTGGGCGGCCTGGTAGGAGCGGGCGCCCTCGGCTACGACGTCGTGGCCGGCTTCGCCCAGGGGCAGTTGTACGGGAAGGGCCTGGCGGCCGGGTTCGCCATCGTCCTCCTCGGAGTCATGTTCGACCGAATCACTCAGGCCGCGGCGCGACGCGTGAGCGCGTAAAGGAGCACTGACCATGGCAACACAAGTACGACAGTGGAGAGCCGGCGTGGCCGGAGCGGCCGTCCTCGGTCTCGCCCTGACCGCCTGCGGCGGCGCGAAGGTCGGTGAGGACTCGGCGGGCTCGGGCGGTTCGGGCGACTCCGGGAAGTGCGGCACCTTCAACCTCGCCGTGAACCCGTGGGTGGGCTACGAGGCCAACGCGGCGGTCGTCGCGTACGTCGCGGAGCACGACCTCGGCTGCAAGGTCACCAAGAAGGACCTGAAGGAGGAGATTGCCTGGCAGGGCTTCGGGACGGGTGAGGTCGACGCCGTCATCGAGAACTGGGGCCACGACGATCTGAAGAAGAAGTACATCACCGACCAGAAGACGGCCGTCGAGGCCGGTGCGACCGGGAACAAGGGCCTGATCGGCTGGTACGTGCCGCCGTGGCTCGCCAAGGCGCACCCCGACATCACCGACTGGAACAACCTCGACAAGTACGCCGACAAGTTCAAGACCTCCGAGTCCGGCGGCAAGGGCCAGCTCCTCGACGGCGACCCCTCGTTCGTCACCAACGACGAGGCCCTGGTGAAGAACCTGAAGCTGGACTTCAAGGTGGTGTACGCCGGCAGCGAGACCGCGCTCATCCAGGCCTTCCGTAAGGCGGAGAAGGACAAGGAATGGGTGATCGGCTACTTCTACGAGCCGCAGTGGTTCATGGCCGAGGTGCCCCTGGTCAAGGTGAAGCTGCCGGAGTACAAGACCGGCTGTGACGCCAACGCGGAGAAGGTCGCCTGCGACTACCCCGTCTACGAGCTGGACAAGATCGTCAGCACGAAGTTCGCCAAGTCGGACAGCCCGGCGTACAACCTGGTCAAGAACTTCACCTGGACGAACGAGGACCAGAACACCGTGGCGAAGTACATCGCCGTGGACAAGATGGCGCCGGAGGCGGCGGCGAAGAAGTGGGTCGAGGCGAACAGGGCGAAGGTGGACGCCTGGACGAAGTAGTACCAGGAGCGCCGGCACGGCCTGCTCCAGGGCCCGTGGCCGGGCTGCCGCAGCTCGAAGGCTGCCGCAGCCCGGCCACCGGCGGTCGGGCAGACCCCGGCCGGAGGGGTGGTGTTACTCGCCCACGACGCCCGAGAAGGCGATGACGATCTTCGCGCGGGTGGCACCGGACTGGGAGCCCAGGGACTCGATCCTCGTGACCAGGTCCTGACCCTCGACGACCTCGCCGAAGACGACGTGCTTGCCGTCGAGCCACGGGGTCGGAATCGTGGTGATGAAGAACTGCGAACCGTTGGTGTTCCGGCCGGCGTTCGCCATGGACAGCAGGAACGGCTTGTCGTGCTTGAGCGCGAAGTTCTCGTCGGCGAACTTCTCGCCGTAGATGCTCTTGCCGCCCGTGCCGTCGCCACGGGTGAAGTCGCCGCCCTGGAGCATGAACTCCGGGATGACACGGTGGAAGCCGGAGCCCGCGTACCCGAAGCCGTGCTGGCCGGTGGCCAGCTCACGGAAGTTCTGCGTCGTCCTGGGGACGACGTCGTCGTACAGCTTGAAGACGATGCGGCCGGCGGCGTCGCCGTCAATGGTGATGTCGAAGAATACGTTGCTAGACATATGAGTATGCTGTCACGCCCCTGAGCGGCACCGTCGGGGAGCCCACCCACAGGTCGCGCACGCCTGTTGGTGGCGGCCGTGCCCCGGCGTGAGTTGGTCCCGCGTCGGTGGGAGTTCGTCACCGCGGACGCGACGGAGTGTGTGCCGGGCACGTACGACCGGATCGTTTCCACGGTCGGGCTGCCCGCCGGGCCGGGCCTGCGTCCCGTACTCGCGGCACTCGCCACGGGTGGGTGGATCGCGACGGGGTCGCTGCCGTTGCTCGGCGCGGACGTCCCTATCACCCCTGATGGTGTCTGCCACCTTTCCCAGGGGAAGGGGAGCACGTCCATGGGCGTGCAGTAGCCGCGTAGCGTCGGACTGCGGGGCGACCTCAGCCGCAAAGACACCTGGTCCCCCGCCTTCTTTCTGACCTACCACGAGCGGTGCACCTGCCTAGAAGCCGCCCCCTGCTCGTGAACGACTTCTCACCACGCAGCCCCCTTGCATCGAAGTCGCCCAGAACGCGCGGAGGCGTCCCCCGCCCCACCTCCCTGAACCTCTTGACACCCACCTGCGCTGAAGGCACATTGAGTTGCGCAACCTGAACCATGTTGCGCAGACAGCAACTGAACCGGCTGGACTAGTTTTCAATCGGAGGTGCGGCGATGGCGGGACCCCGAGTGGTCATCATCGGAGCGGGCGTCGTTGGCGCGGCCCTCGCGGACGAGATCTCCGCGCGCGGCTGGACCGAAGTGACCGTGGTCGACCAGGGGCCGCTCCCCGCCACCGGGGGCTCCACGTCACACGCCCCGGGCCTGGTCTTCCAGACGAACTCCTCCAAGACCATGACGGAGCTGGCCCGCTACACCGTCGAGAAGTTCTGCTCCCTCGACGTCGACGGCAAGCCCTGCTTCCTCCAGGTCGGCGGCCTCGAAGTGGCCACCACCCCCGAACGCCTGACCGAACTGCACCGTCGTCACGGCTGGGTCACCGCCTGGGGCATCGAGGCCCGGCTGCTGACCGCCGAGGAGTGCGTCGAGCAGCACCCCCTCGTCGACCCCGACCGGGTCCTCGGCGGCCTCCTCGTCCCGACGGACGGCCTCGCCAAGGCCGTCCTCGCCGTCGAGGCGCAGATCCGCCGGGCCACCGAGCGCGGCGTACGCTTCCTCGCCCGTCACGAGGTCCTGGACATCCTGCGGACCGACGGCGCGGTGACGGGCGTCCGCACCGACCAGGGCGACCTGGAGGCCGACATCGTGGTGTGCTGCGCCGGCATCTGGGGCCCGCGCATCGCCCGCATGGCAGGTATGAACCTCCCGCTCACCCCGCTCGCCCACCAGCTCGCCTGGACCGGCCCGATCCCCGCGCTCGCCGGCCAGACCGAGGAGGCGGTCCGCCCGATCCTGCGGCACCAGGACGCCGACCTCTACTACCGCGACCGGTTCGACGGCATCGGCATCGGCTCCTACGGCCACCGCCCGATGCCGATCTCCGCCGACGACATCCGCTCCTTCGACGACGCGCAGCCGATGCCCTCGGTCCTGAAGTTCACCGAGGACGACTTCGCCGACGCCTGGACCGAGACCCAGTCGCTGCTCCCGGCGACGAAGGACGCGAAGGTCGAGGAGGGCATCAACGGCCTGTTCTCCTTCACCACCGACAATTTCCCACTCCTCGGAGAGTCCCCCGACATCAAGGGGTTCTGGGTCGCCGAGGCCGTGTGGGTCACCCACTCCGCGGGCGTCGGCCGGGCCATGGCCGAGTGGCTCGTCGACGGCCACTGCTCGTCGTTCGACCTGCACGAGTGCGACGTCAACCGCTTCGAGCCGCACCAGCTCAGCCCCGAGTACGTGCTGGCCCGCGACTGCCGGAACTTCGTCGAGGTCTACGACATCCTCCACCCTCTCCAGCCCTCCGGAGAGCCCCGCCCGATCCGCACGAGCCCCTTCCACACACGTCAGGAGGAGCACGGCGCGTTCTTCCTGGAGGCGAACGGCTGGGAGCGCCCGCAGTGGTACGAGGCCAACGCGTCCCTCGTCGAGGGCCGCAGCATCCCCACCCCCAACGACTGGGCCGCGCAGTTCTGGTCGCCGATCGTCGGCGCCGAGGCGCAGGTCACCCGTGAGACGGTCGCGATGTACGACATGACGGCCCTCAAGCGCCTGGAGGTCACCGGCCCCGGCGCCGCCGACTTCCTGGAGCGGCTGACCACCAGCAAGGTCGCCAAGTCCGTCGGTTCGGTGACGTACACCCTGCTCCTCGACCACGACGGCGGCATCCGCAGCGACATCACCGTGGCCCGCCTGGGCCGCGACCTCTTCCAGGTCGGCGCCAACGGCAACCTCGACCTCGACTGGTTCGGCCGGCACCTCCCCGCCGACGGCACGGTCCAGGTCCGCGACATCACCCCCGGCACCTGCTGCGTCGGCCTGTGGGGCCCGCTGGCCCGCAAGGTCCTCCAGCTGCTGACCGACGAGGACTTCTCGGGCGACGGGCTGAAGTACTTCCGCGCCAAGCGCGCCCACATCGGCTCCGTGCCCGTGACCGCCATGCGCCTGTCGTACGTCGGCGAACTCGGCTGGGAGCTGTACACCACCGCCGACCTCGGCCAGAAGCTGTGGGACACCCTCTGGGCGGCGGCCCGGCCGCTCGGCGGCATCATCGCCGGCCGCGGGGCCTTCAACAGCCTGCGCCTGGAGAAGGGCTACCGCTCCTTCGGCACCGACATGACGTACGAGCACGACCCCTACGAGGCCGGTGTCGGCTTCGCCGTCAAGCTCGACAAGGGCGACTTCATCGGGAAGGCCGCGCTGGAGCGCCGCAGGGAGGACGTGCGGCGCAGGCTGACCTGCCTCACCATCGACGACCCCCGCTCGGTCGTCATGGGCAAGGAGCCCGTGTACGACGGCGACCGAGCCGTCGGCTACGTCACCAGCGCCGCGTACGGCTACACCATCGGCAAGGGCATCGCCTACGCGTGGCTGCCGACGGAGGTGGCGGTGCCCGGGACCACCGTGCACATCGGGTACTTCGACCAGCGTGTGGAGGCAGTCGTGGCCGAGGAGCCGCTGTTCGACCCGTCGATGTCCCGTCTGCGTGGGTGAGGAGTCCCGGTGACCGCACAGACCGCACAGACACTTGACGGGAAGGCGACCGCCGGCGACATCCGCCGCGAACTCGCCGAACGCGTCGCCAAGCTGACCGCCGGCGGCGGTCGCCCGCCGGGGCTCGGCACGGTGCTGGTCGGCGACGACCCCGGCAGCCGCGCCTACGTCGCCGGCAAGCACCGGGACTGCGCGCAGGTGGGGATCGCCTCCCTCCGCCGGGAACTGCCCGCCGACGCCACCCAGCGGCAGGTCGAGGACGTCATCGACGAACTCAACGCCGACCCCGCCTGCACCGGCTACATCGTCCAGCTGCCGCTGCCCCGCCACCTGGACGCGGGCGCCGTCCTGGAACGCATGGACCCGGCCAAGGACGCCGACGGACTCCACCCCGTCAACCTCGGCCGGCTCACCCTCGGCGAGCCGGCACCGCTGCCCTGCACCCCGCGCGGCATCGTCGAACTGCTCCGCCGGTACGACGTCCCCGTAGCCGGCGCCCGCGTCTGCGTCGTCGGACGCGGCATCACCGTCGGACGCCCCCTCGGGCTCCTCCTCACCCGCAGGTCGGAGAACGCCACCGTCACCCTCTGCCACACCGGCACCAAGGGCCTGGCCTGGCACGTACGCGAGGCGGAGATCGTCGTCGCCGCGGCCGGCTCGCCCGGACTGATCACCAAGGACATGCTGCGTCCCGGCGCGGCCGTCCTGGACGTCGGTATCACCCGCACCGACGACGGGCTGGTCGGCGACGTGCACCCGGACGCCGCCGAGGTGGCCGGCTGGCTCGCGCCGATGCCCGGCGGCGTCGGCCCCATGACACGGGCGATGCTCCTCGCCAATGTGGTCGAGGCCGCCGAGAGGAACGCGAACCCCGTATGAACCTGTCCCTTCCCGTGGACGGAGCCGTCCGATGAGCCCCCGTACCCCCGGCGCCGAACTCCCCGAGCACCCCGACTGGCTGTGGCGCACACCGGAACCGAAGCGGTCCTACGACGTGATCGTCGTCGGCGGCGGCGGACACGGCCTCGCCACCGCCCACTACCTCGCGAAGAACCACGGCATCACCAATGTGGCGGTGCTGGAGAAGGGCTGGCTCGCGGGCGGCAACATGGCCCGCAACACCACCATCATCCGCTCCAACTACCTGTGGGACGAGAGCGCCGGCATCTACGAGCACGCCCTCAAGCTCTGGGAGGGGCTGGCGGACGAGCTCGACTACCCGATCCTCTTCTCCCAGCGCGGTGTGCTGAACCTCGCCCACAGCCTCCAGGACGTCCGCGACAGCGTGCGCCGCGTGGAGGCGAACCGCCTCAACGGCGTCGACGCCGAGTGGCTGGACGCGGACGGGGTGAAGGACGTCTGCCCGATTGTCAACACCTCGCCCGACGTGCGCTATCCGGTCCTCGGCGGCACCTACCAGCCCCGCGCCGGCATCGCCAAGCACGACCATGTGGCGTGGGGCCTCGCCCGCTCCGCGGACGCGGCCGGTATCGACATCATCCAGAACTGCGAGGTGACCGGACTGGACGTGGTGGGCGGCCGGGTGGTCGGCGTGCGGACCACGCTCGGCCCGATCGCCGCGGGAAAGGTCGCCCTCTGCTCGGCAGGCCACACCTCGGTCCTGGCGGCCATGGCGGGCATCGAACTGCCCCTCCAGAGCCACCCCTTGCAGGCACTCGTCTCCGAGCTGCTGGAACCGGTCCACCCGACGGTCGTGATGTCCAACGCGGTCCATGTGTACGTCAGCCAGGCCCACAAGGGCGAGCTGGTGATGGGCGCGGGCATCGACTCCTACAACGCGTACACGCAGCGCGGCGCCTTCCACATCATCGAGGAACAGATGTCGGCGGCCCTGGAACTCTTCCCGGTCTTCGCCCGCGCCCACGTCCTGCGCACCTGGGGCGGCATCGTCGACGTCAGCCCCGACGCCTCGCCGATCGTCGGCCTCACCCCGGTCGACAACCTCTACCTCAACTGCGGCTGGGGCACGGGCGGCTTCAAGGCCACCCCCGGTGTCGGCTGGGTCTACGCCCACACCATCGCCCACGACACCCCCCACCCCCTCAACGCACCCTTCTCGCTCGACCGTTTCACCACCGGCGCGCTCGTCGACGAGCACGGCGCGGCCGCGGTGGCCCACTAGGACCGCTGGACCACTTGGGAGCCGAACCATGCTGCTCATCCCCTGCCCGTGGTGCGGGCCCCGCGACGAGGCCGAGTTCCACTACGGCGGTCAGGCCCACGTCCCCTATCCCGAGGACCCGTCGGCCCTCACCGACGAGGAGTGGGCGCGCTACCTCTTCTTCCGCGACAACCCCAAGGGCCCCTTCGCCGAACGCTGGAGCCACGCGGCGGGCTGCCGCCGCTGGTTCAACGCCGTCCGCGACACCGCGACCAACGAGATCCTGACGGTGTACCGGGCGGGTGAGGAACGCCCGGCGGCGGTGGAGCCGAGCCCGGTCGACGCCCGGCCGCCCGCCGCCGGTTCGCGGCCGAGCTCCGCCGCACCGGCCCGCGCGTCCGAGGCCGTCCACGCCGAGAGGGAGGTCGTCCCCGTGGAGGAGGCCGTCCCCGCGGCGGGGGCGCCCGAGGCCGCGGCCCCCGGCGGGGACGGGCCGACCCAGCCGTTCCGCCACCCCACCCTGGGCCGCGTCCACCGCGACGAGGTCCTGACCTTCACCTTCGACGGCATCACCTACCAGGGCCACCGGGGCGACACCCTCGCCTCCGCGCTCCTCGCCAACGGCGTCGTCGAGGCGGGCACCAGCATCAAGCTCGGCCGCCCCCGCGGCATCTTCTCCGCCGGGGTCGAGGAACCCAACGCGGTCGTCCAGATCGAGGAGCCCTTCCCCGAGCCCATGCTGCCCGCCACCGCCGTCGAGCTGTACGACGGCCTCGTCGCGAGCAGCCTCCCCGGCCAGGGCCGCCTCGCCACCGCCCCGGACCCCGCCCGCTACGACGCCGTCCACGCCCACTGCGACCTGCTGATCGTCGGCGCGGGCCCGGCCGGCCTCGCGGCCGCCGCGGCGGCCGCCGGCAGCGGCGCCCGCGTCATCCTCGCCGACGACCGGCCCGCGCCCGGCGGCAGCCTCCTGGACACCGGCGAACACCTCGACTGGGTCGACACGGTCACCGCCCGCCTCGGCGACGCCCCCGAGGTCCGCGTCCTGAGCCGTACCACCGTCTTCGGCTACTACGACGACAACCACCTCCTCGCCGTGGAGCGTCGCACCAACCACCTCGGCGCGGCCGCCCCCGAGAACGTGTCCCGCGAGCGGGTCTGGCGGATCCGCGCCCGCCGGGTCGTCCTCGCCACCGGCGCCCACGAGCGCTCCCTGGCCTTCGCGGACAACGACCGCCCCGGTGTGATGCTGGCCGCCTCGGCCCGCGCCCATCTGCACCGCCATGGCGTCCTGCCCGGCCGGCGCGCGGTCGTCCTCACCACCAACGACAGCGCCTACGCCGCCGCCCTGGACCTCTTGGCTGCGGGCGTGGACGTCGCGGCGATCGCCGACACCCGCCCCGAGGCGGGGGAGTGGGCCGAGCGCGCCCGCGAGGCCGGCATCGAGGTGCTGACCGGCCACGCCGTCATCGGCACCGACGGCGACCCCCGGCTCACCGCCGTGACCGTCGCCCCGTACGGGCAGACCGAGGGCGGGCGGGAGTTCGCCGCCGATCTGCTGCTGGTCTCCGGCGGCTGGAACCCGGTGGCGCACCTGTTCAGCCAGGCCGGCGGCAGGCTCCGCCACGACGAGGCCCTCAGCACCTTCGTCCCCGACACCTGCCGCCAGGCCGTCGAGGTCGCGGGCGGCGCGAGCGGCACACCGGACCTCGCCGGGGCCCTCGCGCAGGGTGCCGGAGCCGGCGCCCGCGCGATCGAGGCCGAGGGCTACACGGCCGAGACGCCCCGCCTCCCGCAGGTGCCCGCACAGCCCCGTCCGACACCGCCCCAGCACCTGTTCACCGTCCCCGGCCGCGACGGCGCCCCCCGCTTCGTCGACCTGCAACGCGACGTCACCGTCGACGACCTGGCCCGCGCGACCGGCGCCGGCATGCGCTCCGTCGAGCACACCAAGCGGTACACCACCGCCGGCACCGCCAACGACCAGGGCAAGACGTCCGGCGTCCTCGCCAGTGGTGTCGTCGCCGAACTGCTCGGCGTGGACGTCTCCGCGCTCGGCACGACCACCTTCCGGCCGCCGTACACCCCCGTCTCCTTCGCCGCCCTCGCCGGCCGCGACCGGGGCGCCCTGCACGACCCGGTCCGCACGACGGCCCTGCACGAATGGCACGTCGCGCACGGCGCCCTCTTCGAGAACGTCGGCCAATGGAAGCGCCCCTGGTTCTACCCGCACGACGGCGAGGACATGGAGACCGCCGTGCTGCGCGAGTGCCGGGCGGCCCGCGAGGGCGTCGCCTTCATGGACGCCTCCACCCTCGGCAAGATCGACGTCCAGGGCCCGGACGCCGCCGTCTTCCTCGACCGGCTCTACACCAACATGATGAGCACCCTGAAGGTCGGCATGATCCGCTACGGCGTGATGTGCCGCCTGGACGGCATGGTCTTCGACGACGGCACGGTCATCCGTCTCGCCCAGGACCGCTTCCTCGTCACCACGACCACGGGCAACGCGGCCACCGTCCTCGACTGGATGGAGGAGTGGCTCCAGACCGAGTGGCCCGAACTGCGCGTCCACTGCACCTCGGTGACCGAGCAGTGGGCCACCGTCGCCCTGGTCGGCCCCCGCTCCCGCGACGTCCTCGACTCCCTCGCACCGGACCTGGCCGTCGCCAACGACGACTTCCCGTTCATGGCGTGGCGGGAGACGACCGTCGCCGGGATCGAGGCCCGCGTCTGCCGGATCAGCTTCTCCGGCGAACTGGCCTACGAGATCAACGTGTCACCGTGGGAGGCCCTCGCCCTGTGGGAGGCGCTGTACGAGGCCGGCGCCCCGCACGGCATCACCCCCTACGGCACCGAGACCATGCACGTGCTGCGCGCCGAGAAGGGCTACCCCATCATCGGCCAGGACACCGACGGCACGGTCACCCCGCAGGACCTCGGCATGGGCTGGGCGGTCTCCAAGAAGAAGCCCGACTTCATCGGCAAGCGCTCCTACGCCCGCGCCGACACCTCCCGCCCCGACCGCAAGCACCTCGTCGGCCTGCTCCCCGAGGACCCCGGCACCTTCCTCCCGGAGGGCACCCACCTGGTCGCCGACAGCGTGCTCCCCGCGCCGCCCGTCCCGATGCTCGGCCATGTCACCTCCAGCTACCGCAGTGCCGCCCTCGGCCGGACCTTCGCGCTCGCCCTGATCAAGGGCGGCCGGGACCGTATCGGCGAGCGGCTGTACGCGCCCGTCGGCGACCGGCTGGTCCCGGTGACCGTGGCAAGCCCCGTCCTCTTCGACCCCGAGGGAGCCCGCCGCGATGGCTGACACCGTCCTCACCTCCGCGCCCCGCAGCCCCCTCGGCGGGGCGCGGAGGTGAGGAC
>NZ_LIQX01000155.1 GCF_001418475.1 Streptomyces ossamyceticus | reverse complement strand
GACCGAGGAACCTCCGTTCCCCACCCTTGAGGTCGTGCGGGAAGCAGCCCGGGTACTCACCCGTACGCGGGAGAACGTGCTTGTGCGCAGTCAACCCTGAGCAGTTCACAACTCCCTGAGGTTGCACGGGGCCCGTACGACCTCGGAACCAGGGCCGCCCCCGCCTCTCCTCCCCTGGTCGGACTTCGGCGCACTCGGCGGGTGAACTCCCAAGTCCGCACGTACCGTCGAAGGCATGACGCACATCGACGCGGGCACCGACCTCGATCCTGTGCACCCCACCACCGCCCCGGCCACGGGGCGGGCGCGCGGCCTGACCGCCGCCGAGGTGGCCGAGCGAGTGGCCCGCGGCGAGGTGAACGACGTCCCCGTACGGAGCAGCCGCTCCCTGGTGGACATCGTCCGCGCGAACGTCTTCACCCGGTTCAACGCGATCATCGGCGTCCTCTGGCTGATCATGCTGTTCGTCGCGCCGATCCAGGACAGCCTGTTCGGCTTCGTGATCCTCGCCAACACCGGCATCGGCATCGTCCAGGAGTGGCGGGCGAAGAAGACCCTGGACTCGCTCGCGGTGATCGGCGAGGCGAAGCCGACGGTGCGCAGGGACGGGGTCGCGGCGGTGGTCGGCACCTCCGAGATCGTCCTCGGGGACCTGATCGAGATCGGCCCCGGCGACAAGATCGTCGTGGACGGCGCGTGCGTCGAGACGGACGGCCTGGAGATCGACGAGTCGCTGCTCACCGGGGAGGCCGACCCGGTCGTCAAACACCCCGGCGACCCGGTGATGTCCGGCAGCTTCGTGGTCGCGGGCGGCGGGGCGTTCACCGCGACGAAGGTGGGCCGCGAGGCGTACGCGGCGCAGCTGGCGGAGGAGGCGAGCCGCTTCACCCTCGTCCACTCGGAGCTGCGCTCCGGTATCTCCACGATCCTCAAGTACGTGACGTGGATGATGGTCCCGACGGCGATCGGCCTGATCATCAGCCAGCTGGTGGTGAAGGAGAACGGCTTCAGGGACTCCGTCGCCCGTACGGTCGGCGGCATCGTCCCGATGGTCCCCGAAGGGCTGGTCCTCCTCACCTCCGTCGCCTTCGCGATCGGGGTGATCCGCCTCGGCCGCAAACAGTGCCTCGTCCAGGAGCTGCCGGCCATCGAGGGCCTCGCCCGCGTCGACACCGTGTGCCTGGACAAGACGGGCACCCTGACCGAGGGCGGCATGGACGTCACCGGGCTGCGCCCGCTGAACGGCAGCGACGAGGCGTACGTCCGGAAGGTGCTCGGCGCGCTCGGCGAGTCCGATCCCCGCCCGAACGCGTCCCTGAAGGCCATCATCGACGCCTACCCGGACAGCGAGGACTGGCGCTGCACCGAGGCGCTGCCCTTTTCCTCCGCCCGCAAGTACAGCGGCGCACGCCTCAGCGAGGGCGACGGCCAGTCCAGCGCCTGGCTGCTCGGCGCGCCCGACGTCCTCCTCCCCGACGACGACCCGGCCCTCACCGAGACGGAACGGCTGAACGAGGAGGGGCTGCGGGTCCTGCTGCTGGTTCGGGTGACCCGCGAACTCGACGACCCGGAGGTGGCGCGGGACGCCCACCCCACGGCCCTCGTCGTCCTCGAACAGCGGCTGCGCCCCGACGCCGCCGACACCCTGCGCTACTTCGACGAGCAGAACGTCCGGGCGAAGGTCATCTCCGGCGACAACGCGGTGTCGGTCGGCGCGGTGGCGGGGAAGCTGGGCCTGACGGGAGTGGTCGTCGACGCGCGCCGCCTCCCCGCCGAGCGGGACGGGATGGGTGAGGCGCTGGACGCGGGCACCGTCTTCGGCCGCGTCACCCCGCGGCAGAAGCGGGACATGGTGGGCGCCCTCCAGTCCCGCGGCCACACGGTCGCGATGACCGGTGACGGGGTGAACGACGTGCTGGCTCTCAAGGACGCCGACATCGGGGTGTCGATGGGGTCGGGCTCGGAGGCGACGCGGGCGGTGGCCCAGATCGTGCTGCTGAACAACAGCTTCGCCACGCTGCCGTCGGTGGTGGCGGAGGGCCGCCGGGTGATCGGCAACATCACACGGGTCGCGACCCTGTTCCTGGTGAAGACGGTGTACTCGGTGCTCCTGGCCGTCCTGGTGGCGTGCTGGCAGGTGGAGTACCCCTTCCTGCCCCGCCACCTCACCCTGCTCTCCACGCTGACGATCGGCGTCCCGGCGTTCTTCCTGGCGCTCGCCCCCAACAAGGAGCGCGCGCGACCCCACTTCGTCCGCCGCGTCATGCGCTACGCCGTCCCCGGCGGTGTGCTGGCGGCGCTGGCCACGTTCGCCACGTATCTGATCGCCCGTCACTACTACACGGGTGAGGGCGCGTTGGAGGCGGAGACGAGCGCGGCGACGCTCACCCTCTTCCTGATCTCCATGTGGGTGCTGGCGATCATCGCCCGCCCGTACACCTGGTGGCGGCTCGGCCTGGTGGCGGCGATGGGCGGCGCCTTCCTCCTGGTCCTCGTCGTCCCCTGGCTCCAGGACTTCTTCGCGCTGCGCCTGGTGGGGACGACGATGCCGTGGACGGCGGTCGCGATCGCGGCGGGCTCGGCGGCGGCCCTGGAGTTCCTGTGGCGCTGGGTGGACCACCGCTTCCCCGCGTAGCGCGGCCCCCGCGCGTCGAGGGGGCCGCCCGGCCGTCGCCCCGCGCCCACGATCAGGCGCGGTCGTGGAGCGTGACGTGGTAGCCGTCGGGGTCGGCGAAGGAGAAGGTCCGGCCGAAGGGGCCGTCGATCGGCGCGGAGACGATGGGGTGACCGTCGGCGGCGAGCGCGTCGTGGATGGCCTGGACGTCGGTGGCGTGGAGCCAGATCGCGACGCCGAGGCCGGGCTGGGCGACGGACGCGAGGTCGGTGCCGGGAAGGACGTCGCGGAGGGCGAACGCGATCGGCTTCGTCTCGAAGACGACGGCGTGCGGAGGGCCGGCCGGCGAGCGGACGACGCCCAGGTACCGCTCGTAGAACGCCTGTGAGGCGTCGAGGTCGCGCACTTGGAGCGAGAGGAAGTCGGGACCGGTGGCGGGCATGAGGACACTCCTTGACTAGCGTGTCAGTTTCCTGACACGCAAGCTATGTCAGAATACTGACATGAGTCAAGAAGAGGTCGGCGTCGACCTGGAGACGTCACTGGGCTACCTGCTCAAGGAGGCGTCGAGCGCCCTGCGCGCGGCCATGGAGGAAGTGCTGCGGCCGCTCGGCATGAACGTGACGCACTACTCGTGCCTCGAACTGCTGGCGCAGCGACCGGGCTTGTCGAACTCTGAACTGGCACGGGGCGCGTTCGTGACGCGGCAGACGATGAACGTGCTGCTCAAGTCCCTGGAACGGGATGGCTACGTGACCAGGGCCACGGAGGCACCCGTCGGAAAGGCGCTCCCCACACGACTCACCCCCGCGGGTCGGCGAAGCCTGGAGAAGGCGAGCGCGGCGGTCCGCTCCGTGGAGCTGAGAATGCTCAGCGGCCTGACCGCCCCCGAACAGTCGGACGCGTCCCGAATCCTGCGAAGCATGATCCACTCCCTGCGCGCCGACAACGAGGAGGCGTAGCGGTTCCGCGACGCACGTTCTCGCCCGTTCTCCCCGGGAACGACGAAGCCACCGGAACGGGCCCCCGCCGTCGGCGGGTTCGCCGGCCGTTCGGGGGCTCCGTCACCGGGGGCCTGTCGCCGCCGACCGTGCGGCGGCGGGTTCCCGCTGCTTACTTCACGTCGAGCGTGTCGCCCACGGCCGTCGCCGCCGCCGTGCCCGAGCTGCCCGCGAAGACATAGCGGTACGTGCCGTCGACGGACGCCTTGACGGTGGTGGACACCTCGCCCGTGGCGGACGTCTTGACCGTCTTGACGTTCTTGTAGGCGGACGCGCCCGCCGCCTTGAACTGCAGCGTCACCGACTGGTTGCCGTACGCGGCGTTCGTGCCGGCGTCCCAGTTGGCGCGGGTCAGCTTGCTGGTGACGGTGACCGTCTCACCCTTGGCGACCGGCTCCGGGGCGACGTCCGCGCCCTTGAGCTGCGTGGCACGCTGCACCTTGAAGGACTTGGCGTTGTCCTTCTGGATGAAGTTGGTGTCCTTGGCCTGGGCGATCACCCAGGTCTTCCAGGTGCCGGCGACCTTGTTGACCGCGTTGCCGCCGGCCTTGAAGGTGTAGTTCGCCGAGCAGGTCGACTTCGTGGAACTGACCTTCTTGCACTTGATCCAGGTGCCGCCGGAGGCCGCCGCGCTGTCCGCGGTCTCCAGGCTCTTGCCGTGGTACAGCTGCGCGGCGGCACGCCACGCACCGGAGTTGTCGGTGACGGAGAAGGACAGCTTGACCGTCTTCTTGCCCGTGGCACCGACGACGACGGGCTTGCCGCCGTTGATGACGAAGTTGGAGACCTTGACGTTGCCGACCTTCTCGTCGGCCTGTGCGGCCGGGGCGACGAAGGCGGTCAGGGCCAGGGCGCCGGTGATGACACCCAGAGTGGCACGCTTGTGCAATGTATTCCCCACGTGGAAGGGACCTCACGGCAGGTCGATGTCGCGCGAGATCCGTTTGTCGGTCTGAGAGCCCGAGGGCTTCGGGAGACTCCAGGGGTTCAAGGGAACCCCCGGGCTCACGGGAAGCCGGTCGGCTCGGGTGATCAGATCCATGAGTGTGGCGAATAGTTGTACGAGATGCGAATGAGTTTCGGAGATGTTGCGCACGTCACATCCGCATCCCCTGCCGCAGCGGCACCAAAGCGCGACAACCGGGACGGACCCGTCCGACCGACCCGGCCCGGTCAGTCGAACCAGCGGTCGCGGGCCAACTCCTCCGTCCTGGACGGGTCCTCCAGCAGCGCCGCGACCTCGAAGCGGCGCGGCCACTGACCCGCCGCCCACGCCAGCCCGGCCGCGACGCCCTCCAGGGTCGCGGCGTGCAGGACACCGTCCCCGGTGCGGCGCCAGTCGAGTTCGACCCCGTCGACGACGAGTTCCTCGTGCTCGACATAGGTCGCGGGGGTGGCCGGCCCGAGCAGCATCCGCACCGACTCCGGTACGTCGTGCTCCGCGCCCTCGGAGTCCACCTCGCCCGTCACCGACTCGCTGAGCCGCCGCACCTGGAACAGCTCGGCCAACTCGGCCGCACGGGACGGCCGTACGGGCAGCAGCGGCACACCGGCGGTGAAGGGCAGCAGGTCGGGCGAGTCGACGACGACCGCGTCGGCGGCGTCCACGACCGTCACCTCACCGTCCACCACGGCCCGCAACTCGTCCGGCAGCGTCACCTGTTCGGGGTCGAGGTCCGCCAAGGCGCCGTACAGGCCGTGGAGTTGCGCGGCCGTCACCTCACGCTCCGGGTCGGCCAGGCGGTCCAGCAGTTCGGCGGCGCCGCC
>NZ_LIQX01000154.1 GCF_001418475.1 Streptomyces ossamyceticus | reverse complement strand
GGCCCGCTTCACCACCTACCTCCGCCAGCAACTCGCCTCCCGCGCGGGCCTCACCCGCACGGAACTCCGCCACAACCTCAAGGTCTCCTACGCCAAGGTCGCCGAGTACCAGCGACGCGGCGCCGTCCACTTCCACGCCGTCATCCGCCTCGACGGCCCGGAAGGCGCCGAGGACACCCCACCGCCCTGGGCCACGACCGAACTCCTCACCGACGCCATCCGCACGGCGGCCCGCCTCGCCGAGACCCCCGGCCCCGTCCTCGACGGACGCCCCTACGCCTTCCGGTTCGGCAAACAGCTCGACATTCGCCCCATCCGCTCGGCCGACTTCGCGGGCACCTCGGAGCTCTCTAGCCGCGCTGTCGCCGCCTACATCGCGAAGTACGCCACCAAGGGCGCCGAGACTGCCGGCACCCTCGACCGCCCCATCCGCAACCCGATCACCGACCTCATCGGCGCCCAGGTCACCGACCACGCCCGACAGCTGATCCTTACCTGCTGGCACCTCGGTGCCCTCCCCGAACTCGAAGACCTGCGGCTGCGCAAGTGGGCCCACATGCTCGGCTTCCGCGGCCACTTCTCCACCAAGTCCCGTGCCTACTCCGTCACCCTCGGCGCCCTCCGCCAGGAACGCGCCGACCACAACGAAGCCCTCACCCGCGCCCGCGCCGCCGAAGCAGGCCACCCCCTGCCCGACCCGGACACCGTCCTCGTCCTCTCCCACTGGCGCTTCGCCGGCACCGGGCTGACCGCTGCTGAGACCTGGTTCGCGACCTCGCGTCGGCCCGCAAGCGCCCCTGACACGGAAGGAGACTCGGCGTGGACCGCCGACGAGACGAACTGATGACCGTCCCACAGATCCTCTCCGAGCTGGGCGGAGTCTCCCGCCGCACCTTCTACCGCTGGCGCGAGCTGGGCCAGGCTCCGGAAGCGATCAAGCTTCCGAACGGTGAACTCCGCGTGTGGCGCAGTGACTTCACCGCATGGCTCCATGGTCTCGGGGAGGCGGCGTGAAGTCGCATGACGTGAAGGTATGGAGCATCCGGAAGCGGCCGTACAAGACGCCGTCCTACGACGTCCGATGGAAGGTCGGCGATGTTCCGCCGTTCTCCGAGACCTTCCGGACGAAGGCGCTCGCCGACAACTTCCGCGCGCAGCTTCTCCGGGCTGCTCAGAAGGGCGAGGCATTCGACACGGAAACCGGTCTGCCGGACTCCATGGCTCCTGCCAAACAGTCCCGCACCTGGTACGACTTCGCGCGGGCGTATGTCGCCATGAAGTGGCCGCATGCGGCTCCGAACTCGCGCGACAGCCTGAACGAGACCATGACCCTCGTCACGACTGAACTCCTGGGTGATCGCCCTGGGCGCCCGGCGGACAACGTCTTGCGCCGTGCTCTGCGAGGCTGGGCCTTCGTAGTCCAGGCCGGGGACGCGGATGAGCCCCCGGTGGACGTTGCGAACGCTCTTCGGTGGGTGGCCAAAGCCTCGCTGCCGCTGGCCATGCTCAAGAACCCGGCGGACATCCGTCGCGTCCTCGACTCGCTCAAACTCAGGCTTTCCGGGGAACCCGCGGCTGCCGAGACGGTGCGGCGCAAGCGCGCCGTCCTCTTCAACGCCCTCGCCTACGCGGTCGAACTGGGTGAGCTACCTGAGAACCCGGTCACGCTCGTGAAGTGGAAGCTGCCCAAGGTCACCAAGGAAGTAGACCGCCGGGTAGTCGTGAACCCGCAGCAAGCCCGAGACCTCCTCACTGCCGTCTCGTACGTCGGTGGCTACCGCCGGGCCCGTGGGCGCCGCCTCGTCGCGCTCTTCGCCTGCATGTACTTCGGTGGGCTTCGGCCGGCGGAAGCCGTGGCTCTGCGGCGCCCGGACTGCACGTTGCCGGAAACGGGATGGGGTTCGCTGATCCTTGAGAAGACGCGCCCGACCGTCGGAAAGCGCTGGACCGGAACTGGGGAAGTTCACGACAACCGGGGCCTCAAGAACCGTCCTGCGAACGAGACCCGCATCGTCCCCATCCCGCCTCGTCTCGTCCGCATCCTCCGCGACCACATCAATGAGTTCGGCACCGCCAAGGACGGCCGGATGTTCGCCAATGAACGCGGGGGAGTGGTCGCCTCCACCACCTACTGGCGTGTCTGGGACGAAGCGCGGCGCCTGGCGCTCACGCCGGAACAGGTGGCGTCCCCGCTGGCCGCTCGTCCCTACGACCTGAGGCACGCCGCGCTCTCCTCGTGGCTCAACGCCGGCGTGGACCCGACGGAGGTCGCGGAGCGCGCGGGCAACAGCGTCGAAGTGCTGCTGAGTCGGTACGCGAAGTGCCTCGATGGTCGTCAGGACGTCGCCAACCGTCGGATCTCCGAACTCCTCGGTGAGGACGACGACCAGGAGGGGGACGAGCCCAGCGACGGGCCCTGATCCCGACACACCTCCGACACGCGCGTCTGCGGCACGATGGCCCCTGGACTCCAGTCCAGGGGCCTCGGCGTTTTCCGGGGCTGACCTGCGGTTTCCTTCCCCGGGGCCAGTCCACGCATAGTCCACAGCACTCGACATACAGCCGCTCCGAGTGGCATACGGCTGCACAAACACGAAGACCCCGGCCTCAGCGTTTCCGCTGGTGACGGGGTCTTTGGGCACCTCATACAAGGTGCCCCCGGCAGGATTCGAACCTGCGCACACGGCTCCGGAGTGATTGTCTGGTTGTGCTCCTGTATGGCCTCTGACCTGCTATGGAGCCGGTCAAGGGATGGTCGGCAACGCAGTGTGTGTCGGAGGTGTGTCGCGTGCATAGGAGCCGAAGCCTGCTGGTGCCCGGAGACGTCCCTGCCCTGACCAGTCTGGCCAGGGCAGGGGCGTCAGAAGGTAGCTAGGTCAAGGCTCGTAGCGCCGCTACCGACGCCACCAGACCTTCTCGCTCCAGTGAATCGATCACGTCCGCGACCACTGCGTTCGGCGGGTTCTCCCAGGAATCCGCTATCTGCGTAAGCACCCCGTATACCAGCCGGGGAGAGAGGTCGACCTGCGCCTCGATGAAGGCGTCTGGATGGACGGCCTGTACATCCCACACAGACAGCTTCTCGGCGGGGAAGTCCTTCAGGTTGGATGTGACGATCACCTGTGCTTTTGCTTTGATGGCAGCGGCCAGGACGTGCCGGTCGTCGGGATCCGGCAGATCGAGTATGTCGATCAGCGGTTCGTGCCCCTTGACCAGCACATCCCGGATCGCCCCTGACATCAGCTCCCGCGTACGATCTAATTTCTTCGGATCCAGGTCAGGCCGATTCTTCTTTAGATTGCGGAAGGTCTCATCGAGGATCTGGTCCGTCCACTTCGCCTGTACAAGGCCTGCCTGCGCGACGCGAATGAGAACGTCGCGCAAGGTGCTCGGATACAGGACATTGGCGTCGTAGACGGCGACGAAAGCCATGGCCTAGATCATTCCCATCTCCTGGCCGAGCTGGGTGAGCTCATCAGCCACACCTCGGCGACGGTGGTCGTCCCTGCGCTGGTACTCCAGTAGGGACGACGCAGTGATTCTGCGGTGCGAGCCAACAGTCCGGTACTCAATCTCTCCGGCATCCAAGAGGCCGATGAGGAAGGGGCGAGACACGTTGAGCATGTCGGCTGCCTGTTGAGTAGTGAGCTCGGCATCGGACGGAACGATGGACACGGCCCGGCCGGCGCCAAGGTGCGCCAAGAGGGACGCGAGGAGCTCTACAGCCTCGCGAGGGAGGGCCAATGGCTCACGATCGCCTCCATCTTGAACGGTGACAGTGATCTGGGAAGCCTCTTGGTGCTCTGCCAGGTAGGCCCGGACCCTGGTGAGGGCATGGTTTGCAGTCTTCTGCTTGTCGTCTGGGAGTTTCACCGGACGAATATCGATCTTGGTCATTCGTGCGCCCCTAGAAGCCGTAGGTGGGCGCCAGTGATAGTCCGCCGTCGTTGGCGCGACGGTGGGCTGGCGTGACGGCTGTAGGCCCTGTCGTTTGTCGTTGGCGCGACGAACAGGGCCTACAGCCGCCATGGTGGCGGTGGTGGTGGTTCTGGGTCTTGGTGGTCAGCGCTGCCTTACCTATCGAAGTATCCGCAATATTCGAAACAAGCGCAACAGGTCTAGGGGTGATTTGCGACGGCTGACGCTGCCTGTGCCTCTGACCTGCAGCGAAGCCGGAGTGGGCAAGCGGTGACACAGCGTGCGGCGGAGGTGGTCGCGATAGCCGCTGGTAGGCAGGGGTGGATCGGAAGTCGCCTCCGGCTCCTGCGCCCATTGAGAGGTCGGCTTCGACGACGGGCTGTAACACCTTGGGGGCAACCCGTCTGTAACCGGACAGTCAGACAGAATCAGGATGCCGGCACCGAAGTGTGATTGAGCCGGTCAAGCGTTGTTCCAGGTCCGTGCCCTTCCCGACGCTTGCAGGGACAGGAATGATCGGTCTGACCGATCCGGCTAGAGCTATGGAGCAGAGTGCATGACCGAGCGGACCATCCACCTTGTCGCTGATGCGAGCAGCCGGGACGCACGGAAGATCCATGTCCGGCCCTCACGTCAGTTCGCCACCGTCCAGCTTGACCGAGACAGCTACGTCGATGCCGAATACTCACGGGGCGACGAAAGAGATCTGCCAGCAGACTACTTAGCAGCAGTCGACAGGGCGCGCGATGCGGCGATGAACCGGATTCGGTACGAGGGTTACCTGGGGGCCTTCTACTGGGGGAACGGCCCTCGTTGGATCGACTTGTGCGCTCGGTTTCGAGACGTCGAGGCTACGGTCGAAGCTTTGCGTGCCGCAGAGCTCCAACACGACTACAGCAAACTGCACGCCATCGCCGAGCGGCTCGCGCTGCCCGTCGATGAGTGGCTTGCTCCTGGTGAACGTGAGTTGATCCGCGGAGTCGACTTCGATTCGCCTCCCGGAGTGTTCCTGAAGTTCCTGCGAGCTCAGGCATCCAAGTCCGGCTTACGCCTCAACGGCCGGGCGACAGCTGGCAGCGTATGGGTTCGCCCCACACTGCCAGCGGCTCAGAAGCAGATTCGGGAGATGTTCCCCGAGCAGTATCCGGGGTGGGTAGACCGCTGGACCGGTTACGTCGACCTGGATGATGCACCCCTCCGGCCCTGGGTAGGAGGCGGTGGCGAGGACCTGAGCCGTGGAGCGATCCCAGTCCAGTTCCAGCAGTTGGAGACGCCGAGTAGTGACAAGTGCCCCTGCGGCATGCGCCTTCGGGATATCGGGGACGAAGATAAGGTCCACCGCGTGCATCATGCGTCCTGGGCCCTAGGCGTTCGAGTGCCGAAGGGACTTGACTGGTGGGGTGACCTGGCAGTTGTCACGACGCAGTCACCCATCTCGTGGCGGAGGTTGGCCCACCAAGTGGCGTGTCTGCCGCAGAGGGAGGACAGCTACGACTTTCCGTCGTGGTCCCACGTAGGTGAACCTGAAGCGTCTACGGACAACTACCGCGCCTATCTGTTGAAAGTAGACGAGCGCATCGTTGGCTACGTGGCCGCCCACGACACTAACGAACACCGCCGTTGGGATCTCGTCGACGGGTCTTCGTACGGGGTTGAGGATGCCACCCTGCGCCCTCGAATCGTCCTGATCTGGGTAGCGGATGTCTACAGGCATCGTGGCATTGGTGCCACGCTCGTACAGGCTCTCGCCACTGACTCTGGATGCAAGGTCTCGGATGTGTCCTGGTCGACTCCCGTAAGCCCCGCGGGCCGGCGCCTTGCTCGCCGTCTCTCACCCGATGGCATATGGGTCAGTTGGTGACAACACTCCGGAGCGCAATCCGTCTCCTACGCATTCGAGAGGTCGGCTCGCAGACGGGCTGCAACACCCAGAGAGTGTTACAGCGCCTGTGGCCGGACAGCCTGGACGGCAGCACTCTCTGCTGTTCAGACTGTTTATGCAGGTGAGAGGCTTAGTTGGACAGGTGGACAGCACTGAACGTAGTCCACCAGTGGGGTGCTAGCACAACACGTTGGGCGCGAACAGCGCGAGCGCCAGGGTGGTCAGCGCTGCTATGCCGAAGACGGACAGTCCCGTCATCCAAACCGGGAAGGCCCGGTACCGGGTCAGCAAACGGGGTGCTGGCGTCTGGTTCCGGCGCTGGGCCCACACTGGTCCGTGTACTGGATTGCCGAAATGGCGCTGCTCGTAGTCCGCGAGCCAGTGAGCATCAGTGACCTCGGCTTGTCGGTGCCGGGCCATCAGGTGTAGCGACAGCACACTCATCACTATGGCCAGAGCAGATGCGATGACGCGTGCGTATCTGCTGCTATCCGACCCCAGTGCGATGGTGAACAAGAATGCCTGGGCGGTCAGGCTCAATGCTGGCACCTGCCACAGCAGCGCATCCCACTGCATCCGACGGGCCGCCACGACCTGATACACCACGGCGTCCGCACTCGTCTGGGGTTCACTGCCTGGCGCCGGGCTGCCAGTGCTGTCGGAGTTCGTCATACGGCACTCCATCCAGAGGTTCATTTGTGCCGCCCCCCCGGTCAGCCGAAGCCGTTTCACGGATCTGACCGGGGGCAGGGCATCAGCATTGTCAGTCGGGCATCGTACGGTCTAACTAACCGGACTCATGGGGGTTAAATGCCGGAACGTGTGGGCGAGTTGAGATGGTTGTGGATCAAGTTAAGCAACCCAAGGGATGAAAGGTTCTTCCTGTACTACCCCAACGGCGGGGTTGCAGACGCCAGGGTTCTGCGGGTATGCGATCGGGGTGGTATCGAGCACGCGATCCTGATATGGAACATCTGCCATGAGTGCCGATGTGGTCTTATCGCGAAGATCTCGATGATCCCTGAATGGCAGAGGCAGGGCATGGGGCGCCGTCTCGTGCTGTGGGCCCTGCGGCAGGGGCCGGGCTACGAGTGGGTTACAACGAGCCAGTCCCCGGACGGCTGGCGCTTCTTCCCTGCCCTGGCGCGGGAGACCGGTGCAGCTCTTACGAGTAACGGGGAGACATGCGTGCATGTCGACCTGGTGAATCGGTCGTATCCCCGACCTCGACTCGTACGCGACGTCTGAGTGCATCCTCCCGGACCCGGACACCCCGGACAGCCTCTGTTCCGGCTGTCCGGGGTGTTTACGCAGGTGAGAGGCGTAACCGGACAGCCGGACAGGTGGGACACTAGGTGTCGGTCAGCCAGGCGAGTGGGACGCTGGTAGAGGAAGCCGCCACGTAATTGGAAGGGGAGGCCACGTGCCGCAGGCGAGTCCGCGAGGTACGTACTTGGAGGTCTCTGATTCTCTACGCCAGAAGATCAAGGGAGGCGAGATCACGGAGGCTCTGCCGTCTCAAGCACGGCTCATGAGCGATCACAGGGTCAGTCGCAGCACCATCGAGCGCGCCCTAGGAGTGCTCAAGAGCGAAGGATTGATCGAATCCGTCCAGGGCGCCGGCTGGTACGTGGTAGGCACCGGGGACCGACGTCCGTTGATCGAGAGGGTGACTGACCTCTTGAAGACTGAGGGGGTTAAGGTCGGCGACCGCTTCCCTACCGAGAAGGAGCTGTGCGAGCGGTTCGGCGCGTCACGAACCGCCGTTCGTTCCGCCATCGCGCAGATGGAGGGGCAGGGACTCATCGGTAAGGGCGCTGCGAAGGGGCGGGAAGTCCGAGCCTTGCCCGACGGGCGGAGGACTAGGACGGCATGACGACCACCGAGCGGGCCGAATTCGACGCGGATGCGGCAGCGAGTATCCTGCGCAAGGCATGCGAGATTTCCGACTTGGACCCAGACGGGATCGAGCTGCTGCGGTTCGGAGACCACGCGGTGTTCCGCGTGGACCATGGACGTATTGTCTCTCGGGTCGGCCGGAGCCCCGATCGGCTTACCTCCGTGCGCAGAGAAGTCGCCGTGGCGCGATGGCTGGCTGCTGAGAATTATCCGGCGGCTCGACTCGTCACATCGGCCAAACAGCCGGTTGTCATCGAGGGGCACCCCGTGACGTTCTGGGAAGGGCTCGCTGACGGAGACAAGTACGCAAGTACAGGCGAGATGGGTGTTTTGCTAAGGCGCCTTCACGACTTGAGGCCGCCGCATTTCTCTCTACCGCCCCTGAAGCCTTTCGATAAGGTTGCACAGCGTTTGGAGCAGGCTGTAATTCCGCAGACTACTCGCGAATTTCTCCGATCCATGGCCGACGATTTGTCTACCGAGTACAGTGAGCTTCAGTTCGCGCTTCCGGCCGGTCATCTGCACGGAGACTTCAACGTTGGCAACGTCCTTCATGATGGGACCGGCAACCCCAAAGTTATCGACCTGGACGGTTTTGCCACGGGGCCGCGTGAGTGGGACCTTATGCAGACGGCCATGTACTATGACAGCTTTGGTTGGCACACAGAGGCTGAGTACACTGATTTCGTCGCCGGGTATGGGTTCGATGTGCGGGAGTGGGCTGGATACTCCATCCTCCGGAGTGTCCGGGAACTGCTGATGGTCACTTGGCTTTCGCAGAACGCGGGCACCGATCGACGTGCGGCCGAGGAAATTGAGAAGCGAGTGGAAAGCCTGCGCTCAGGCGGCTCTCGCCGAGACTGGGCGCCTTTCTAAGGCACCTTAGGTGGTCTGGTGCCAGAGACGGAAGCCACGGGCCTGTTCCTGGAATTCGCGGAACTCCGTGGCCCGCCTCATCCCGTCCGAGACTCGCCCTCTGAACTCGCGCACGTACTGAACACAGCGTGCCGACTTCAAGCCCTCGCCAAGTCGCAGCGCACTCAGCGCGAACTCAAAACCACGGCCTATCTCGCCGTGGATGAGGTAGGACTCGGCCTGCACCATGGTCGCAAAGAAGTCACTTCGGTTGTTGAGGCCATCGCCGAAAATGGAGCCTGCACCGCGCTCCGTTGCTTCGATCGAGCGCCCCAGATCACGGAAGCAATGGCCTATCTCGGCTGCGAGTTCCACCTCATCGAAGTAGGCGATGTATGGCGGATCGCTGTCGATTGTCCTTTGGCTGAGCTTGCGTTCTGCCTCTGCAAGAGCGAGGTCACAGCCGCGCCCGTCTCCGAGGCGGGCGAGAGCCCGCGCTTCCATCGCGATGTGATGCGCCGCCATCGTTGGTCCCAGGCTGCCGGCCGGGCCTGCGTATGCAGCGCGGGCGAGAGTCGCGGCATCCCGGTACCGCCCCAGGAACGTCGCCTGATGGCTCATCGCAGAGAGAATGCTGCTGCCGAGAAGCCTGTCACCGGCCGTCTGTGACATGCGAAGACCCTGGATAAAGTAGCGCTGCGCTATGCCATGCAATCCGCTGTCGTACGACATGAATCCGGCGAGCAAGAGCGCTTCGGCGACAGCAGAGTGAAGCTGCCTGCCCACGACATCGGAATATGTCCCGTGCAACATAGGTCGCACGTCCGTGTGTAGGTATTGAATCAGCGCTCTCCGGGCATGGCCACCCCCGAACTTCCCGTCAAGCATGCTGAACGCATCGGTGGTTGAGCGCACCATTTCCACGTCTACGGCGCCGACCGCCCGATTGCCCTGTCGCGTCAGTTCGCCGTCCGGAGGTGCCACGATCCAGCGCAGGGATGCAGCGCTCCAAGCCTCTGAATCGGGCAATGCCCGGACCAGCGTCTCGGCGTCGGCCAGGTCGGCGCGCCAAAGGTCGGTCACGGTCTTGGCTGTGCTCTCCGGTTTGTCCGCGAAGTCAAGTCCCAACTCCGGTTTGATCGCCGACACTGCCGCTTCGCCCATCCCTGTGTCATCGATCGTGACGTGACGCCCCAACTTGCGCCCGATCGCGTCGGCGATGAACTGCGGCATGCTGCCGCGCGGGATGGAACCCTTGAGCCATCTGGTCACGTACGTGTGGTCACAGGTGATCTCCTCGCCTGACCGAGCGGCGGAGGCGACCACGGCGCGGGCAAGCGACTTGTGCGAGAAGTCGGCTTCCTGCATGAGCACGGCCAGCCTTGCGTTCCGGTCTGCCATCGCACCCCCGAGAGTGGCCGTAGTACCAGCTTGACTCAACGTCACTCTACGCAGGTCAGCTACGGGGTGCAGAGGGTTTGCACTTGGGGGTGCACGAGTGCACCCCCAAGTGCACGCTCCCCAACTCTCCTCTCTTTGGCGAGGGTTGAGTCATCACCGCGCGGCAGGCCAGCGGTCCGGGGTTCAAAGACAGAGCGCTTGACGACCCGGAACCGATCTGCCAACGTGAGTGGTAGGTAATACACACCACGCTTCAAGGTGTGGCATTGCCGTGGCGTTGGGACTCCCCAGCAAGGTCGCCCACCGCCGCGGTTCTCCCTGCCCATCGATTCAGGAGAACGTCCATGCGCACGTACATCGGTCATCAACAGGCCGTATCCGTAGAGGACTTCGTGGAACTCGCCCTTGGCACCCCGGTTGAGCTATGGCTCGGGGCCGAGGGCGAGACGGAGGAGGAGCGCGCGGCCCGTCTGGACGCGGCGCGCGACATCCTGGCCGACCCCGAGTACAGCAACCTGCCGGACGACGTGGCCCGTATCGCCGCTGAGGTGATCGAGGCGCACGCGCCGGATCTGTTTAACGTCGTTCCGTTGGCGCGCCCGACCGGGCGCCGCCGGTCGTCCCGGAAGGGGGCGGCGGCATGAGCACCCCGGAGACAAAGCTGGCGGCCGCGCACGCTGAGGTGAAGGCCGAGATCGCGCGGACCGACAACAAGACCGCTCTGTTGCTGGCGTTCGTCGGCGCGGTGCTGGCCGGGGCCTGGACGGTCGCCAAGGATATGCCGCTGAACACCGCTTCCTATGTGGTGGGCGGCGCGGGCATGGCGCTGTTGGTCGCTGCGGCGGGTCTGCTGCTGCGGGCGGTGCGCCCGAACCTGCGCGGCCGGCACGGCTTCCCGCTGTGGGCGACTCTCACGGCTGAGGAGATCACCGCCCAGCTGCACGAGAGCCGTCTCAGCACGGACATCGCGGGTCTTTCCCGCCTCGCGGTGGCCAAGTTCAGGGGTCTGCGCCGTGCGGTTGACCTCATCTGCGCAGGTGGCGCGCTGCTCATCCTTGCGGCCCTGATCGTGGCCGGGGGTGCGGCATGACGACGATGCAGAGCACTGAGCGTCTGGCGGTGCCGCCGCTGACGCGACCGGAGATTGGGCTCGCCGGACTGGGCGCGCTCGCCGCGGCCGGGGTCGGGGCCCTGGGCCTGATCGCTTCGTTCGACGCGGTCTCCTCTGCTGCCGCCCGATGGGGTTTCGGTGAGCCGTGGATGTTGCCGGTCGGGATCGACGTGGCCATTCCGGTGTTCACCGTGGCCAACCTGCTGTTGATCCGTATGGACATGGCGCTTGCCTGGGTGCGGTTCGTGCCCTGGGCGCTGACGCTGATCACGTGCGGGCTGAACGTCGCCGCTGGTGAGTCGCTGTGGGCGAAGGTGGCACACGGCACGATGCCGCTGCTGTGGGTGGTGTTCTCCGAGATCGGCGCGCACATCTACGCCGTGCGGATCGGCGCCGCGACCGGCCGGCGGATGGAGAAGGTGCGGTTCTCCCGGTGGATGCTGGCCCCGCTGTCGACGTTCGGTCTGTGGCGCCGGATGACATTGTGGGAGATCACGTCCTACTCCGAGGCGCTGAAGCGGGAGCGTGAGCGGCAGTTGGCCCGTGCCCGGCTCCGTGAGGAGCACGGTCGGCGGTGGCGGTCGAAGACTCCGCGCCCGGAACGCGTGCTGCTGAAGCTGGGTGAGCTTGCCCCGGCGAGCGAGGACGTTCCGCCCGTGCCGCCGAAGGAGACGGAGAAGCCGAAGCCAGAGGCGCCCAAGCCGCCGCGCAAGCGCCCGGCCAGCACCAAGGGCAAGGCGACGAAGGCGCCGCGGACCCCGGCGGAACTGCTCACCGAGGCACGCGATGCTACGGCCGACTGGACGGACGACGCGATCAACGCGGAAGCCATCCGCACCACGCTGCACTGCTCTGCCGCGAACTCCCGTGTCCTGCGTGACCTGCTGCTGAACGAGCGGGCTGAGGGGCGCCGCCTGCACTCCGTCGATGGCGATGACGAAGGCACCGAGGGGGCGGCGGCATGAACACCCTGATGACTATGCTGGCCGCGGCGGCTCCGGTCGCCTCCGGCTGGACGGCCCACACGCTGTGGCTGCGGCGGCGCCTGACCGTCGCCCGTCGTGACCCGCTGACGGGGCTGCGGACGCGCGAGGCATTCACCCGCCGTGCCACTGCCCTGTTGAGGGATCCGCGCGCGGTGGTGGTGCTGGCCGACGTCGACAAGTTCAAGCAGATCAACGACACCTTCGGGCACGCGGCCGGGGACGCGTTGTTGAGGGCGACTGCGGACCGGCTCGCCCACCACGTCGGCCGGTCCGGGGTGGCGGGGAGGCTCGGGGGCGATGAGTTCGCCGCTGTCCTGATTGATGACCACGGCACTGCCGGAGACATGCTCGCCGTGCTGCACGGCGTGCTCGCTCGCCCGGTCGACGGCCAGGACCCCGCCGTACACACCACGGTCTCTCTCGGCTGGGTGCGTGCCGCCGACTTCCCCGACGACGACCTGTCCGCGCTGCTGCGCCGTGCGGATGAGGCGATGTACGCGGCCAAGCAGGCGCGCGCCGGTACTCGCCGGGCGGGGTTGGGTCGGCTGTTCGCCACGGTCACCGGGCGGCGCGCTGGCCGTACAGGCGCCCGCGCGGACGCGCCGGTCGTGGGGGTGGCAGCATGAACCGGCCCCGTCTGCTGGACCTCTTCTCCTGCGCCGGCGGCGCAGCGGTCGGCTACCACCGCGCAGGGTTCGCCGTAGACGGTGCGGACATCACCGAGCGGCCCAACTACCCCTTCCCTTACCAGCGTGGTGACGCCCTCGAATACCTCGCAGGGCTGATCAGCTCCGGCCGCATCCGCCGGTACGCGTTGGTGCATGCCTCACCGCCCTGCCAGGACAAGTGCGCGCTCACCGTGGGCACGAACCGGTCCCAGGGCTGGGGCGGCGCACACAACGACCTCGTGGCACCCACGCGGGAGCTGTTGGACGCCACCGGCCTGCCGTATGTGATCGAGCAACCCAACGGCCGGGCCAAGATCCGCAAGGACTTGTCCCTGTGCGGCGAGATGTTCGGGCTTGGGGTGCTGCGCCACCGCAACTTCGAGTTGGGTCGCTGGACCGTGGCTCAACCGGCTCACCCGCGCCACCGCGGATACGTGCGTGGCTACCGGCACGGCGTCTACCGCGACGGGCCGTATGTGGCCGCGTACGGCAACGGCGGCGGCAAGGCCACGGTTCCGGAGATGCAGCAGGCGATGTGCATCACGTGGACCGACGTCCGCGAGGAACTCACCGAGGCCATCCCACCCGCATACAGCGAATGGATCGGCCGGCGCTTCCTCGCCGCCGCAGGTCAGAACCGGGCGGTGGCCGCCTGATGTCCACCTACGCCAAGTGCTTCGACCCTTCCGGTACACGGTTCGGCATCCCCACCTACCCGTGGCGGTTCGCCCCGGACGGCTACGCCACCCGCCGACAGCTGCGAGAGAAGGGCCTTCGGCCAGGCGGACAGCCGGTCGCCGCGCAGGTGATGCGCCGCCACCGGGGCCGCAAGTCTGGCGTCCAGGTCGCCTACCTCTACCGCATCGACTGCGCGAAACCGGTCCGGCCGATGACCTCGCGCAAGTGGGGCGCGCTCGCCCTGGCGATGCTCGCCCGCCGCACCTGCCCGCAGTGCCGATTCACCTACAGCTACTGCATCCCGACCTCGCTCGGGATGTGCGTCCCCTGTGCCTACCCCGAAGAACAGCGCGCCGCCTGACCCGCTCAGCACGGGGCCCGGTCTCAACCGACCAAAGCAGCGGCCGGGCCCCGCATCCCTTCCGAAAGAAGGAACCCCAAGTGAAGCACCCCGACGACGACAACGAACTGTTCAACAGGCTCGAAGCCGAGATGGCCACCGACTCCAAGGGCGACGTGGTCGACCTCGACAAGGCACGATCGGCCCGCACCGAAGCGGCCGACCCCACCTCCGACGCGTCGCCCGACTCCGCGCCCGACCAGCCAGCCGATTCGAAGCCGACCGAGTCGGCCGACCCGAGCGAGGGGGAGTCGGACGACTCCGGCCCGACTCTGGTCGACCGCCCGGCACCGACTCGGTCGGGCCCCGGTCTGATCGACCGCATCCGCGACTCCAAGCGGCTGGACATCATCCCGGTGTGGATGAAGTCGAGCGCGGAGTTCAAGGACGCGATGGGCTGGCTGGCCGGGCACGTCTGGCACACCATCGCCTTCCACGCGGTCCGCGTGCCGTTCCTGTACATGCCCAAGCTCATCTGGCGCTCCCCGAACGGCCTGGTCAACACCCTGGGCAGGATCGGCCGTTGGGCGGTCGACGCAGAGGGCGAGCCGCTCCGGCAGGCGGAGGCGCGCCGCGAGAACTCCGAGCTGTACCTGAAGCTGTCCCGGCAGCGCGACCGCCGGGTACGCCTGCGGATGCTCATCACAATCCTTGGCGGACTGTCCGCCCTGGTGATGGGCCTCTTCCTGGTGTTCGGGGCGGAGCTGATGACACAGGTCATCGCCGCCGCGGTCACCGTGCTGACGCTGGGCTGGCTGGGCGCGCCGGCGGATGCGCCTCTTGCTACCCGCGCGGTCATCAAGACCGAGGTACAGAAGCTCACCAGCGACATCGTGGTCAAGGCCATGGCCTCCATCGGTATCGGGCAGATCGCATCGGCGGTCGCCAAGGGACAGGACGGCATCCGGTTCGTCGCCCCGATCACCCGCGAGGGTCCGGGCTGGCGCGCGGACATCGACTTGCCGTTGGGCGTGACCGTCGCGGACGTGGCCGACCGGCGCGCCCGGCTCGCCTCCGGCCTGCGTCGCCCGCTGGGCTGCGTGTGGCCCGACGCCGACCCCAACGAGCACGAGGGGCGACTCATCCTGTGGGTAGGGGACAGGGACCTGTCCAAGACCGGCACTGTGAAGTGGGCTCTCGCCAACGTCCGCAAGCACGACATCTTCAAGCGCGTCCCGTTCGGCATCGACCCGCGCGGCCGGGCCCAGTCGGTGCCGATGATCCAGCACAACATCCTGGTCGGCTCGCTGCCCGGCCAGGGCAAGACCGCCTCCGTGCGCGTGCTGGCCTGCGGCGCCGCCCTGGACCCGAGCGTGGAACTGTGGCTGCACGAGAACAAGGGCACCGGTGACCTGGACTCCCTCGAATGCGTCAGCCACCGGTTCGTCTCTGGCATCGACGACGACTCGATCCGGTACGCGGCCGACTCCCTGAAGCTGCTGCGCGAGGAAGTCATGCGCCGGGCCGCGGCCATCAAGAAGCTCCCGCGGGACCTGTGCCCGGACAAGCGCGTCACCCGCGCCATCGCCGACAAGCGCTCGCTGAAGCTGTGGCCGCTGGTCGGCGTGTTCGACGAGTGCCAGAACCTGTTCGCCCACCCCAAGTACGGCAAACAGGCTGGTGACGACGCCGAGTTCATCATCAAGCTCGGTCGCGCCCTCGGCGTGATCCTCGTTCTGGCCACGCAGCGCCCGGACAAGGACTCCCTCCCGACCGGCATCAGCGGCAACGTCTCCATCCGCTTCGCTCTCAAGGTCGCCGGACAGGTCGAGAACGACATGATCCTCGGTACGAGCGCGTACAAGAACGGCGTGCGCGCCACGTCGTTCCGCCCGGAGATCGACGCCGGTAACGGCTACCTCGCCGGCGCCACCGCGCTCCCGGTCGTGGTCCGCACCGCCTACCTGGACGACCCGGCCACCAACGCCATCGCTCAGCGCGCGCTCGCCCTGCGCAAGGCCGAAGGAACCCTGTCCGGACACGCCCTCGGGGAAGACACGGACAGCCCGTCGGGCCCGTCGTACGACCTGCTTGCCGACGTGGCCGCAGTCGTTCCGCCGTCGGAGAAGCGCGTATGGAACGAGCGGATCGCCGCCAGGCTCGCCGAACTGCGCCCCGAGGTCTACGGCGGCTGGAAGGGCGAGAACGTCACCAGCGCCCTCAAGCCGCACGGCATCAAGACCACCGGCGTGGCCGGGACGACCGACGACGGAGAGCGCACCACCCGCCGCGGCATCGTCCGCGACGACCTCACGAAGGCAATTGCGGAGCGTGACGAAAACCGAGGCGCCGCCTAGCCCCGCCGGACCGCTACCGGTAGCGGGCTCACCTGCTACCGGTAGCACCCCCGCTAGCACCCCACATAGCACCTGATCTGCCATCTAGCGCATAGCACCCCACCTGCGAAAACCCCGGAAACCCCGAGAAAGGGCCCCCGATGACCCCCATCGCCCTTGCTATCGCCTGCCTGATGCTCGTCACGTTCAGTTACAGCGCTCTGTGTGCGGCCAGCCCGTTCGGCACCTGCCGCACGTGCAACGGCTTCGGCTTCGCCACCACCACCGACCGCAAGGGACGCCCCAAGCGAGGCAAGAACTGCCGCCGCTGCAAGGCCACCGGCAAGCGCATACGCGCCGGGCGCTGGCTCTTCAACCGAGCCCAGCGGATCTACCGCGAAGGCATCAACTGACCACCCGCACACACCACTCGAAGGAGGCTCCGCCCGTGGCCGTCACCGTCTCGCTCGTGGCCCTGTTCGGACTCGTCCTGTTCTTCCTGCTGCGCTCCAAGTCCCTCGGCTACGGCTCCGCGTTCACCGCCGCCGCCTTCGGCTTCTTCCTCGCCTCCACCGGCGCATCCGGCCCCATCAACGAACTCACCGCCGCCGTCATCGACGCCATCCAGAGTCTCTGAGGAGTCCGGCCATGAACGAACAGATCATCGCCCGGCACTGGCTCGCCATCATCGCGCCCAAGGCGGCGCCCGCCATCGCCACATCCACCGTGCTCATCCTGGCCCGCATCTGGAACGCCAACGGCGCCGAACACTCCCTCGGCAACGCCGCGCTCATGACCGTGCTGTCCCTCGGAGCCGCGGCGGCCGGCGCCTGCGCCTCCCTCGGTCGCTCCGGTGACGGCGTGCTCGCCGGGACCGCGTTCGCCGCCTCCGGCGGGCTCGCCCTGGCCGGGGTCGCCGGATACGCCGACGGGATCTCGCTGCCGCTGCTGCTGTGGGCGCTCGCCACCGCGATCACGTACGGGCTCGCCGCCCGGTACTGGCGCACCGACCGTCGCGACACCGTCGCCTACGAGCGGCACGTGAGCGACCGCCGTGAGGAACGCGCCCACATCGAACGCGTCGAAACCCTCCGCGCCACCACGCAGATCGAGGTGGCCCGCACGGGCGCCGCCTACGCCGAACAACTCGCTCAGGCACTCGTCACTCGCGCCACGCTCCCCGGCTTCGACCTCACCGCACTGGAAACCGCCGGGCTGCCCGAACTGCCCAGCGCCGAGAGAAAGTCCGTATGAACTGCCGCACGCTGCCCCGACTGCGTATTCAGCGCGCCACCCTGCCGCGCCCGGCGCTGATCCTCACCGACACGCCCCGCCCCGACTGCCCGAACTGCGACGGGGTTGGCGGCATCGAGCACGACTACGGCGACTACGACACCGGCGAGTACGCGGGTACCGACTGGGAGCCCTGCGAGTGCTGGAACGAACACTGCCGCTGGGTCCTGCTGCCCCTGCCGAGCCTGCCCCGCTGGTTCCCCCGGCGCCGCGGCACCATCCCCGACCCGTGGGCCGCCAACGGTTACAGCGACGAACCGCCCTTCTGACCCTGAGAGGAACATCCATGACCAGCCGCAACATCGAGCCGAACGAGTGCCCGCGTAAGGCCGCTGAGGCGGTGCGTGCCTTCAACCACGCCACCCAGCGCACGCGCGACCGCCGTCCCGGCATCGCCTACCCCGGCACCGTGTACCGCGCCATCGGCGCCTTCGGGACCCTCGCGCACCGGCTGCCGCAGGCTTTCGACCAGATCGGCACCGCCCTGGCCGATCTCTACACGGCCGGACACCTCACCGCCGACCACGGCACCCCCACCGAACACGCGCTCGCCGTCTCCGAGGCCCTACGCGAGGCGGAGACGCACGCCACCGCCATGGCCGAAGCCCTGGAACGCGCCCACAGCGCCTCCAGCCCTCTCGGCTACTCCGGCCCGATCGACGACACCGACGACCTGTAGCAACGCCGCGGCGGCGGGACTCCCCAGCAAGGTCGCCCGCCGCCGCGGTTCTCCCTGCCCGTCCGAAGACAGAACAGGAGATCACCAGCATGCCGTACCCGGACGGCTCTGCCCAGCTCACCGCCGCGCTTGACGCAGCGTCGCGAGACTGGCACGTCTTCCCCCTCCGGCCCGGAGACAAGCGCCCCGCCATCTCTGCGTGGGAGCAGCGGGCCACCACGGACCCGGACCGCATCACCCGGTGTTGGACGCACGCCCCCTACAACGTCGGTATCGCCACCGGCCCGTCCTGCCTGATCGTCATCGACCTGGACAGGCCCAAGCACTCCGACGACACCCCGCCGGCGGAATGGGCCGCGCACGGTGTCACCGACGGCGCCGATGTGCTCGCCGTACTCTGTGCCCGCCACGGCCAGCCGTTCCCCGGCAACACCTACACGGTGCGCACTTGGAGCGGCGGGACGCACATGTACTTCGCCACCCCCGAGGGTGAGCCCCTGCGCAACACTGCGGGAGACAGCGCCCGCGGGTTGGGCTGGAAGGTCGACACGCGCGCCGTCGGCGGACTGGTGGTCGGCGCGGGCAGCACCTTCGATGGGCACCCCTACAAGGTCGTCCACAACGTGCCCGTGGCGCAGCTGCCGGGCTGGCTCGCCGAACTGCTGCGCCCGGCTCCGCTGCCCCCGCAGCGACCCGTCACGGTCGCCCTCGGAGGCCACGGGCGGCGCACGGCGTTCCTGAACGCCGCGGTCAACGGCGAGTTGGCCCGCGTGACCAACTCCGGTGAGAACGAGCACAACACCAGCCTTTACCTCGCGTCCGTCGCCCTCGGACAGCTGGTAGCCGGGGGAGAGCTGAGCGAGGCAGACGTGACCGGTTGGCTTTTGTCCGCCGGGCTTCGTGTCGGCCAGGGCGAGCGCGAGGCACAGCGCACCATCGCCTCCGGCCTGCGAGCCGGAGCACGACGCCCCCGGACGGTCGCCGCATGAGCGCCAACCCCATCCCGCCCCTGCACCTGTACTCCGTGCCCAGCGACCCTCAACCGGCCCGTCCGGCGCCGCCGAAGCGGGAGCGCCCCCGGACCGCATGGACAGCCGATCAGCTCATGGCCGCCAACTTCCCCGAGCCGAAATGGGCCGTGCCCGGCATCCTCGCCGAAGGCGTCAGTGTGCTCGCCGGACCGCCCAAGGTCGGGAAGTCCTGGCTCTCCCTCGGTCTGGGCCTGTCGGTCGCGGCCGGAGGCAACGCGTTCGACTCCGTGCCCGTCCAGGGCGGACCTGTGCTTTACCTCGCCCTCGAAGACACCCCGCGCCGTCTCCAGACCCGCATGGGCAAGCTCTTGGGCGGACAGCCAGCCCCCGCCGGGCTCACCCTGGTCACCGAATGCCCGCCCTTCCCCCAGGGCGGCATGGAAGCCGTCGCCCAGTGGTTGGAGCGCAACCCCGACGCGCGCATGGTCGTGATCGACGTGTTCGCCAAGATGCGCGGACAATCCCCGGCAGGGGTGTCGGCGTACGACGCGGACTATGTCGCAGTCGGCTATGCCAAGCGGCTCGCCGACCACTACGGCGTGGCCGTTGTCCTTGTGCACCACGTGCGCAAGGCAGGCTCCGAGGACTTCCTCACCGAGGTCTCCGGCACCAACGGCATCGCCGGAGCCGCTGACGCCACACTCGTGCTGAAGCGCGCCCGCGGACAGGCAGACGGCATCCTGCACGTCACCGGCCGCGACGTTGACGAAGCCGAGTACGCCCTCAGCTTCCAACCCGCCTCCGGAGCCTGGCACCTGTTGGACGGACCGGTCACCGACCACACCGTCAGCGACACCCGCGCCACGATCCTGCGTTACGTCCGCGCCCACCCCGGCGCCAGGCCCAAGGACATGGCGGGCGAACTGCCGAACGTCGACCTCGACACGATCCGCCGCACCTGCAACCGCATGGCCGACGCCGGACAGCTCACCAAGGACCCCGGCGGCCGGTACTACCCGGACACCGAGACCCGGACAGAGGGCGCCCAAGAGGTGTCCGCACTGTCCGGCTGTCCGGTTACCCCCTCTGACCAGTACGAACACCCCGGACAGTCGGAATTGGAGCTGTCCGGCCTGTCCGGTGCGGACGAAGGCGAAGGGATCGCGGGATGAGCGCCCGTACACAGGACGAAAAGCTGACCGTCAAGGAGGTCATCGCCGATCTGAAGGTTGCCCCGTCGACCTTCTACCGGTGGCGCCAGCTCGGTAAGGGGCCCCGCTCGATCAAGCTCCCGAACGGCGACGTGCGGATCCGACGGTCCGAGTACGAACGTTGGCTTACGGAGCGGGAGGACGCTGCGTGAGCGCCGAGAACGACACCCCTGCCGGGCGCCCTCGTGGGTCGGCCCGGCCGGGCTACTCCTTCGACGTCAAGCTGTGGAAGGTGTCCAGGACCGGGCGCAAGTCCCGCCCGTGGCGCCTCCGGTGGGTGGTCGCCGGACAGGTGCACGGCGACACGTTCACCACGTCTGCTCTCGCGGAGAGCCGACGGTCCGAGCTGTGGCAGGCCATGAACCGACGCGGTGAAGCGTTCGAGATTGAATCGGGGCTACCTGAGTCCGAGGTGCGTGCGGCGGCTGAAGCTGCCGAAGCAGCGGACGCCGAGCCGCCGTTGCGGTGGTTCGAGTTCTGCCGGAAGTACGTGGCCGGGCGGTGGCGAACGGGCGCGGCCAAGACCCGTGAGGGCATGGCGGACGGCCTTGCGGCCGTGACGCTCGCCATGGTCAAGCGCGGAGACAGCGTTCCCGGCGACGAGACCCTTCGGCTTGCCTTCAGGTGGGGGGTCGTGCCCGCAAACGCTGGGGAGGAACCGCCGGCCGAACTCAAGGCCGCGTACGACTGGATCACCACGACCGACCGGCCGTTGGGTGACTTGGCCGACCCCGAGGTGTTCGAAGACGTGCTGTACCGCCTCAGCTACAAGCTGGACGGCACCCCAGCCGCGAGCGATACGTACAAGCGGCGCCGCCGCGCTTTGAACACCGCCCTCGAACACGCCGTCGTTGCGGGGGACCTCCCGGAGAACCCGCTTCAGCGCGCCCGCCGCAAGCATGTCGGCTCGAACGACGTGGTGGACCGCCGTGTCCTCGTGAACGCCGTACAGGCACGTCAGTTGCTCACGGCTGTCTCGTACGTCGGATCGTGGGATCGCTGCCGTGGGCGCCGCCTGGTGGCCTTCTACGCGGTCTTGTACTACGCGGGCCTGCGGCCCGCTGAAGCGGTCGGACTGAGGCGGTCGGACTGCCACCTGCCGGAGATGGGTTGGGGCACGCTGACGTTGCGGGAGACGCGTCCAGTTTCCGGCAAGCAGTGGACGGACTCCGGGGAGCGGCACGACCGCCGGGGACTGAAGGCGCGGGGGGGCGTCCTCGGACCGGCCGGTCCCCATCCCGCCTGTCCTGGTCGCGATCCTCCGTGCCCACCTGAAGGAGTTCGGGACCGCCAAGGAGGGGCGCGTGTTCGGGAACGAGCGTGGGGGAGTCGTCGGCTCGTCGACGTACTGGCGCATATGGGAGGAGGCGCGGGAGTACGCCCTGCCGCCGGAGCGTGTCGAGTCGCCGTTGGGCGGTCGCCCGTACGACCTGCGGCACGCGTGCATCACGCGGTGGTTGAACGCGGGGGTCCCGATTGCTGAGGTGGCCCGGCGGGTTGGCAACTCTCCGGAAGTGATCCACCGCCGGTATCACGGCTGCATCGATGGCCATGAGGAAGCCGCCAACGCGAAGATCACAAAGGCGCTGGAAGAGGAGGGTGACGCAGTGTAGGGCGCCGTATGCCCCGGGGGCGGACCAGCGGTGTACTCTCTTTGGCTCAACCCTGCCATGATCCGGTTCACTTCGTGGAATGAAAAGAACCATGACAGCACCGGGTGGTCCCCCCGAGGGTAGTAATGGATTTTTCGCCGACGTCACCAATGTATTGGGTCTCCTCGTTGCTGGCTTCGTTGGCGCGCTAAACCTGTTTGGCCTGCGGAGTGGGGAGTTGTCGGCCATTTTGCGCAACGCGCCAGCCAGTGCCACTCTCCTTGCCGTCTTGATGATGGTTGCATTGGCTGCCGCGCTGGCGTCCCTTTTCTTTCCGCAGGACAAAAAGATGCCAACCCTTAGCGCTTGGGGTTTGTTCGCGCTCTCGCTATCGGTTGGTTCCTTTGTAATTGCCTCCACGCCTGTGTCAGGTGTCACCGAGGGCTGGGTTTCCGATGTCAGCTACAACGTAGGCTCCGCGCTGGCTGTTGCGGCAGTTTTTTTGATTCTGTGTGGCTACAAGCGTGGGGTTAGGTCGGGATTGCCGTGGAAGCTCGTGCTGATCACCATTTCAATCATCGTTCTCTCAACCGCTGTACTGGCAGCTGGGAGGGTGGAAACGCAGAGCCAGGTGAATGCCACCTACCCGCAACTTGCGGCCGACATTAAAGTTGATGAGGGGGTGGGTGAGCTCTCTTTGCGGATCGAAGCATCGAAAATGAAGAACGGTGATCAGATTTCTTTTTTTGTGCAAGGATATCCTCGCAAACCTCCAATGGAGGAAGCTTGCGGGGGTAAAGGGCATGAAGGCCCGTGCGTCACAGGGCTCTGCCAGGACCACGAGGATAATGACCCGTGTAGTCACATTGGGACTGGGGTAATTAATCCGGATGCGCTCGGCCAAGCCAAGCAGACGATTTCCACGTCCTTCTTGGCTCGAAATTACCAACTTTTGGTGATTGAGGCTACTGTTTGTGAAATTGGAAAAGCGGGTGGCGATCTGTCGAAGTGTGATTGGACCAAGAAGAGGGCGATTCTCTACCTTAATGTGGCTGATGCGTGACTTTCAGTTCAAGCGCGCACGATCCCTTGACGGGTGAACTTCGACTGCGACGCTCGCGCTCGCTGCGTTCTGCACGTCAGTCGTCACCTGCGTTGACCTCGGACCTGAGGCGCGAGTAGGGCGTTAGCTGGGCTGCCCAGTGCTGGACGTATGCACTCCGTCGATCCCGCAACGCTGAGTGCCTCTGGAAGTGCTGAAGGTGTGTCGGAGGTGTGTCGCGAACAGTGAGAGGCAACGAGAGAGAGCGGGAGTCAGTGAGACTGACTCCCGCTCTCTCATGTAGGCATCCGCACAGGTCAGAGCATGATTCTTGCTGGCTGACTGGCGAGTGCCCCCGGCAGGATTCGAACCTGCGCACACGGCTCCGGAGGCCGTTGCTCTATCCCCTGAGCTACGGGGGCGTGTCGGGCGCCTTGTTTGGCGGCGACGGGTAGAACCCTACCAGCTCTCCGAGGGAGATCATGAACGGTTTTCGGTGGGCTGAGGGAGGGGTTGAGCTGGGGGAGGTTGCCCGCAGGGGGCGGAAGTGGGGAAAACCCGGACGCGGCGGTGCGTGCGGACCTACTCTCGAGTTGTGCCAGGCGTGTCCGGTCGGGTGCTTGTTGTGGACGACAACAAGGTCATCCGGCAGCTGATCAGGGTCAACCTCGAGCTGGAGGGCTTCGAGGTGGTGACCGCGGCCGATGGTGCCGAGTGTCTGGACGTCGTTCACCAGGTTCGCCCCGACGTGATCACCCTCGACGTCGTGATGCCCCGGCTCGACGGTCTCCGTACCGCCGCCCGGCTCCGCAGTGACTCCCGTACCCAGCGGTTGCCCCTCGCCATCGTCAGTGCCTGTACCCAGTACGAGGTCGAGGCCGGGCTCGACGTCGGTGTCGACGCGTTCCTCGCCAAGCCCTTCGAGCCCAACGAACTCGTCGCCCTTGTCAGGCAGTTGGTCGAGCGGGGGGAGTCCGATCCCTCCCTTCGGTTCGGCAATGACACCGCCGCGGGGGCCAACGCCAGCGCTCCGGCCGGCGGCACGACCGGTGGGGGTAGGGGTATGGGTGGGGGTGAGGGCGCTGAGTGTGCCGGACGGTCCGGTGGCTGACTGTCGGCTCGGCAAGCGTCGTCGTTCCTTCTGTCCTGCGTCTCGGTCTGCTTGACCGCTTCTTCGTCGGCCCTCGGCCCTCGGCCTTGTTCCCGACCTCGCTTCCGCGTCGACTTGAGCCTGGTCCCCTTCTAGCTCGACGAACCTGTGCGGCCCGGGCCGAGGACGGCCCTCCGCTCCCGCCCTCAGGTCCGTCCCTCCGCGCAGCCGCGTCGCCCGCCCAGCCATCCATGGTTGTCCACATCCCGGACCACACCGGAAACCTGCTCGCATACCCACCCCCCTCCTCCCATACGCTTGTCCCCGTGACCCCCATCGAGCTCTCCCGCACCGTGTTGCACGCGGTGCGTCGTGCTGTCGATCAAGGGGAGCTGAGCGTGGCCGTGCCCGCACGGGCGGTCGTCACCCCGCCCGGGCCCGGCGGCAGTGGGGACTACGCCACCAACATCGCCCTGCAACTGGCCCGGCCAGCCGGGCGGCCGCCGCTGCAGGTCGCCGAGATCCTGCGGCCCCACCTCTGCCGCACCGAAGGTGTCGCCGCCGTCGAGATCACCGGGCCCGGGTTCCTCAACATCCACCTCGACCGGAACGCCGTCGCCTCCCTTGTGCGGGACGTCCTCGAACGGCGGGATCACGACCTTCCCTACGGCCACAGCGACGCCCTCGCCGGGCAGGTTCTCCGGCTGCGCATCCCGTACGACATCCGCGCGGAGGTCGTCGCCGACGCGGTGGGGCGGATCGTCGCGAGCCAGGGGGGCCGTGTCGAGGTCCATCACGTCAGGCCGCAGGTCACGACCCCGACGGTGGACCCTTATGCGCCAGGGGCGCCAGGGGCG
>NZ_LIQX01000153.1 GCF_001418475.1 Streptomyces ossamyceticus | reverse complement strand
GCCGACCTCACGGAGCCGGGCTACGGCCACCTCGCCCGGCTCCGTGAGGTCGGCGTCACCGTGCAGAACCACACCCTCGACCACACCGCCCTGCGCGGTCTGCCGTACGCCGGGCAGCGGGCCGAGATCTGCGGCCAGCAGGACAAGCTGAAGCAGCGCTTCGGTGTCCGCCCCACCCTGTTCCGCCCGCCGTACGGCGTCTACGACACCACCACGCTCCGCGCCGCCGCCGACTGCGGCATCGCCGCCGTCGTCCTGTGGCGCGCGTCCATGGGCGCCGACGGCTTCCGTCCCGCCGCCGCGACCGCCTCCGCCTCCGTTGCCGGTGCCGGGACAGCCACCGTCGGCGACCGGCTCCGGCCCGGCGACATCGTCCACGCCCATGTGCGGGGCCGGGGTCCGGGCCGGCTGGACGGTGCCACGCTCACCCGCGTCACGGTCGGGCTTCTGCGCCGTATCCAGGAACAAGGCCTGACGGTGGGTCGTTTGGAGGATTACCTCTGAGGGGTCGGCTCTGCGGGCGGAACCTCGCGGCAACCCGGGGTCCCGCACCACGCCACGCGGCCGCAATTAGCAGTCCGCTTGACCGAGTGCTAACCACGGTCATAGTCTCAGGTCTGGCACTCCCCCCTGGAGAGTGCCAACTACGCGACGGGCAGGTCCGGCACCCGCGACGACGGATCCACCTGGTCGCCACCTCAGACAGTTAACCCCGTGAGATCTCCGAAGGGGGAGGTCGGATCGTGACGACCACCAGCTCCAAGGTTGCCATCAAGCCGCTCGAGGACCGCATCGTGGTCCAGCCGCTCGACGCCGAGCAGACCACCGCCTCTGGCCTGGTCATCCCGGACACCGCCAAGGAGAAGCCCCAGGAGGGCGTCGTCCTGGCCGTGGGCCCGGGCCGCTTCGAGAACGGCGAGCGCCTGCCGCTCGACGTCCAGACCGGCGACATCGTGCTGTACAGCAAGTACGGCGGCACCGAGGTGAAGTACAACGGCGAGGAGTACCTCGTCCTGTCGGCTCGCGACGTCCTCGCGATCATCGACAAGAAGTAGTTCACCTCTCGCGAGGCAGCCCGCCGCCCACAGCGGCGTGTCACTTCGCGAAACACATTGCTTTGAGCTGCGCCCCTGGCCCCCGCGACCACTAAAAAGCCGGGCGCCCGGGGCGCAGCCTGCATTCACCCCAGATTTCCGAGAGGGCTCCCGCTGCCATGGCGAAGATCCTGAAGTTCGACGAGGACGCCCGTCGCGCCCTCGAGCGCGGCGTCAACAAGCTTGCCGACACGGTGAAGGTGACGATCGGCCCCAAGGGCCGCAACGTCGTCATCGACAAGAAGTTCGGCGCCCCCACCATCACCAACGACGGTGTGACCATCGCCCGCGAGGTCGAGATCGAGGACCCGTACGAGAACCTCGGCGCGCAGCTGGTGAAGGAGGTGGCCACCAAGACCAACGACATCGCTGGTGACGGCACCACCACCGCCACCGTGCTCGCCCAGGCGCTGGTGCGCGAGGGCCTGAAGAACGTCGCCGCGGGCGCCTCCCCGGCCGCCCTGAAGAAGGGCATCGACGCCGCCGTCGCCGCGGTCTCCGAGGACCTGCTCGCCTCGGCCCGCCCGATCGACGAGAAGTCCGACATCGCCGCCGTCGCCGCGCTGTCCGCTCAGGACCAGCAGGTCGGCGAGCTCATCGCCGAGGCGATGGACAAGGTCGGCAAGGACGGTGTCATCACCGTCGAGGAGTCCAACACCTTCGGTCTGGAGCTGGACTTCACCGAGGGCATGGCCTTCGACAAGGGCTACCTGTCGCCGTACTTCGTCACGGACCAGGAGCGCATGGAGGCCGTCCTCGACGAGCCCTACATCCTCATCCACCAGGGCAAGATCGGCGCCATCGCCGACCTGCTGCCCCTGCTGGAGAAGATCATCCAGACCAACGCCTCGAAGCCGCTGCTGATCATCGCCGAGGACGTCGAGGGCGAGGCCCTCTCCACCCTCGTGGTCAACAAGATCCGCGGCACGTTCAACGCCGTCGCCGTCAAGGCCCCCGGCTTCGGCGACCGCCGCAAGGCGATGCTCCAGGACATGGCCGTCCTCACCGGCGCCACCGTCATCTCCGAGGAGGTCGGCCTCAAGCTCGACCAGGTCGGCCTGGACGTGCTCGGCTCCGCCCGCCGCGTCACCGTCACCAAGGACGACACCACGCTCGTCGACGGCGCCGGCAACTCCGCGGACGTCCAGGGCCGCGTCGCGCAGATCAAGGCCGAGATCGAGAACACCGACTCCGACTGGGACCGCGAGAAGCTCCAGGAGCGCCTCGCGAAGCTGGCCGGCGGCGTGTGCGTGATCAAGGTCGGCGCCGCCACCGAGGTGGAGCTGAAGGAGAAGAAGCACCGTCTGGAGGACGCCATCTCCGCGACCCGCGCCGCGGTCGAGGAGGGCATCGTCTCCGGTGGTGGCTCCGCGCTCGTCCACGCCGTGAAGGTCCTCGAGGGCAACCTCGGCAAGGACGGCGACGAGGCCACCGGTGTCTCCGTCGTCCGCAAGGCCGCCGTCGAGCCGCTGCGCTGGATCGCCGAGAACGCCGGCCTCGAGGGCTACGTCATCGTCTCCAAGGTCGCCGAGCTGGAGAAGGGCAGCGGTTACAACGCCGCCACCGGCGAGTACGGCGACCTGGTCAAGGCCGGCGTCATCGACCCGGTCAAGGTCACCCGCTCCGCCCTGGAGAACGCCGCCTCCATCGCCTCCCTCCTCCTCACGACCGAGACCCTGGTCGTCGAGAAGAAGGAAGAGGAGCCGGCCGAGGCGGGCCACGGTCACGGCCACGCCCACTGAGGCAACGGCCACGCCCACTGAGGCACGGCCACGCCCGCCGAGGCGACGCCGCTCTCCGGGGCGACGCCGGCCCTCCGAGGCAGACACCGTCCGCTGAGGCGGCGTCGCCCCTGGAGGCCGGTCACCGCCCGCTGAGGCGGAGGCCTGAGAGAAGCCCCCGTTCCGCTCGCCGGAACGGGGGCTTCTCCCGTGCACGGCGCACGCACGCCCCACCGGCGGTCTCCCCAGGGGGATGCGGCCGCCGCGCTGCCCGGCGCTCGCCTACCGCTTGCTCAGCGCTCCAGCCCTTCCAGCGCGCCGAGCTGGGCCATCAGCGCGAGCCGGTCGTACTGCCACCAGCCCTCGGCGAGCTTCCCGTCCGGTGAGCAGCGATGGATGGTCGTCCCGGTCATGGAGACCTTCCTCCCGGTGGGCGCGATACCGAGGAACTCGCCCTTGTGCGTGGCGTTCCACGTCCACCGCGTGCACACCCGGTCACCCTGGGCCATCTGGTCCTCGATGGTGAACGAGAAGTCGAAGCCCGCCCGCCACATCGCGAACTCACGCCGGGCCGCGTCCATGCCGATCACGTCCTGCGGGTTGGCCGGGTCGTGGTCGTGATAGTCCTCCACCAGCAGATCGTTCATCGGCGGCAGCTCCCCCCGTGTGCCCAGCGTCTCGAAGAACCTCCGCGCGGTGTCCCCGTTCAGCTGTTCGTCCCGCACCACGTCCAGATCCGTGAAGGTCGGCATCTCGTCGCAGAGCGCCACCATCTCGTTGAAGATCCGGTCCGTCTCCGGCAGCTGGGAGTTCCGCATGGCCTCCTCGTACGACGGGAACTCCACGATCTCGACGAAGTGCCCCTCGTCGGACCGGTCCTTCCCGATCATGTTGTGCGTCGCCGTCCGCTTTCCCTTGGTCTGCTCGACCCACCTGTCCATCAGCCGGTCCATCTCGTCGAACCGGCTCGTCCTACAGTCGATGAGCTGCACAAACGTCACAAGACCACCTCCGGCCCCCCTGGGTCCGGTCGGACAGCTCCATTCTCACCCCGCACCGCCTCCCTCTCACCCGCTGCGCGACGAGGCCGCCCCGGCCCGCCCGGCTACTGGGGGCCGTACTTCCGTCCCGTCTTCGAGCTGACCCCGCCCAGCAGCCCCCGCGGCATCACCTTCACCACACCCATCAGGGTCTTGTAGCGCGGGTCGGGGATCGAGACCGTCCTGCCGCGGGACAGGTCGGCCAGGGCCGCCGTGACCAGCTTGTCCGCGTCGAGCCACATCCAGCCCGGGATGTTGTCCGTGCCCATGCCCGCCCGCTCATGGAACTCCGTGCGGACGAAGCCCGGGCACAGCGCCATCAGACGGACACCGGTGCCGGCCAGGTCCCGCGCCGCGCCCTGGGTGAACTGCACCACCCACGCCTTCGACGCGCCGTACGTCCCCCGAGGCACGAACGCCGCCACCGACGCCACGTTCACGACACCGCCCCGACCGCGCTCCCGCATGGCCTCGGTCGCCGCGGAGGTCAGCCGGAGCACCGCCTCACAGTGCACCTTGAGCATCTTCAGCTCGTCGGCCATCGAGACGTCGAGATAGCGGCCCTTGTTGCCGAACCCCGCGTTGTTGACCAGCAGGTCGACCGGGCTCTTGCGGTCGGACAGCCGCTTCGCCACCGCCTCGATGCCGTCGTCCGTCGCCAGATCCGCCGTCAGGACCTCCGCCTCGATGCCGTGCCGGTCGTGCAACTCCGTGGCCTGCTCCCGCAGCCGTTTCGTGTCACGCGCCACCAGCACCAGGTTGTGCCCGTCCGCCGCCAGCCGCCGCGCGAAGGCTGCGCCGATGCCCGCGGTCGATCCCGTAATCAGAGCCGTTGTCATGGCGCAAGGGTAGTGACCCGGACCGCACTGATCCGCTTGCCCACGGCGGCGGACCTTCCCCGGTCATCCCCGCCCGTGGGCGTGGTGCGCGTGCGTCGGGTGCGGCGCCGGTACGCGGGCTCGCTGCCCCTTCTCCACCACCACGAACTGACCCATCATCCCCTCGTCCTCGTGATACAGCAGATGGCAGTGGTACATGTACGGCGATGGGGGCACCTTCCGCTCGAGCGAAGCCGAGAGTGGGGGAGGGTCCGCCGGGCCGTCGAAGCGCAGGGCGAGTTTCATGGTCGTCCCGTCCGGCAGGAACACCGTGTCCTTGGGGCCGCGCAGCGCGGGCGGCGGCTTCTGCCCGTCGACATCCAGCACCCGGAACTGCACGTCGTGCACATGGAAGTTGTGCGGCATCCCGTTGCCGTTGCGGACCGTCCACACCTCCGTCGTCCCCCGGGTGACCGTCTCGTCGACGCGTCCCATCGCCATCTCCCGCCCGTTGATCCCGGACCGCTTCAGGTCGAAGTGCCGCCCCCGCACCGCTCCTTCCTCACCGTCGGGTATCTCCAGCCGACCCAGCACCGCGGGCAGCCGGGGCGACGGACGGAGGCGGTCGGCCGCGCGCAACTCCAGTACGTCGAAGGTGTCGTCGCCCCCGGAGAACCGGCGCTGCCAGGCGTCCCCGTAGTCGTCCTGAGGGAAGCTCCGCAGCGTCACCCGCTCGCCGGCCCGCATCCGTACGACGATCTCGGCCCGCTCACCCGGCGACAACCGCACCCGGTCCATGGACGCCGGCCGCTCCAGCAGGCCCCCGTCCGTCGCGATCAGGGAGAAGGCGCGGCCGTCGGGGAAGCCGAAGGCGTAGGTGCGGGCCGTGGACGCGTTCAGCAGACGCAGACGTACGTGTGTGTCGTGCACCTCCTGATAGGGGTTCAGGGTGCCGTTGACCATGGTGCGGTCGCCGAGGAAGCCGACGTTCTGCAGAAAGCCGCGGCCGGTGTCGAGCTTCGCCCCGTCGAAGCGCACGTCCTGCACGACGAGCGGGAGGTCGTCGACGCCGTACCGCTTCGGCAGAGGGAGCCGCCCTGACTCCCTGTCGTCGACGAGGAACAGACCGGCCAGGCCCCGCGCCACATGCCTGGCGGTCGAGCCGTGCGGATGCGGGTGGTACCAGAGGGTCGCGGCCGGCTGGTCCACGGTCCACTGCGGACTCCGCGCCGCGCCGGGGGCGATCATCTGGTGCGGGCCGCCGTCCATCCGGGCGGGCAGATGCATGCCGTGCCAGTGGACGGTGGACGCCTCCGCCAGGTCGTTCCGTATCCGCACGCGGACCTTCTCGTCGCGTGCGGCGCGCAGCGTGGGGCCCAGATAGGAGCCGTTGAAGCCCCAAGTCGGTGTCCGCACACCGTCCTTGAACTCGGTGGTGCCGGCCCGCATGCGCAGATCGAAGACGCGGGTGCCGTCCTTGTCGACGGACGACTTCGCGAGCGGCGGTATCGCCAGCTTCTCGTCGAAGGCGACCCGGCCGGCCGTGCTGACGTCGGCGCCCGTCCACAGCCACGTGAACAGGCCGCCGATCGTCAGCACCACGACGGTGACGACCGAGCCCAGCACGATGAGGACACGCTTGATCCGCGACATGCCTCCAGCGTTCCGCCCCGCCCGCCGGCGAACATCCGGGAACGCCCCTGGACCATCCCTGACCCACCCCCGGCCCGCTCCCCGGGGATCACCCCTAGGAGCCGTGCGGCGACCGGGCTTCGCGGGTCACGGGGCCTCAGATGCCCGACGTCACCGGCGAGTTGCGGAGTCGGCGCTTCCGTCCTGCTGGGCCGTGTACGTCCGGGCCGACTCCAGGATCTCCGGGTGGAGTGCCTCGCCCGCGGCCAGCAGCCGCGGCAGCAGCTCCCGCTCGTTCATCGTGGCGCGGAAGGCGAGGGCGACGGTGACGTCGTGGTCCGGGCGGTGGACGATCTCGATCGGATCGCCCGCCCGGATCTCGCCCGGTCGCACCACCCGCAGATAGGCCCCGGGCTCGCCCTTCCCCGCGAAACGCCTGACCCAGCCGCGCTCACCGAGGTGCCGCTGGAAAATGAGACAGGGGACGCGGCCGGCGGTGACCTCCAGGACGACCTCCGCGCCGATCCGCCAACGCTCCCCGATGAGCGCGCCGGAGATGTCGAGGCCCTCGGTCGTCAGGTTCTCCCCGAAGGACCCGTTGGGCAGGTCCCGGCCGAGCTCCACCTCCCACGCGTCGAGGTCCTCGCGGGCGAACGCGTAGACCGCCTGGTCGTTCCCGCCGTGATGCCGCCTGTTGCACACCGCGTCCCCGGCCAGCCCGCTGCCGCCCACCCCCTTCGGTCCGGGCGCGGCCACCCGCACCGGCCCGGCCACCGGCCGTTTGTCGATCCCTGTCACGCTCTTCGACTCCTCCGGGACGTCGACCGCCGCGGCCTGCCCGAGGTTCAGTGACAAAAGCTTCATACGGGCACGCTAGGTGAGCGTCGGTCAAAGCGTCGACGCAATATTCGCCGCCCCTTCCAAGCCGCCCTTATGCTCGACCCGTGATCGAGGCCCGTCATCTCCGCGTCCTGCGCGCCGTCGCCGCCACCGGCTCCTTCTCGGCGGCCGGTCGTGAGCTGGGCTGCACCCAGCCCGCCGTGAGCCAGCAGATGAAGGCGCTCGAATCGTCCGTCGGCACGCCCCTGCTGGTCCGCGGCGGCCGCGAGATGCGGCTGACCCAGGCGGGCGAGGCACTCGTGCGGCACGCGGCCGGGATCCTCGCCGGTCTCACGGCGGCCGAGGAGGAGGTCGCCGCGATCGCGGGTCTGCGCGCCGGCCGGGTCCGGCTGGTCTCCTTCCCCAGCGGCAGCTCCACGCTCGTCCCCACCGCCCTCGCCGCCCTCCGCGCCGCCCACCCCGGCACCCGGGTCTCCCTGGAGGAGGCCGAACCGCCCCGCTCCGTCGAACTGCTCCGCGAGGGCGACTGCGACATCGCGCTCGCCTTCCGCTACGAGGGCGCGGCGAACGCCGAGGAGTGGGAGGACCTGGTCGTACGCCCCCTGCTCACCGACCGTCTCGTCGGCCTCGTCCCTCAGGGACACCGGCTGGCCACCACACGGTCCATCGGCATCGGGGAACTCGCGGGGGAACCCTGGATCGCAGGCTGTCCCCGCTGCCGGGGCCAGTTGGTGCGGGTCTGCGAGAGCGCGGGCTTCACCCCGCGTATCGACTTCGCCACCGACGACTACCCGGCGGTGGTGGGTCTGGTGGGTGCGGGCCTGGGTGTCGCGGTCCTGCCGGAACTGGCCATCGAGTCCGTGCGGCCCAAGGGGGTGCGGATGATCACGGTGGAGCCGGTGGTGCACCGCGAGATCGTGGCGCTCACCCTCCCGGACCTGGCCCAGGTCCCCACGGTCGCCGCGACCCTGGACCAACTGGCGAAGGCGGCGACGCGCTGACCACCGTCCTCCGGTCGCCTGGGTTGCCTCGGTCGCCCCGGCCGGCCGGGGCGACCGAGGCAACCCAGGCGACCGGAGGACCGTGGTCAGCGCGTCGCCGCCTCCGCCATCTGGTCCAGGGTCGCGGCGACCGTCGGG
>NZ_LIQX01000152.1 GCF_001418475.1 Streptomyces ossamyceticus | reverse complement strand
CCCCCGAACGCCCCGCGCACAAGTTGCCGCGCCCTCCGACCCGGCAAAGCATGGGGAGGTGAGCGACTCATACGAGACCGGAAGCGACCGGGGCACCCCCGGGTACCTGCGCTTTCCCCACATCGGCGGCGACCGCGTCTGCTTCGTCGCCGAGGACGACCTGTGGCTGGCCCCGCTCGACGGCTCCGACCGCGCCTGGCGCCTGACCGTCGACCGTACGAAGGCCGCCACCCCGCGCTTCTCGCCCGACGGCCGCCACATCGCCTACACGAGCTGGCGCAGCATCGTCCCGGAGATCCATCTGGCGCCGGTGGACGGCGGTGGGCCCGCCCGCCGCCTCACCCACTGGGGCAGCCCCGACACCGAGGTCTGCGGCTGGACGCCCCCCGACGAGGAGGGCCGCTCCGAGATCCTGGCCGTCGCCTCGCACGGCGAGCCCTTCTCCTACTACACCTGGGCGTACAAGGTCCGGCCCGACGGCGACCCCGGCCGCAAACTGCCCTGGGGGCCCGTCTCCGCCCTCCAGGTCGCCGAGATCGACGGCGAGCGCCGCACACTGCTGCTCACCGGCACGCCCCCGCACGAACCTGCCTCGTGGAAGCGCTACCGCGGCGGCGCCACGGGCCGCCTCTGGCTGCACGGCGAGCGGCTGCTGCCCGACCTCGAAGGGCATCTGCACTCCCCCATGTTCGTCGGCGGTCGCATCGCCTTCCTCTCCGACCACGAGGGCGTCGGCAACCTCTACTCCTGCGCGTACGACGGCTCCGACGTGCGCCGCCACACCGACCACGACGCCTTCTACGCCCGGCACGCGGCGAGCGACGGCAGCCGGGTGGTGTACCAGTGCGCGGGCGACCTGTGGATCGTCGACGACCTCGCGCCCGACGCGGTGCCCCGCCGGCTCGACATCCGCCTCAACGGATCGCTCACCGGGCGGCGGCCGTACCAGGTGCCGGCCGCGCAGCACGTCGACGGCCTCTCCGTCGACGAGACGGGCAGGGCCAGCGCCGTCGTCGTCCGCGGCAGCCTGTACTGGCTGACCCACCGCGACGGGCCCGCGCGGACCATCACCGACACTCCCGGCGTCCGCGTCCGGCTGCCCGAGATGCTCGGCTCCGGCGGCCAGGTCGCGTACGTGACGGACGCCGACGGCGAGGACGCCGTCGAGATCGCCTACCTCCCCCGCGCCACCGGTGACCGCGAGCCCCGCCGTCTGGCGTCCGGCGCGGTCGGCCGTGTCCTGGAGATGGTCGCGGACCCGGCAGGCGAGCGTCTCGCCCTCGCCGCGCACGACGGCCGGCTGCTGCTGCTCGACGCCACGGAGGAGTCCAACGGTGAGGTCACCGAGGTCATCACGTCCCTCAACGGGCCCGTCCGCGACCTCGCGTTCTCCCCCGACGGCAGCTGGCTGGCCTGGTCCCATCCGGGCATCGGCCGCAGTCTGCGCCAGATCAAGATGGCCCGTCTGAAGGACCGGCTGATCGTCGACGTCACAAGTGGCCGCTTCGAGGACGAGAACCCGGTGTTCACCGGCGACGGCCGCTATCTGGCCTTCCTGTCCTGGCGCGGCTTCGACCCGGTCTACGACGTCCACACCGGCGACCTGTCCTTCCCCCTCGGCTGCCGCCCCTATCTGGTCCCGCTCTCCTCCGCCACGCCCTCACCGTTCGCCCTCAACCCCGACGGCCGCCCGGTGGCCGGGGGCATGGACCCCGGCGAGGACGAGGACGCCGGCGGGACGGTCACCGTGGAGGTCGAGGGCCTGGAGAACCGGGTCACGCCCTTCCCCGTCACCGCCTCCAAGTACTCGGCGCTGTGCCCGGTGAACGGCGGCGGTCTGGTCTGGCTGCGCTGGCCGATCTCCGGCGCCCTCGGCGAGACCTTCGCCAACCCCGACGACATGAGCGGGCGCCCGACCCTGGAGTACTTCAACATCAGCAAGGCGAAGAAGTCCGAACTCGTCTCCCACCTCGACTGGTTCGCGATCAGCGGCGACGGCACCCGTCTCGTGGTCGTCGACGAGGGCGACCTGCGGGCCGTGCCCTCCACCGAGTCCGGCGACAGCGACAGCACCGTCTGGATCGACCTGCGGCGCATCATGCACGAGGTCGACCCGGCCGCCGAGTGGCGCCAGTCGTACGCCGAGGCGGGCCGGCTGATCCGCGCCTACTTCTGGGACCCGGGCATGAGCGGCATCGACTGGGACGGGGTCCTCGACCAGTACCGGCCCCTCGTCGAACGGGTCGCCTCCCCGGACGAGTTCGCCGACCTCCTGCGCGAGGTCCTCGGCGAACTGGGCACCTCCCACGCGTATGTGTCCGCCGCCCGCCGCAACGAGGGCCCGCCCCACTACCAGCGCCGCCAGGGCCTCCTCGGCGCCAACTTCGTGCGCCGGGACGACGGCTGGCAGGTCCGCCGGGTCCTGCCCGGCGACTCCTCGGACTCCAAGGCCCGCTCCCCGCTCGCCGGTACGGGCATCCGCGAGGGCGCCGTCCTGACCCATGTCGACGGCCGCCCGGTCGACGCGACGACGGGCCCGTTCCCCCTGCTGGCGGGCGCGGGCGGCACGACGGTGGAACTGACGTTCACCCCGGCGGCCGGCGAGGGCCGCGCGCGCCGGGTGGCCGTGGTCCCCCTGCTCGACGAGCGCCCCCTGCGCTACCAGGACTGGGTCGCCAAACGCCGCGAGGTCGTCCATGAACTCAGCGGCGGCCACTGCGGCTACCTCCACATCCCCGACATGGGCGGGTCCGGCTGGGCCCAGTTCAACCGCGACCTGCGCATGGAGGTCTCCCGGCCGGCCCTGATCGTGGACGTGCGCGGCAACGCGGGCGGCCACATCAGCGAACTCGTGGTGGAGAAGCTCACCCGAAGGATCCTCGGCTGGGACCTCACCCGGGGCGCGCAGCCGGTGTCGTACGCCTCCACCGCGCCGCGCGGGCCGGTGGTCGCGCTGGCCGACGAGGCGACCTCGTCCGACGGCGACATGATCACGGCGGCCTTCAAGCTCCTCGGACTCGGCCCGGTGGTGGGCCTGCGCACCTGGGGCGGCGTCGTCGGCATGACCGGCCGCCACCAGCTCGGCGACGGCACCGTCATCACGGTCCCCATGAACGCCGCCTGGTTCGACGCGTACGGCTGGTCCATCGAGAACCGGGGCGTCCTGCCCGACGTCGAGGTCCACCGCACCCCCCTCGACTGGGCCGAGGGCCGCAACTCCCAACTCGACGCCGCGGTCACCCTCGCCCTGGACCTCCTCAAGACCCACCCCGCCGCGAACCCCCCGGACTACGGCAACGTGCCGGACAGGTCCCGCCCGAAGCTGCCGGCGAGGACCGGCCGCTGAGGAGCTGCCGGCGAGGACCGGAGGCGGACACGAGAACGGGGCGCCCTCGGTGAAGAGGGCGCCCCGCTCAGGATCTCAGCGGACACTCGACTCAGATGTCGTAGTCCTGCTGGAACCGGTCCTCGGCGTCACGCAGGTCGCGATCGCGCTCGCGCTCGCCCTGCGGCTGCCGGCCGCGCTGCCCAGGCTGCTGCTGAGCCCGCTCACGCTCCTGACGCGCACGCTCCTCGGGGGACAGCCGCTCCGACTCCTGCGGAGCCCGCCCGGCCTTCTGCCGCGCCTGGTGCTTGAGCTGCTCGGTCTTCTCCTGGAACTGGTCCTTCATGCCCATGTGGTTTCACTCCCAATGTGGGTGAGGGGATCGGGCCTCGACCAGACAAACACGGGCGGACATTCAACGCATTTCGATCACTCACTCACGGTCACCGACCACCCGGCGCTCCCGCTCGTCGGCGGCACCGCCCGCCCCCACTAGCCCGGTCGGCACCCCCTGCAACCGCCCCTCGAACCGCCGCACCTCACGCGGCCCGAAAGCCCCGATCAGGCCCGGCAGATACCCCCGCACGCCCTGCATGCCCCGCAGCCACCACTGCCCGTAGACATGCCCGGACCGCCGTTCGATCCCGGCCACGATCCGGTCCACGGCCGGGCCCAGCGGATACGTCTTGCCGGCCGGCCACGGCAGCCGCTGCCGCAACTC
>NZ_LIQX01000151.1 GCF_001418475.1 Streptomyces ossamyceticus | reverse complement strand
AGACCGAGGGCCAGGAGCAGGGCCCAGCGCAGACGACGGGGTCTGTGGGGGCGGGAGAGGCGAGGGGGGAACGAGATGACTGAAGTCATCGAAGAAGGCTAGGGATGCCGAATCAAGCATTCAATAGGGTGGACAGGTTCGGTGCCGTCGCCGATGATCTCCGTCATGATCAGAGCTGCCACGGTGAACGACGTCGCGGACATCCGCGCGATGGTCCGCGAACTCGCCGCGTACGAAAGGGTGGTGGAGCAGGCCAGGGCGACCGAGGAGCAGCTCCGCGAGGCCCTGTTCGGTGAACGCCCCGCCGCGTACGCCCTGATCGCCGAGGACGACGGCACCGGCGAGACCGTGGGCTACGCCCTGTGGTTCCCCCGCTTCTCGACCTGGACCGGCACACGGGGCATGCACCTGGAGGACCTCTACGTCCGGCCGACGGCACGGGGCGGCGGCTACGGCAAGGCGCTGCTGGCGTCGCTCGCCGCGATCTGCCGACGGGACGGCTTCGAGCGCTTCGAGTGGTGGGTCCTCGACTGGAACGAACCGGCGATCGGCTTCTACAAGTCGCTCGGCGCGGAACTCCTGGAGGAGTGGACGGTGTGCCGACTGAGTGGCACGCCCCTCGACGACCTCGCGGCACAGGCTCCCGGCCCCGATCAGCCGTAGCGGGCGAAGAGGGCCTCCAGATAGCTCTCCAGACGCGTGATGAGGACCGCGGGCGTCAGATCACGGCGGCCCACCTCCCGCCACGGAACGGCCACCTTCTCCGCGTCCGGCGCGAAGGCCAGCGCGTCCAGCAGCCGCCAGTACAGGTGGGAGGCGGGATCCCCGGCCAACCGTCCGCCGGCCGCCGTGTACCGGTCGGCGAAGCGCATGCCCTCGGGGACCCCGTACAACAGAGCCAGGGCCGTGGAGCAGTGCGCCACATCCAGGTCAGGCGGTCCCCAGGACGTCTCCACCCAGTCGACGACGCCGCTGACGCGGAGAGTGTCACCGTCACCGGTGAACAGGACGTTCCCCGGGTGGAAGTCCCGGTGGAGGAAACAGGGCCGGTGGTCCGGCGGCTCCCGCCGGATGACGTCCACGGCCGCGCGCCACAGTTCGGGCCGCCGCGTTCCGTCGGGTGGGCTCACCCTCTCGGGGGAGGTCCACGCCTGGTAGGCGCGAGGCCGCCGGCTCTCGGCCACCGCCAGACGGTGGATGCCCAGCAGCTGACGGGCGAGCAGTTCGGTGCGACGGTCGACGTCCGCACCGTCCAGACGAACGGACCCCGGCAGCAGGGTCATCAACAGCGAGGGGTGGTCGCAGTGTTCGCCCGACGGGTCCACCGCGACCGGCGCCGCCCCCGGGACGCCCGTGCCGCCGAGCAGGCGCAGCACGTTCGCCTCACGGGTCAGCAGCCCCTCGGCGTGCCGTACGAAGAAGGGCTTCACGAAGGACCGCAGTACCAGTGAGCGCCGGCCGCCGGGCCCGTCGACGTCCAGACGGCGCATCTCCGACGTCCAGCCGCCCCGCAACCGCGCGACGTCCACGATGTGTTCCCCCTCGGAGAGGTGTTTCTCGACCCAGGCGCGCGTCGCGCCCCACGTCCGGCCGTCGAGGTCGTAGCCGTCGGCTTCTTGTCGTCCCACAGTCACCGCTTCCGGTCCCCCTCGCCCAACGGGCCGCCCACAGGCCCTGGTCGTTCTCGTCGGCGTCCGTCGCTTCCCGTAGGGCTCGCGGGCTCGCGGGGAGCCGGGCAGTTCGGGTGGAAGGCAGCGGAGCGGATGACCAGATTCCAGCCGTGCACTATGGCACCTTCCGAACGGCGGCCGTCCCCCTTCGCGATCTTCACGGCCGGACGGCACGCTATCAGCGGGTGTCGACATCGGCGGCGGCGCGGCAGCCGGACCGAGTGAAGCTCAGCCGGTCCCGTTCCCGAGGCGGTCACCGTCATCCGCCCCCTCGGACGGCTCGTCGCCGTCACGCTGCAGGGGACCCCATGCGCCTTCCTGGCGGTCGACGGTCTCCTCGGCCTCCTTGATGAGCGCCTCGTCGATCCAGCCGATGGGGTCGATGTCACCGAGGAGAGGCTCGTTGTCGGGTCCCCGGCCCTCCACCCGGCCGCGCAGGATCCACGGGCGCACCCCCGGTCCCTTCTCGCGCGGAAGGTGCGAGTAGTCGTACAGGCGGCGCGCCACCCACAGTTCGACCGGCCGGTCCTCCCACCAGGGCTCCAGGTCGAGCGGGTTGGCGGACAGCCCCGGCAGCCGTACGCCGGTGAGGCCGTCCCTGCTCGTGACGAGGGCACGGTCCGCGTCGGGGCCGTGTGACCAGCGGACATGGAGACCGGAGGTGTGCCGGACCAGGTCCGCGAGCTCCTCCAGGGTCCGTAGGACGGGAAGTTCGTCTCGGGGGCTCATCGGGTCGTCGGGTTCGTCATGTCAGGGGCGGTGACCGAGGTCGTCGCCCACACCACTGCTTCTGTCGCTGTCGCTGTCGCCGTCGGTGTCGGTGGCCGGTTCTTTTTCTGTCCGGGACGGGGTCTGTTCGCTCATCCCCGTGTTCCCTGGCCGTGCGGTTCGGCGGTGTGGAAGGTGGACGCGGTCTGCTCGCGGTGGAGTTCCTCCAGCGCGTTCAGCTGCCGGTGGCCGCGGCGCAGGAGATCGTCGAGCACGTCGGGCTCGAGGCGCTCGTCGCTCTCGGCGAGCTGCCGCAGGGCCTCCCAGCACGCGATCTTGCCGGTGACCCCGACCCGCAGCATCTCCAGTTCGATCACCGTGCTGAGCGGGGAGCGGCGCACCAGCCTGCCGTTCGCCTTCAGCCGTCCCAGCTTCTCGGCGGTCCAGCCCGCGGCGACCTTGTAACGGCGCGCGGGGATGTGCAGCCGGTGCAGCAGGTCGGTCAGGCTGCGCCGGTCCTTGGCGATCTCGCCGGCGATCGCCTCCAGGGTCGGGCCGAGGTCGGTGCCACGACAGGAGCGGGCCAGGTAGCGGGCGCGGTCGGTGCCGGCGGTGGCGCCGGCCAGGTGGTCGTTGAGGTAGACGGAGAGCAGTCGCGTGTCCGTCCGCCGGGCGGGGTCGGAGGTGGGGGTGGGCCGGGTCCGTGTCGCATGAGTCATCGAGTCGCTCCTTCGCGGTCTCCACGTGGGGCGCGGCACAGTGGCGTGGCGCGGTCGCCTTCCCGGCTGCTCGCGGCCGCCGGGAATCGGCGGCCCCACCGGGTACCCCTGGTGGTCACCGTGAACACCTTTGCCTGTTTTGTTCCGTATGAGGGGTGTCCGCGGGTACCCGATCACACCTGCGGAAACGCGCCGCAGCCCCGGGCGAAAGGGCGATCGTCCGTCCCAGGCCCTCCTCCCACGGAGCCGACCGGCCGCGCTCGTGCCGACCGGTGGGCGGAGACTTCGCCGTCCGCCCACCGCTCGGGGAATCCGCTGCGCGTCAGGGCAGGGGAGTACCACCCGTGGCGTTGAGGATCTCCGCCGTGATGTGTCGATCCGGCCGAACTCCGCGACCGCCCGTTCGATCAGCGCCCGGCACTGCTCCTCGTCCCGGACGTCGCACGCCACCGCGATCGCTTTCCGCCCGGCGTCCTCGACGAGCCGGGCCGTCTCCCGAGCGTCGTCCGCCTCCTCCGGCAGATGCGTGAACAGCACGTCCGCGCCCTCCCGGGCGTACGCGAGGGCGACCGCCCTGCCGATCCCGGAGTCCCCGCCCGTCAGCACCGCCGTGCGGTCGGCGAGCAGTCCGCTGCCCCGATAGGACTCCTCCCCGTGGTCCGGGGGCGGGTCCATGGCGCCGGTCCGGCCGGGGACGGCGTTCGACCGGGTTCCGCCGCTCGTCGTCGCTCAGTAGCACAGGCCCTTCGCCCCCGTCGTCGCGTCCGTCGCGTCGTCGCGTGGATACGGTGAACGGCGTCCTCGCGGACCCCGCGCGCCCCGAGTGCCCGGGCGCGGAGTCCATACGCGGGGCCGGTCAGTCGCACCGGCCGCTCGGCCTGGCCCGGGTCACCACCTCGCTGGTGCCGGTGGTCGCGTCGAGCCACACCACGCGGGTGCCCGGCGCCGCCGCGGCCGAGAGCTGCTCGCCCCGGTTGCAGGAGACCCGGCCCCGGCGCAGACCGTCGCCGTCCGTCGGGAACTGCCACAACTTGGACAGCGACTCGTTGCGCAGCACCGTGTCCGGCGTCCGGGCGACCATCGTCACCGCCCCGTCGGAGGCCGTCACGTGGGAGACGTTGAGCGCCTGCGGGCCCGTCTCCGGGCTGAGGTCGGTGACGTCCGAGCCGTCGAGTCCGGCGCGGCGCAGCGCCGTCACCCCGTTCCCGTCGATCTCGTCGAGCAGCCAGTACGCGCGCCCGCCCGCGACGGCCGTCGGACCGAGACTCGTGCCCGGCGCGGCGATCTGGACGACGCTCTCCTCGCCGGTCGCGATGTCGATGACCCGGGTGCTCGACTCGTACTGGTGGGCCACGCGCCGCCAGTTCTGGAAGACGAGCTTGCCGTCGCTCACCGACGGCCAGGTCGCCCGGTGGTAGGTGCCCCCGCCGCGGGAGACCTTGTTCGCCGGGTCCTTCAGGCTGACATAGGCGATGGCGGCACGCCCGCCGTGGTTGTTGTACGCGTACGCGACCACGTCACCGTCCACGTCGAGGGCGCGCCCGATGCTCCGATGGTGGGCGAGAACCTTCACCGGCCCGCCCGCGAGGGGCCGCGCGAGGATGTCGATGCCGTTCGACCCGTGGGCCTGCCACACCACCGTCTTGCCGTCGGTGGCCGGATTGACGTGATAGCGGCCGTCGTTGGGGCTCATCAGCTTCAGCCGCCCGGTGCCGTCCGTGCGCCCGGCCCACACCGAGTACGGCTCCGTGCCGGCCTCGTCGGAGGAGGACGCCGCCCACCAGTCGCCGCCCGCGCCGAGCCGGGTGTCGGTGGTGTTGACGCGTTCGAGCAGTGTGTCGGAGTCGACACCGAGGGCCAGCTCCCAGTTGGGCACGATGCCATGGGCGTTGAAGGCCCGCTGCACGGCCGTGAGGTCCTGCCCGGCGACGCCCAGGTCCTTCGCGGCGGCGATCACCGCGTCCCGTCCCTGGGTGAACCCGTCGAGCGGGGTGAGGTACTCGGTGAGCGCCCGGTACACGATCCGGTCGGCGAGCCGGGCCCCGAGATCCTCACGCACGTCCCACAACGCGCCGGAGAAGATCGTCGAGTTGAGGTGGACGCCCCCGCTGTCGGTGCCGAAGCCGACGCCGAGGAACGACTTGGCCGTGGTCCGCCCGTCGTTCAGGTCGCGGAACGCGCACTCGCCCGCCGGTCTGGCGCGGCACAACCGCTCACCGAGCAGACTCGCGGTGGGGTCGTCCATGGAGACGCCGTACACGTCCGTCTCGATCGCGTTGCCGAAGTAGTCCGCGAGCGCCTCGTTCAGGGCGCCGGACTGGCCCGCGTAGACGAGATCCGCCGAGTGGTCGATGACACCGTGGGTCATCTCGTGGCCGACGACGTCCAGCCCGGCGGAGAGCGGGAGGTACTCCGCGTCGCCGTTGCCGTACACCATCTTCTGGCCGTCCCAGAAGGCGTTCACATAGGGCTGACCGCCGTCGGAGACGCCGACCAGCGAGTGGACGGACATGCCGCGTCCGTCGAGACTGTCCCGGCCGTGCCGGTTCTTGAAGTAGTCGTAGACCTGCCCGGCGGCCCAGTGCGCGTCGACCGCGCCCGCCTCGGTGGCCTCGGAGCCGAAGGCCGGGGTCGGCGACGTGAACAGCGGCAGTTCCGGCGGCCACACACCGGCCACGTCCGTGACCCCGAGGCCCCTCGCGTCCCAGGTGCCGAGGAAGTCCCCGTAGTCGTTCTGGATCCGGGAGTGGTCGCGCAGGGCGTACGTGCCCTGGACCTCGTCCTGCCGGACCTGCAACTCGACGGACCTGCCGTCCAGTTTGACGCCGGAGCCCGTCGGATCGGCCGCCCGTGCGGCCCGGCCGGCCGCCTTCCCCGCCCCGGCCGTGCGGGGGGTGCCGAACGTCTTGATACCGCTGTACTGGAGCACCGGGTATCCGGCGTGCGCGTCGATGTACACCTCGCGCAACACCGGCTCGCCGCCCGCCGCCCTCGTGCCCCGCACGGTGATGTGCCGGGTGAGCACACCCGCGCCCGCGGGCAGCACGACCAGGCCGTGCGAGGTGCCCGTCAGCGGTGCCCCGTCCTCGTCGGTCTTCGCGAACGCGGTGAAGTCCTCGGCGTCCAGATCGGCCCGTACGGCGTCGACCGCCCGTTCGATGGCGAGCGCGTCGTCGACCTCGGCCGCGGTGCCGGTCCGCAGCCCCGTGAAGTACTTGCCCGAGGTTCCGGTGACGACCCTCCGGCCGTCGTCCCCCTTCTCCATGCGGACGACGTACTGGCCGCCGAGCACCGGCACGCCGCGGTGCTCCTGCCGCAGCCGTACGGTCTCCCGGCCGCCGTCCCCCCTGACGGTCCCGGCCGGTTCCAGGTCCCGCACCGGGTTCGCGATGCGGTAGCGGTCCCGCTCGGCGGCCAGGTACGCGCGCGCCGCGTCCGCCGCGCTGCCGGCCGCCGGGGCCCGCTCCCGGATGTCGTCCACCAGCGCGGGCGTCGCCGTCCGCTGCCCCGGCACCACCTCGCCGGGGGCCGGCGGTGGTGTGTCGTCCCCGGTCGCCGCCCCGGCGGGGACCGCCGACACGACGAGTGCGGCGACGCCCAACAGCGCCGCCGCACCCGTCACCCCGCCTCGCCGTGCTCTCGATAAGCCTGCTGATCTCCCGGAACGTGCTCTGCGCTGACGCACTGTCTCCCCCACGAAAGTCGGATCCCCGGCGGCGGTCGACCGCCGGCCAGGGGTCATGGAACAGGCGATGCGGCGTCCCATCAATGGGGCGGTGGTTTCGACAGACGACTTCCGGCCCTTCGCGAACCCGCCCGCCCAGGGCGTCGGCGGGCCCGGGAACCGGCGGACCGCCGAAAGGCCGCGCGCCGAGCGGCGGCCATACGGTTCGAAACACGCCAATGCCGCCACAGAGCCCCCACGGTCCGCGCCACCCCCACCCGCCGCGCCCGAGCCCTGTGTGACATGCCCATCACCCTGCGTCTATGTCCCGGTGCGGGGGAGTCGCACACATCCCCTCCATCACCTTCACGCCACACACACTTTCGGCCGACGGCTCGCCGGCTCGCTCACGCAGGGGCAGACGGCCCGCTCGTCGTGTGCCTAGCCTCCCGGCCCATGCGATCACCACTGATGACACGTCTCGGCCTCGGCGCCGTCCTCGCCCTCGCCCTCGCCGTCTTCGGGATGGCGCCCACCGCGAGCGCCGACCCCGCGCCGGCCGAGCTGACCTTCGCCACCGACAGCGCCACCACCACGCCCGGCGGCACGGTGAACCTGTCGATGACGATCACGAACAACAAGACCTACGACATCTGGTTCGTGTACCAGACCATCGAGCCCACCTGGCTGACCACCCAGCGCCCCGACCTCAAGTACGCCTTCACCGGGTGCAGCCTGGCCACGGCCGCCGGCGCCACCCCCTGCTCCGGGACCGGACCCGCCAACCTCGGCACCAACTACGGCGCCACCATCCCGCCCGGTCAGAGCCGTACCGTCACGCTGACGCTCCAGGTAGCCGCCGACTCCGGCTGCAACGGCAACATCGGCTTCTACTCGTACTACTACGCCGAGTTCAGCGACTCCACGAACACCAGCGGTGGCCCCGTCTACACGCCCCAGACGCGGGTCCTCTGCGCCTGACGGTTCGTCCAGGATGGGGGCATCCGCAGGGGGCGTGACCTGAAATGATCTGCGATCACGCACTTGTCGCGGTATGGACCACTGACAGCTCGACCGGCGGGCCCTCACGGCCCGCCGGTGTACCGCACAGGGCCCGGACCAGCGCGCCGGGCCCTCATGGTCATCCGGAACCTGCCCTCCGCACCCCCGGCGGCGACGGAAAACGACCGCAATCGGTTCCATGTGATTCCGTTTGGACACCTTCGCTTTTCCGTCATGTTTCTCCGCATGACCACGAAAGCTCCACACAGACACCACTATGTGACGCGACGGATGCGTCGACGACTGGCTTCTGAGGGGGATGCCGGCGTCGCGCAAGGGGGTGCGTCCGCTCAGGAGAGGCGTGCTCACCCCTGCCCGGGGAGGGGACTTCACCGCATGAAGCGGACCTTACGCACCACCGTGCTCACGGTGGGCGCGCTCATCGCCGCACTCGGCCTGCCCGTCGGCCCCGCACAGGCCGACGACATCGCCCCCCGCATCGACCTGCGGGTCCTGGTGGTGAGCGACGGCGGCCCGTCCACCGACGCCATCGCCGCCGAACTCACCGCGGCCGGCACGCCGTACACCGAGATCGACCTGACCCGGTCGGATCGAACCGTCATCGACGCCGGCTTCCTCGCGGACACCGTCGACGGCCGACCGCGCGCCAGGTTCCAGGCCGTCGTCCTGCCCAACGACAACCCGTTCCCGGCCGGTTCCGCCGAGATGGCCGCACTCGTCGCCTACGAGCAGACCTACGAGATACCCCAGGTCGACGCCTACACCTACGCCCGCCCCGAAGCCGGACTCCAGTACCCGGTGTACGGCGGCTACTCCGGCAGCATGGACGGCGCCCAGGCCCAGGTCACCACCGCCGGCAAGGCGGGCCCGTTCGGCTATCTCGACGGGGCGGTGCCCTTCGAGGACAACGACCCCGCCATCGGCGAGAGCTACGCCTACCTGTCGAGACCCGTGGCGGGCGCCGACTTCACCCCGTACGTCGACGCCGCCATCCCCGGCCAGTCCACACGGGGCAGCCTCGTCGGCGAGTACCGGCACGACGGACGCCGCGAACTCGTCGTCACGTTCGTCTACAACCAGTACCAGCAGCAGTTCCGGCTGTTGGCCCGCGGCATCGTCGAATGGATGACCGGCGGCGTGCACCTCGGCGCCTCCCGGAACTACTTCGCCGTCCACGTCGACGACGTGTTCGCCGCCGACGACCGCTGGAACACCCAGCTCAACTGCACCCCCGGCGACGTCGACTGCACCGACCCGAACGCGCAGCCCGACCCCATCCGCATGACCCCGGGCGACGTCGACCACGCCATCACCTGGCAGAACCAGAAGAACTTCACCCTCGACTTCGCCTACAACGGCGCCGGCAGCGTCGACCACCGCGAGGACCACAACGGCACCGACGCCCTCGCCGACCGGCTGATCGCGCAGCGGAACAAGTTCCGCTGGATCAACCACACCTACTCGCACCCCTTCCTCGGCTGCGTCCAGGACACCAGCGTCGTGCCCTGGAAGTGCGCGACCAACGTCGACGGCTCCACCCGCTGGGTCAGCCGCAACGAGATCTCCGACGAGATCGCCACCAACCGCGTCTGGGGCCAGATCAACGGACTGCCCCTGGAGAACGACGAGTTGGTCACCGGCGAGCACTCCGGCATGAAGGTCCTGCCGCAGCAGCCCCAGGACAACCCCAACCTCGCGCTCGCCGTCGACGACAACGACATCGCTTGGCTCGGCTCGGACAACTCCCGCGAACCCGCCCAGCGTCACGTCGGCCCCGCCACCACCGTGCCCCGCTACCCGATGAACGTCTTCTACAACGCGGGCCGCGCCGCCGAACAGGTCGACGAGTACAACTGGATCTACACCAGCCGCGCCCAGGGCGGCAGCGGCATCTGCGAGGACAACCCGGCCACCACCACCTGCCTCACGGCACCCCTGGACACGGCCACCGGCTACGCCCAGGTCATCGTCCCGCTGGAGAAGCGGATCGCCCTCGGCCACGTCCTCGCCAACGACCCGAGGCCCCACTTCATCCACCAGTCCAACCTCGCCGAGGACCGCATCGCCTACCCCGTGCTCAGCGGCGTCCTCGACGGCTACGCGGCCCTCTTCGCCGACAACACCCCCGTGGTGAACCTGCGGATGAAGGACATCGGCGCCGAACTCCAGCGCAGGGCCGCCTGGCAGGCCGCCCTCCAGGCCGGCGACGTCACCGCGTACCGCATCGGCTCCACCGTCACCGTCGACGCTCCCGACGGTACGGCCGTCACCGCCACCCTCCCCAGTGGAACCACCCACGGCGGCTCCGCCTTCGGCGCGGCGTACGCGGGCGCGGCCTCCGGCTGGACCACCGCCACGGCCGCACCCCTCACCCTCACCCTGCCGTCCTCTGCCGACGCGCCGACCGTCTCCCCGGCCGACCCCGGCAAGGCCACGAAGCCGGCACAGGACACCCGGGTCCCCGCGGGTGTCAGCGAGAGAGTCCCGTACGGCGCGGACACGTCCACCGAGGACGACTGAGGCACACACCGCCCGACGGTCCCGGCCGCCCACCCGGCGGCCGGGACCGGTACGAACCACCCCACACCTCGGCCGTGGAGCACAACGATGCCCGTTCCGCACGGAACGCGAAACCTTGGCGCAACGCGCGTCACCTTGCTCACCGAAGGCACCTATCCCCATAGTCACGGCGGCGTCAGCGTCTGGTGCGACCAGCTCGTCCAGGGCATGCCCGATCTGGACTTCGACGTCATCGCCGTCACCGGCACCGGACGCGAACCCCTCGTCTGGGAACTCCCCGCGCAGGTCTCCCGCGTGCTGTCCGTCCCCATGTGGGGCGACCCGCCGGCAGGCGACCCGCCCCGCGGCCGCGCCCGCAACCGGCTCGCCACCGCCTACGAGCAGTTCCTCACCGCCCTGCTCGACCCCCGCGCCGAACCCGGCTTCGCACCCGCCCTGTACACGATGGCCAGGGCCGCCGCCGACGGCGCGCTGAGCCCGTTCCTGCGCTCGGACCGGGCGATCACCCTGCTCACCTCGGTGTGGAACCGCCCCGGCCTCGCCGTGCACGAGTCCCGGCCCACCCTCCACGACGCGCTCACCGCGACCTCCCTGCTGGAACACGCCCTGCGTCCACTGGCCGCGCCCCCACCCGAGACCGGGGTCGCCCACGCCGTCAGCGGAGGCGTCGCCGTCCTGCCCGGCCTCGCCGCGCTGGACCGGCACGGCGTCCCCCTGCTCCTCACCGAACACGGCGTCTACCTGCGCGAACGCTATCTCGGCTATCGCACAGCCCCCTACCGCTGGCCGGTGAAGGCGGTCGTCCTCGGCTTCTTCCGGCTCCTCGCGGAGGAGACCTACCGCAGGGCCGCCCTGATCACCCCCGGCAACCGCTACAACCGCCTCTGGGAGGAACAGGGCGGCGCCGACCCGGAGTCCATACGCACCGTCTACAACGGCGTCGACCCCACCGCGTTCCCGCCCGCCGGGCCCGAACCGGAGACCCTCACCCTCAGCTGGGCGGGCCGCGTCGACCCGATCAAGGACCTGGAGACCCTCATCCGGGCCTTCGCCCTCGTCCGGGAACGACTCCCCGAGACCCGGCTTCGGTTGTTCGGCGGCACCCCCAAGGGCGGGGAGGCCTACCGGGAACGCTGCGAGGCCCTCGCCGCCGAACTCGGACACGCCGACGCCGTCACCTTCGAGGGCCGCGTCGACGACATCAAGGACGCCTACGCGGCCGGCAACGTCGTGATGCTCTCCAGCATCAGCGAGGGCTTCCCCTTCACCCTGATCGAGGCCATGTCGTGCGGCCGGGCCACCGTCTCCACCGACGTGGGCGGCGTCCGCGAGGCCGTCGGCGACACCGGGCTCGTGGTACCGCCCCGCGACCCCGCGGCGATGGCCGCGGCGGCGCTGGAACTGCTCGGCGACCCCGCCCGCCGCGCGGCCATGGGCGAGGCGGCCCGGCTGCGCGTCATCGAACAGTTCACGCTCCGCCAGACCATCGACACCTTCCGGTCCATCTACCTCGAACTCCCCACACTGGTCCGCGCACCGGCGGACGCGCCGGTCCCACCGGGGGAGCTGACCGCGATCAGCACGGTGGCCGGATGAGCGGGCCGATGTCACTCGAACCCGGCGGCGTCGAACACGAGACGCTCACCATCCGCCTCGCCGACCGGCGCCGACCGCGCCGCCGCCCCGGCTGGGCCCTCGCCGACGACACCACCCTCACCATCCGGCTGCCCCGCCAGGGGCCCGACGAGGCCGCGGTCAGCGAACTCGCCGCCGAACTCGCCAACCGCATAGGCCCCGCCGTCCACCCCTACGAGGTGGCCGCGTTCCTGGAGGCGGAGGGCCTGTCCGCCACCGTGATCAAGGAACGGTACGGCCACCCCAACCTCTTCTCCCTGGCCGCCGCGCTCTACGAACGGGTGCCGAGGACGTTCCCCGAGCCCCCGTCGCAACCCGACGTGTGGCGCCCCGACACCGTGCGCTGCCTGCTGCGCGGCGTGCTCTTCGCGCTCCCCGGGCTCGCCTATCTGCTCACCGCGCCCCTGTGGAACCCCGGCGGGCACGCCCCCGCCCTGATCGTCGCCGGACTCGTCTCCTGGGCCTGGGGGCAGGCCCTTGGCCACCGCGCCCACCTGCGCATGGCGACCGGACGGCACGAGGCGGCCCGTACCCTCCTGACCGGCGCGCCCCTGGGCGCGGTCGTCGCCACGGCCGCCGCCGCACTGCCGGCCGGAGGCGGACCGGTGACCCTGGTCGCCGCCGCGCAGTCCGCCTACCTCGCGGCGGCCGGCGTCCTGCTGGTCCTGGCCCGCGAACGGCTGCTGCTCGCCGCGCTCAGCCCGCTGATCGCCGGGGCCGCCGCCCTGCCGTGGTGGGAGCCCGGCCCCCTGCTCCGGGCCGGACTGCCCGCGCTCGCCCTGACCGCCACCCTCGCCGTCACCGGCCGGGTGCTGTGGACCGCGCTCGCCGTCGACGCCGTACCGGGCGCCACCCGCCCCCGACTCCTGCCGTCCCTGCCCTACGGCCTGTTCGGACTGGCCGCCGGAGTGCTCGTCCTGCTCGAAGGACGCGAGGAGCCGTACGCGGTGATCGTCCTCACCGTGAGCATGGGACCGGCCGAATGGCTGCTCTACCGCTACCGGGGCCTGTCCGTCGCCGCCCTGAGGGCCGTCGCGACCCCCGCCGGGTTCCTGCTCCGCTCGGCCGGCGTCCTCGGCCTCTGCCTCCTCGCCTACCTGCTGCCGCTGCTGCCCGCGGCCCTGCTCACCGGCGCCGACCCGGCGGCCCTGCTGCTCCTCGCCGCCGCGCTGTGGACCGCGCTGCTGCTCCAGGCGTTCGGCGCGGCCTGGCCCCCGGCCCTGATCTGCCTCGCCGCGGCCGGCACCGCAGGAACGATCACTCTGCTGCGACTGCCACCCGGCGACCCGGCGCTGCCGCTGAGCTGTGCCGCCGCCGCGCTGTGTCTGTCGGCGTGCGCGCTGCGCGTGCTCGGCCGGCCCGCGCCGCACGCCTGAGCCCCGCGCTCACCCATGACCCCGCCACAGCCCCCACATCCGACCTACCGGAAGGACACCACCGTTGACCTCCGCACCGCTCGCCGCCGTCACCGGAGCCGAGGGCTTCATCGGCTCCCACCTGACCGAGGCACTCGTCGCCTCCGGACACCGCGTGCGCGCCATGGCCCAGTACAACTCGTTCTCCTCCTACGGCTGGCTGGAGACCCTCCACCCCGACGTCCTCGCCCACGTGGAGATCGTCCTCGGCGACGTCCGCGACCCCGGCTCCGTCCGCGGCCTCCTCGACGGCGCCGACACCGCCTATCACCTGGCCGCCCTCATCGCGATCCCGTACTCGTACCAGGCCCCGCACAGCTACGTGGACACCAACGTCACCGGCACCCTCAACGTGCTGGAGGCCGTCCGCGCCCTCGGCACACCCCGCCTGGTGCACACCTCCACCAGCGAGACGTACGGCACCGCGCGGGCCGTGCCGATCACCGAGGACCATCCCATCCACACCCAGTCCCCGTACGCCGCCTCCAAGGCCGGCGGCGACCGGCTGGCCGACAGTTACCACGCCAGCTTCGACACCCCCGTGGTCACCCTGCGGCCGTTCAACACCTTCGGGCCCCGCCAGTCCATGCGCGCCGTGATCCCCACGGTCATCGGCCAGGTCGCCGCGGGGGAGCGCACCATCACCCTCGGCGACCTGCGGCCCACCCGCGACTTCACCTTCGTCAAGGACACCGCGCAGGCCTTCCTCGCTGTCGGCACCGCGCCCGCCGAGCGGGTCGTGGGCCGCACCTTCAACGCCGGCACCGGCGGGGAGAGCGCGGTCGGCGACCTCGTCGCCCTCATCGGCAAGGTGATGGACACCGCCCTCGACGTCCGCGAGGACGCCGCCCGTATCCGGCCCGCCAACTCCGAGGTCATGCGGCTCGTCGCCGACGCGAGCAGACTCACCGCCGCCACCGGCTGGCAGCCCGCCCACTCCCTGGAGGAAGGACTCGCCGAGACCGTGGAGTTCTTCCGCGACCCGGCCAACCTCGCCCGCTACAAGACCGGGATCTACAACATCTGACTCCCGTCCGGCACGACCCGCACGGCCGGCGAGGCCGCGCGGTCCACGAAGTCCTTGAAGGAGGAGCACCATGCACGCAGTGATCCTGGCGGGAGGCAAGGGCGTACGGCTGCGGCCCTACACGACCGCGCTGCCGAAGCCGCTCGTCCCCATCGGCGACCAGCACGCGATCCTGGAGATCGTACTGCGCCAGCTCTCCACCGCCGGATTCACCCACTGCACCATCGCCATCGGTCACCTGGGCGAGATCATCCGCGCCTACGTCGGCGACGGGTCCCAGTGGGACCTGACCGTCGACTACGCCACCGAGGAGAGCCCCCTGGGCACCATGGGCCCGCTGCTCAACCTGCGCGACCGGCTCCCCGAGGAGTTCCTCGTGATGAACGGCGACATCCTCACCGACCTCGACTACGCCGACGTCCTGCGCCGGCACCAGGAGTCCGGCGCGCCGCTCACCATCGCCACGTACGCCCGCAAGGTGCACATCGACTTCGGAGTGCTCACCACCGACGACAGCAAGGTCGTCGCGTTCACCGAGAAGCCGAGCATGGACTACCGGGTCTCCATGGGCGTCTACGGTGTGTCCCGTTCGACGCTGGAGGGCTACACGCCCGGACTGCCCCTCGGCTTCGACGAACTGGTCCTCGACCTGATCAGGGCCCAGAACCAGCCGCACGCCTACGAGTTCGACGGGTACTGGCTCGACATAGGGCGCCCCGACGACTACGACCGGGCCAACGCCGAGTTCACCACCCGTAAATCGCTTCTGCTCAAGGGAGCCTGAGCACCGTATGCGCATTCTCGTCCTGGGTTCCACCGGCTATCTGGGCGGCCATGTCACAGCACGGCTGCGCACCCTGCCCGGCGCGCGGGTCCTCGGCGGCGGGCGCTCGCCCGCCGCCGAGTTCCCCGTGGACCTCGCCACCGTCCGACCCGAACAGCTGGCGAAGGCCCTGGCGTCCGCCGCGCCGGACACCGTGGTCAACTGCGCGGGCGCCACCGGCGGCGACGCCGTGACCCTCGCGGAGGTCAACGCCCGCGGCCCGGCGGTCCTGTGCGCCGCCCTGCGCGAGGCGGCGCCCGGCGCCCGCCTCGTGCACCTCGGTTCGGCCGCCGAGTACGGGCCCGGCGCGCCCGGCACCCTGGCGACCGAGTCGGCGCCGACCCGCCCGACCGCCCCGTACGGCGCCACCAAGCTGGCCGGCACGGTCGCGGTCACCGGCGCCGGCCTGGACGCGGTGGTCCTGCGCGTCGGCAACCCCGTCGGGCCGGGGGCACCGGCGAGTGGACTGCCCGGTCGGATCACCCGCCTGCTGCGCACGACCGACCGGGACGGGGTGCTGCGGCTGGGCGACCTCTCCGCGTACCGCGACTTCGTCGACGTCCGCGACGTCGCCCGGGCCACCGTCCTCGCGGCCACGGCACCGGGCCCCCTGCCCCCGATCCTCAACATCGGCGGTGGTCAGGCGGTCCTGGTACGCGACCTGGTACACCTCCTGGCCGCCAAGGCCGGCTTCCGGGGCCGCATCGAGGAGAACCCGCAGGGGCCGGGGGGCCCGGCGGGTGCGGTGGCCGGACCCACCGGGGCACCCGGCCCAGGAGGCACGGACGGGGCTCGTCGCCCGGGTGATGAGGCGCCCGGGGCCGGGGCGCGCGGCTGGGCGGGTCCCACCGGCCCGGCGGGTTCGCCGGGCCCGACGGACCGGGCGGACCAGGTGGGCCCGGCGGCATCGTCCGGTTCGGCCGAGCTCGCGGGCCCCGCGGACTCGGGTCACCCGGCGGGCCCCGCGGACTCGGGCCACTCGCCGGGCCTCGCCGGGCCGGCGTACTCACCCGGCCCGGCCGGTCACGCCGGTCATGCCGGGGGCACCGGGCACGCCCGTCATGCCGGTCACGCCGGTCGAGTCGGTCAGGTCGGGTCGGCGGGAGCGGGTGGCGGGGTCGGTGGGGC
>NZ_LIQX01000150.1 GCF_001418475.1 Streptomyces ossamyceticus | reverse complement strand
GCGAGGTCCTCGGCGACCAGGGCAACCTGCTCCGCCTGCACACCGACCTCCCCAACTACTGGGACGCCTGGGACGTAGACAAGCACTACAGGAACCGCTACACCGACCTGCTGGACGCCGAGTCCGTCACGGTCGTCGAGGCCGACCCCCTCGTCGGCGCCGTCCGCGTCGAGCGGTCGTTCGGCAAGGGCTCCCGCATCACCCAGACGATCACCGTGCGGGCGGGCAGCCGCCGGATCGACTTCGAGACGGACATCGACTGGCACGAGGCCGAGAAGTTCCTCAAGGCCGGCTTCCCGATCGACGTCCGCGCCGCGCACTCCTCCGCCGAGATCCAGTTCGGCCACATCCAGCGCCCCACGCACACCAACACCAGCTGGGAGGCGGCCCGTTTCGAGGTCTCCGGCCACCGCTGGGTGCACGTCGGCGAACCCGGCTACGGCGTCGCGGTCATCAACGACTCGACGTACGGCCACGACGTCTCCCGCACGGTCCGCGAGGACGGCGGTACCACCACCACGGTCCGCCTCAGCCTGGTCCGCGCCCCGCGCATCCCGGACCCCGAGGCCGACCAGGGCAAGCACCGCCTCACCTACGCGCTGCTGCCCGGCGCGACCATCGAGGACGCGGTCGCCGAGGGCTACGCCCTCAACCTGCCGCTGCGCGTCGCCGACGCGGCGGGCGCGCCCGCGCCGGTGGTCTCCGTGGAGGGCGAGGGCGTGACGGTCGAGGCGGTCAAGCTCGCCGACGACGCCTCCGGCGACGTGGTGGTCCGTCTCTACGAGTCCGGCGGCGGCCGCGCCCGCGGCGTCCTGCGCACCGGCTTCCCGCTCGCCGGGGCGCACCTCACCGACCTGCTGGAGCGCCCCCTGTCGGAGGCGGCCACGGACGGCGACGGCGTCCCCGTGACCCTGCGCCCCTTCGAGGTGCAGACCCTGCGCCTCGCGGTGGGCCGCCGCTGACGGGTCCGCCCACCACGCCCCGACCAGCCGGCGCTCCCGGGTCGTGGCGGGCGGGACATCCCCGCCCGCCACGACCCTGGGCGCGGGTGTCCCCTCGGCTTCCAGGACTTAGGCACCGCCTGGCGCGACTTCGGCATCCGGATCGCCTCCTGACCCGCACCCGCCACACACCCGCGGCCCCACCGGGGACCGGCGGGCACTGAGGCGCCGCGACGCGCGGCGGCACGAAAGACCGGCAAGAAGACCGGTACGGAAGTCCGGTACGGACGACCGGAGGGCGGCTGTCGGGCAGGACAGCCGCCCTCCTTCGTCGTCCGAGCAGGTGCGGGTCCTACACCGCCAGGGGCCGGTCGGCGGCCGAGCAGGCGGTCGGCGACGAGGCGCGCGGGGGAGCGTCCTGCGGTGCCACGGCGAGCGACCGGGCCTCCACGGGCTCCACCGCGCCCACAGGAACGTCGACCACCATCGGCAGCCCCACGGCTCCCGGCACCTCGACGGTCCGGGGGATGTCCGCGACGGCATGCGCATCGGCCGGCACCGGCGCACCCGCGCCGTGACCCACGGCCGCGCCCGCACTCACCCCGTGACCCACGCCCTGGCCCACGCTCGCGCCCGCGTCGGCGGTCGTCGTGTCGTCGGCCTGCTGGGGCAGTGTCACCGGGCGCACCGGTCGAAGCCCCGACACCACGGTGTAGTCCTGCCCGAGCCGGGTCGGCAGCACGTCGCCGGTCTCCTCGCCGAGCGCCAGCCGCACCGCGGCCCACGGCGCGTTGATCCCGCACAGCGCCAGTTGGTGCAGGCCGCCCGCGGGACGCGTGTTCACGTCCATCAGTACCGGTCGGTCCCCGAACATCCGGAACTGGATGTTGGTCAGGTGGTGCAGCTCGAACGACTCCGCGAGCCGCCGGGCCGGCTCGATCCAGGCGGGGTTGAGCGAGAAGCCCCGCCGCCGCCCGTTCTTCGTGCGGCCGACCGCCATCCGCACCCGTCCGTCGGTACCGGTGAGGCAGTCGACGGACACCTCCGGCTGTTCGAGACGCGGCATCACCAGCCAGTCGACGGGCTCCCCGGCCTCCCGCAGGGCGGCGACCACCGTGTCGAGCGGCACGTACGGGCCGGGGAAGCCGCTGAGGTGATCCAGCGAGAAGGGGGCACGGGTCACCACACGGAAGCCCACACCACCCGCCCCGGACGCCGGCTTGAAGCACGCCCTGTGCCCGTCGGCCTCCAACTCCTCGACCGCGGCGACCAGTTCATCGGCGTCGGTCACCCGGAACCACGGCGGCACGGGCACCCCGTACGCCTGGACCGCCTCGTACGCGGTCACCTTGTCCTCGAAGACCTCGATCGACGCGGCGGGCGGCGCCAGCAGCGCTGTACCGAGGGCCGTGAACTCCTCTCGGTGCGCGGCGATGGCCGCCTGGTGCAGGCGCGGCACGAAGACGTCGATACCGCGCTTGGCGCACTGGTCGAGCGCGTACTCGACGTACGCGGCGGGGGAGAGGCCCTCGGGCTCCAGATCGGCGGTGTCGGCGGCGGCCAGTACGGGGGAGTCGGCGTCACCGTGGGTGGCATGGATGTCCACCGGACGAGCGTGCGGATTATTCCGCAGCTGATCCATGAAGAAGACGTTCTCCGCGTACGTGCGGTTGAGCCAGACGCGTACGCGAGAGACCATGCAGGCCGCCTTTCTACGGTTCGCGGGCACGGCGGAGCAGGCCGTGCCCGGCCAGGGGGGATGGAGGTACGCCGAACCGCCGACGCGAACGACGGGCGTGGCGGTGGTGTTGGGGCAGATCATAAGGCCACCGGGACCCATGTTTCTGTCACGCGCGTGTTAATCCTCGTGCGACGGGCGTGCCGCGGCGTGGGCAAGCGCTCAGCCAGTCACTCTTGTCCGTCGGTGCGCACTTGTGTTCTCGTGTTGCCATTCGGTGTCGCGGAGGGAGTGAGGGTGGAGTCGACGGTGGGCCGGCACGGGAACCTGCTGGCCATCAGCGATCTGCACATCGGCTATCCCGAGAACCGCGCCCTGGTCGAACAGATGCTCCCTGAGACGGACGACGACTGGCTCCTCGTGGCCGGTGACGTCTCCGAGAAGGTGGCCGACATCCGCTGGGCCCTCCAGACCCTCGCCGGACGCTTCGCGAAGGTGGTGTGGGCGCCGGGCAACCACGAGCTGTGGACCCACCCCAGCGAGACCGTCCCCCACCGCGGTGTCGCGCGGTACGAGCATCTTGTCGCGCTCTGCCGGGAGTTGGGTGTCGTCACCCCCGAGGACCCGTACCCCGTGTGGGAGGGCCCGGACGGCCCCGTCGTCGTCGCGCCGCTGTTCCTGCTGTACGATTACTCGTTCCTGCCCCAGGGCTGCGCGACGAAGGCCGAGGGCCTGGAGTACGCGCACGGCACCGGCGTGGTCTGCACCGACGAGCACGTCCTGCACCCCGACCCCTACCCGAGCCGCGACGCCTGGTGCCGCGCCCGGGTCGCCGAGACCGAGCGCCGGCTCGCCGAGATCCCCGCCGACCTGCCCACGGTGCTGGTCAACCACTACCCCCTCGACCGGCACCCGACGAACGTCCTGCGCTACCCCGAGTTCGCCATGTGGTGCGGCACCGAGCTGACGGCCGACTGGCACCGGCGCTTCCGCGTCGAGGTCATGGTCTACGGCCATCTGCACATCCCGCGGACCACCTGGCTGGACGGGGTCCGCTTCGAAGAGGTGTCCGTGGGTTACCCCCGCGAGTGGCGCCCGCGCCCGGAACCCCCGGGACGGCTGCGCCGGATTCTGCCGATGGAGGTCGGAGCCGTTGATCGAGGAGCTGCTCCCGGAGTCGGTCGTGGCCGTGGAGGCGTACGACGATGACACGGCCGGGGGAGCCGACGGGATCGAGCTGTATCCGGAGGAGGCGGCGATCGTGGCCCGCGCGGTGCCGAAGCGGCGCCGCGAGTTCGCCGTCGTCCGGGCCTGCGCCCGGCGGGCCATGGAGAAGCTCGGCGTCCCGCCGCGGCCGATCCTGCCCGGCGAGCGCGGCGCCCCCGGCTGGCCGGAGGGCCTGACCGGCAGCATGACCCACTGCGACGGGTACGCCGCCGCCGCACTGGTCCGCGCCACCGACCTCGCCTCCCTCGGCATCGACGCCGAACCCCACAGCGCCCTGCCCGAGGGAGTCCTGGAGGCCATCGCGCTCCCCCCGGAGGAAGCCCGACTGCGCCGACTCACCGCCGACCACCCCTCGGTCCACTGGGACCGGCTGCTGTTCAGCGCCAAGGAGTCCGTCTACAAGGCGTGGTTCCCGCTCACCGGCCGCTGGCTGGACTTCTCCGAGGCCGACATCGAGGTGTCCGTCGACCCCGGCGGTCACGCGGGCGGTCTGCGCGCCGAACTCCTCGTTCCCGGACCGGTGGTGGACGGCCGGCGTCTGACGGCCTTCGACGGGCGCTGGAGCGTCCGTCGGGGGCTGGTGGTGACGTCGGTGTCGGTTCCCTTCCCTCTGGAGAACGAGGCTCACCGGTGAGTTCCCTCGCATACGCAGACCTGCACAAACGAATCGCCGCGGAGATAGACGCGGAGATCGAACACGCCCTGGAGGAGCTGGGCCCCGCCGCCACCGCGGTCCGAAGATCCATCGCCGGGCTGCTCGGCCACCAGCGGATGAAGTACCCCCTGTCGGTGCTCCCGCTGCTGGTGCACGGCGCCGAGACAGGCGCCCCCGAACCGGCCGTTCCCCTGTCGGCCGTGCACGTGCTGTGGTGGACCTCCGCGTGCTACCTCGACGACCTGGCCGACGGCCACGGCGCGCACACCCCGCAGGGACTCGGCGCGGACGAGGCGCTGCTCGCGGCCGTTCTCAGCGGCCAGGCCCTCCCCATCCGGGTCGTCCAGGCGCAGTCCCTCTCCGACACTCTGCGCAACGCCCTCACCGGCGAGATCGTCAACTGCTGGATCGGCGCCGTGGAAGGGCAGTTGCGGGACCTGCGCGGCGACCTCGGCGCGGCCCGACCGGACACCGTCGTCGAGGCGTACCGGGGGAAGTCCGGCGCCCCCTTCGCGATGATCACGGCGATGGCCGCGATCCTCGCGGGCGCCGACCACGACCGCACCGAACTGTGGCGGGAGTTCGGCGACGTCTTCGGCGTGCTCTGGCAGCTCTTCAACGACCAGGAGGACCTCCTCTCCGGCCGCGACGAGGACCTGCGCAACGGCACCGTCACCTATCTGCTCGCCTGCGCCCTCGACGAGGCGTCCCCCGGCACCCGGGCCCGCCTGGTCGAACTGAGCGTCGCCGCAAGGGAGTCCGAGCCCGCGCGGGACGAACTCCGGGCGCGTCTGCTCGCCCCGGCCGTCCTCCACCGCTACGAGAAGGACCTCGGTGCTCACCGCGACGAGGCGTACCGCGTCCTCGACCGGCTCGGCGGCCACGCGCACCACGTGTCGGCCCTGCGGCAGCTGGTGGACCAGTCCGCGGGGATGTATCTGGCGTAGCTCCCGGCGACCCTTCTGAGCGCGCCCCGGTCCGGTGACGGGGGCTGGTCCGCCGGTGGTGCCGGCGGACCGTCGGGCGGCCGAAGGGTCGGCGGAGCGGAGGGTCACAGCCGCGGGCACCAGCCGCGCAGCAGCCGGAAGAACTCCTCCTCGTTGCCCGCCAGGCCCGCCTCCGCCAGTGCCTGCTCCGCCTCGGCCAGCGCGGCGGTCGGCACCACGGGTGGTCGGCCCTCCGGCGGCCCGTCGAACGCGGCGCGTACGGTCCCCAGCAGCCGCAGATAGGCCTGGACGGCGGTCCGCTCACGGTCGGTCAGCACGGCGGTCGGCATCGGACGGCTCTCCCCTCGATGGATGAGTGACACGCCACCAGCTTGCCGCCCGGCACTGACAATCCCGTTCTCCCGCACGCCGGTTCGCTCGGTCAGCGGACGGCGGAACAGCCCTACCGCGCAGCGCCCGGCACGATCTCCCGCTCACGGTCCGTCAGCGGCGGCCCCGTCAGCGGGTCCTTGACCGGGCCGCGCAGCACCGCCAACACGACCTCCGGCCTGACCAGCGCGGCGGCCGGCGCGGAGAGGGTGATCACCCCGAGGAAGGCCCGGAACACCAGCGGCCGCCCCACCGCCGTACGCATCAGCCGCTGCACGTACAGCCCGAACAGTCTCTGCATCGCGTTCGGCCGCTTGCCGATGGCTTCGGGGTAGCGGATGTCCGTGCCGGTGGCCAGCTCCCAGGCGAGCGCCACCGGTACGGCGACGGCCCGCTGGACGCGGCGCGCCAGCCCCGGCGCGGTGATCCCGTGCTCGGCGACCTTCTCGCGCAGCCCGAGGGCGCCCTGCGCGGCGACCGACATCCCGTGCCCGTAGATCGGGTTGTACGTGGCCACGGCGTCGCCGATCGCCACGAACCCGTCGGGCCAGCGGGACACCTTCTCGAAGTAGCGGCGCCGGTTGATCGTGCTGCGGGTGACGACCACGTCGGTCAGTGGTTCGGCGCGGGATATCAGCTCGCCCACGACGGGATGCCTGACGTTGTGCGCGAACGTGACGAACTCCTCGGCCTTCGCGGTGGGTTGACCGCCGCGGGTGCCCGACAGGGTCACCAGCCAGCGTCCCCCCTCCACGGGCACGAGTGTCGCGCTCTGCGCCGGCACGGGATCCTCCGCGTTCGGCTGGACGTTCACCACCGGGTACTCCTCGGTGCCCTCGGGTGCCCGGAAGATCCGGCTGGCGTACACCAGCCCGGAGTCGACCTCCTCCATCGGCGCGGGCGGCACCCCCAGCGTGTCGAGCCAGGCGGTGCCCCGCGACCCCCGACCGGCCGCGTCCACCACCAGGTCGGCGGGCAGCAGTCGCTCCTCACCGTCGGCCATCCGCACCCGGACGCCCGTCACCCGGGACGCGTCGCCCGTCAGCCCGAGGATCTCGGTGCGCTCCAGGACGGTGACCCGGGGACCGGCCAGCAGCCGGGCGCGGACCACCGACTCCAGCAGATCCCGGCTGCACGCGATCATGAACTCCATCTCGGGCCAGCGCCGGATCCAGCCCGTTGCCGACAGCGACACCAGTCCCGTCGGCAACGGGATGCGCCGGGCCCCCGCGGCCAGCCACGCCTCCGTCACGCCGGGCAGCAGCTCCTCCATCGCGCGGGCGCCGCCGGACCACAGCAGATGGGCGTGGCGGGCCTGCGGCACACCCTTGCGGGCCTCGGGCCCCTCGGGCAGCGCGTCGCGCTCGACGACGGTGACCTCGGCGTGGTCGCGCAGCGCGGCGGCGGCCAGCAGGCCGGCCAGGCCCGCGCCGACGACGACGGCACGCCGCCCGGTGCCTGCCGCGGTGTCGTGTGGACCGCTAACGGGTTCGCTCATGGAAGTCGCTCTCTGACCTGGTCGCGGCGGCCCCTTCGCGGGCGGCCGCTACGACGGGGGACTGACGCAGGGCGATGGACATCCGCACCAGGTCACGGGGGTTCTCGGCGGGCAGCGTGGGCGTGTCGGCGACCGCCGAGCTGATGACGCGGCCCTCCGGGTCGTCCTGCCGGGCGCGTACGGCCGCCGTCAGCATCGCCGCGTCTGCCTCGGCCCGAGCCTGCACGGGCTCCGAACCCGCCGCGACGGCCGCCTCGTAGGCCTTCGCCCGCACCTCGGAGTCGAAGTACGGGTACAGGCCGAGCATGCCGTCGTGGATGTCGGACTCCCGCTGCGTCATCTGCAGCTGCGCGGGCGCCCACCAGGAGATCCGCACCTCGTGGCCGGCCTGCGCCCACACCGGCCGCAGCTCCCGCCACAGCGGGCCGAGCCTGCGGTACGTCGACCACGTGGTCCACGCGTCGCCGACGCGCTGCCCGGCGAGCGGCAGACAGAAGCCGACAGCGCTGACCTGGGCGCCGATCGACGCCAGCACGGGGGCGAGATACGTGCTCAGACCGTCCAGGTTCCCGCCCTGCCAGCGGGCCGCGACGGCGACCAGCTTGACCGCCGCGAAGGGGACGTTGACGAGATAGCCGAACGCGATCACCAGCAGCCCGGCCCGCAGCCAGCCGCTCACCTGGAGCGCCCAACGCCAGCACATCACGTGCATGGCGACACCGGCGACCGTGAAGCCGATGAGGTACAGCACGATCATCTCGCGCAGGAACGGCGTGTTGGCGTAGTACGTGTCGAAGTCCCGCACCCGCTCCACCGGCGCGTTCCCGAGCACGAACAGCACCACGATCGCCGCGCACACCCCGGCGTACCCGCCGATCCAGCGGCGCGAGAGCCGCCGGGTGACCTCCGGGGGACCGCCCCGCCAGTTGGTGATCAGCACCAGACAGGAGCCGCTGAACGCGCTCAGCAGGACGTACACCAGGGCCGCCGACATGTTGGTGACGCCGGAGAGGTGGTTGACCTCGGTGATCGTCGGGGGCGCGGCGAAGAAGAACACCAGGGACGCCAGGGTCATCAGGGCGCACACGGACCTGATGAGTGGATCGCCCCAGTTCCGCAGCAGCGCCGGCATTTTCAGGGCGAGGGCGATCGCCATCGCGGCGGCCGGTACGTAGTAGCTGTGCCCGTCCATGGTGTCGGCGGCTGCCTCAGCCCTGCGGGCCGCGGTAGCCCAGCGAGGCCCCGATCCGGCCGGCCAGGTGATCACGCCGCACGGGCCCACGCAGCGCGGAACCGGCGAGCCATGTACGGCACTTGCTCGCGAGCAGCAGCCCGAAGCTCTCGGCGTCCTGCTCGTCGGCCAGGTCGAAACGGGTCCGCGCGGCCACCTTCAGGACCGTCGCCTGTAGGTCGGCGTCCACGTTCAGTAAGCGCGCGGCGACCGCGGCACCCTCCGCGCCCTCCACAGGGTGGCCGCAGTGCCCGGCCTGCATGTGCCACAGCTCATGGCCGAGGATCACCAACTGGTGGTCGGGGGCCGTGCGTTCCTCGATGACGACGAGGTCCTGCTCGGCCATGTCCAGCCACAGACCACTGGCCGTACCGGGCGGGAAGGCGGCCGTACGGTAGTGCACGGGGCGGCCGCGGCGTCTGCTCATGGCGTCGCACAAGGCGCTGTAGAGGTCGGCGGGGTCCGCCGGCGCCGGGAGCGTCAGCTCGCCGACCAACTCGCCGCACAGACGGCGCATTTCCTTTCCGATGCCCACAGAAATTCCCCCGGTCAGGACTCGGGCCGCTTGACGCTCTCCAGCAGCATGTCCAGCCACTCCGCCACCTTGTCGCGGTGCTGGTCGGTGGGCAGCTGGGCCGCCCGCCAGGCGATGGAGCGCACACCGTGGTTCTGCAGCAGGCGCTGCAGCGGGTCGTCGGCGGCCTCGGCCGCCGCGCGCTCACGGTCGGCGAGCTGCTGGAGGAGCTCCTGCTCGGTGCGTATCAGGGCGCTCGCCAGGGCCTCCGGGTCCTCCGCGGTGAGGAAGCCGGCATGGACCCGGAAGAAGCGCTGGATGGCGTCGCAGTGTTCCATCGTGGGCCGCCGGTCGCCGTTGATCAGGGCACCGGCCTGCTGGCGCGACATGCCTGCGCCGTCGGCGATCTCCTGCTGGGTGTACTTGCGCCCGTTGGGTTTGAGCCGGGTGCGTCGCAGCAGGTCCAGGCGTTGCAGGAAGCGGGCCTGGATGTCCGGCTCACCGGCGCGCTGTCCGCTCAGCAGGGCCTTCACCACCGCCTCGGGGACACCGGAGGCGACCGAGAGCCGACGCGTGTCGAAGACCTCGGAGTGCGCCACGCCCAACTTGTCCGCCAACGCGGTGACGCGGGCCACGACGGCCGGCAGCAGAACCGTCGCCGCGGCGTCCGGAACCTCGAAGCCATCCGTCACCGACAGATCTCCTACGTCTCTCTCAGGCCAATTTCGCGGTACTGCGGAATCCGTGGATCCAAGCCTGGCGCGAGACCCTGGTCCCGGCAAGTACACCGTGAACTGCGGGGAGAGTAGCCGCTTCGTCGAACTCACATCCAGGTCTCGCCACAACTGTGGCGAGATTCAGCCGTCAACCGGCGCCGAATGCCACGATAGTTGACACGACTTCGCCGGGGGCACGAGGATCAAGAGGCCGCGTGAAGGCCGCAGAGGCAAGAGGGGTGACCTCCCGATGGCATATCAGGCAGGAGGGCAGCGGTCGGTACCGCGGCCCGTCCCCGACAGTCTCGAAGCCCGGGAAGCGCAGGCCTATCTGCTGGACTACGCCGCGCTGCTGGAGTCCGTCTCCTTCCCGTCCGTCGTCCTCGACCACGGCTGGGACGTCGTCCTCACCAACTCCGCGTTCCGGAAGCTGTTCGGCGGCGTGGGCCCGCACCCCACGGCCATGCCCGGCGACAACTTCCTGCGTTTCGTGCTGTTCCACCCCGACGCCGCCACGGTTCTCGGCGACCACGAGTCCAGCTGGTGCCTGCCGATGCTCGCCCACTTCGCCGCCGCCGTGGAGCGGCACGCCCAGGACCGCGGGCTGCAGTCGATCCGCCGGGACATCGCCCAGGACCCCATCATGGACGCCGCCTACCGCCACGGCCTGCCGCACTGGCTGCGCACGGTCGGCCCCGGTGCCGCACGGCACGACGGCGCGGTCCGTCCGCTCGTCCACCCCGACCCCCGCTGGGGCGCCACCGACTGCCGGGTCGTCGACGAGACCCCCGACACCCTCCGCGACCTCGGCTACACCCGGATGACCCTCGTCCTGCGCGAGGCCGGCCGGCCGTCGGAGTCCCCCCGCAGGCACCGCCGCTCCCGGCGGGCCACCGTGGGCCACCTCAGCGTGGTGCCCTCACCCGGCCGGTGAGCAGCACCCCCTCCGGTACCGCCGGCGTTCAGGTCGCCGACGGCGCCGGGGGTCAATCCTTCCCCGCCCGACGTCCCGCCGGCTACAGGTCGAGCACCAGCCGTGGGCCCCGGCAGCGGGACACGCAGATCAGCATGGTCTCCCCGGCCTCGCGCTCCTCGTCGCTCAGCACCGAGTCACGGTGGTCGGGGGTGCCCTCCAGGACATCCGTCTCGCACGTCCCGCAGGTGCCCTCCGTGCACGAGTAGAGCACCTCGACCCCGGCGGCCCGCACGGTGTCCAGCACGGAGATCCCGACCGGCACCGTCACCGTCTTCCCCGACCGCTCCAGCACCACCTCGAACTCGCTGTCCGGGCCCGTCTCCTGCTCCTTCGGCTGGAACCGCTCCACACGCAGCGCCCGTCCCGGACACCGCTCCTCGACCGCGTCGAGCAGCGGACCGGGACCGCAGCAGTAGACGAGGGTGTCCTCGGGCAGCTCGTCGAGCACCGACCCCAGGTCGAGGAGGCCCGACTCGTCCTGCGGCGCGACGGTCACCCTGTCCCCGTACGCGGCCAACTCGGCCAGGAACGCCATCGATCGACGGCTGCGCCCGCCGTACAGCAGTGACCACTCGGCGCCCGCCGCTTCGGCCGCGGCCAGCATCGGCAGGATCGGTGTGATGCCGATACCGCCGGCCACGAACCGGTAGCGGGGCGCGCCCTCCAGGGCGAAGTTGTTGCGCGGCCCGCGCACCCGCACCTTGTCGCCCTGGCTCAACTCGGTGTGCACGAAGGCCGACCCACCGCGCCCGTCGGGCTCCCGCAGGACCCCGATCCGCCAGGTGTGCCGGTCCGCCGGGTCACCGCACAGCGAGTACTGCCGCTCCAGCTCCGGGCCGAGCAGCACATCGATGTGCGCGCCGGGTGCCCAGGAAGGCAGTTCCTCGCCGAGCGGGTGGCGCAGGGTGAGAGTGAGTACGCCGTCGGCGGCGAACTCGCGCCCTTCGACGAGGAGTTCGGCCTCGTACGGCGACGAGGGCGAGGACGAGGTCATGAGCTGTTCCCTTGCGGCTCGTGTCCTTGGGGGTGGGCGAGCATCCACTCCCACATCTCGATCGGGTCCTGCGAGGTGTGCTCGCGTCCGCAGTGGCAGGTACCGTGCAGGACGTCGGTGCCCGGCAGCCAGTCCACGCGGTAGATCTCACCGGTCCCGATGGGCGCGGCGGGGGAGGCGCTCACTGGACCTTCTCCACGGGCTTCGCGCCCTCCTCGACCAGCCGGGCGAGGATACGGCGGGCGGCCAGACCACCGGTGTCGATGTTGATGCTCAGCTCCTGGTAGCCGGTGCGTTCGGTGCCGAGCGTCTTGTGCAGCAGGTTGAGCGCGTCGACGTCCTGCATCACGACGGTGTGGTTGTTGTTCCGCAGGAACTCGGTGACCTCGTCGTCCTCGATCGCCCAGTCGCGCGAGACCATCCAGAAGTCGTACACCTTGCCGTCGGTCGACGGGGTGATCGCGTACGTGACCTCGGTGTGGAAGCCGTTCGGGTCACTGCCGTCCGCCTCGGGGACCACGCCGACCGGGGCGACCCGGCTGTGCAGCAGGTACAGGCAGGGGGCGAAGTACTCGATGTCCTGCCAGCGGGTGATGCGGCCGGTGATACCGGTGGACCTGGCGTAGAACGGCGGGCAGTCGGCGTCGTCCATGTGCCGGCTCACCCGGACGATGCCGGCACCCTCGTCGACCTCGGTGGTGATCGGCGTCTCGGCGACCTCCGGGGTGCCGATGTAGCCGCCGTGCAGATACGTCTCGTGGGACAGGTCGAGCAGGTTGTCGACGAGGAGCCCGTAGTCGGCGTCGATCGGCTCCATGCCGCGCACGGTCACCCAGCCGGGGGAGTCCAGGTGCCTGGCCCGGGGGATCGCCTGCGGGTCGGCGAGCGCCGGGTCGCCTATCCACACCCAGATCAGGGAGTCCTGCTCGACCACCGGGTACGAGGCGACCCGCGCGGTCCGCGGAACGCGCTTCTGCCCCGGCACGTACACACAGGTGCCGGTCGTGTCGTACGTGAACCCGTGGTAGCCGCACACGATCCGGTCGCCGTCGAGCCGGGTGGGGGCCTCGGACAGCGGGTACCGCCGGTGCACGCACCGGTCGTGCAGCGCGACGGGTGTGCCCTCCTCCTCCGTCCGGTAGAAGACGAGCGACTCGCCGAGGATCGTCCGGCCGAGCAACTCCCGCCCGACCTCATGGGCGTAGGCGGCGACGTACCACTGGTTCCTGGCGAAGGCGGTCATATGAGGCATGGGCTTCCCGTCCCTGTCGGCGGGGCACCCTCGCCCCGCGTGCCGTGGTTGGGAACAGGGTCCTGACGGCTGTGGTGACCGCGCAAGGCGGCTTCCGCCAGGCGGAAGAGTCTCTGCGAAAGAGCCGGTCAGAGCGTTGTCATGCGTCCTGTTCGGCATCGGCATCGGCGGGGGTGCGGGGTGTCGCCGCTGGGCGGATCACTCCCAGCGCGCCCCCGTCACCGGCGTTCGGGTACCGCGCCCCGTTCTGCGCGGCACGCGCGCGGATGCCGGACGGGATCACCCGGAGGCGTCGGGCGGGTCGTCACCGTCCGGGACACGGGCGTCGAGCAACGTGTCCAGGCCCGCGGTGAGGCCCTCCGGGCCCTCGGGCTCGGCGAGGTCGACGGCGGCCGCGCGGAGCCGGGTGAACTCGTGCGCCGGCATCCGGTGCAGGCCGAGCCGGAAGGCCGGGTCGGGTTCCTCGGGAGCGTCCACCATGGCCCGGAGCTCGACGAAGACATAGCCGAGCAGCCACGCGGTGTACGCCCGGTGGGCCCTCGCCGCGGCGGCGTCCTCCAGGCCCGCCTGGTGCAGCAGGGTCAGAACCCGCTCGTGGTCCCGCAGCACGGCCGCGGGACGGCGTGCGAGCGGGACGGCCAGCATGCGGGTCGCCAGCAGAGGCACGGCGTGGGGGTGGCGCAGAGCGACCGAGTAGGTCGCGCGGGCGATGCGGTGGAGTTCCGCGCGCCAGGGCGGCGCATGTCGCGAGGCGTTCACGGTCGCCGGAGAAGACGCCGAGCCGTCCGCGCTCGGCGGTCCGGCCTCGCGGTCGGCGGCCAACGTGTCCTCCAGCTCCAGGTACAGCGCCTCGACCAAGCCGTCCAGCAGATCCTCCTTGCCCGCCGCGTACCGGTACAGAGCCATGGCCTCGACGCCCAACTCGGCGCCCAGTCGCCGCATGCTCAAGGCCCCGAGCCCTTCACGGTCGACCACCTCCAGAGCGGTGGCGAGGACCCGCTCCCGGCTCAGTCGCCCGTAGTGGCCTCGATCGCTGGCGCGTCGGCCCGCGCCGCCCTGTTCCGTCCGCCTGGCCATGCGTCGCCTCCAGCGAGGGTGAGCTTCTCGGTGTGACTTGACCCTATGCGCCCACCGGGGGAAAGTGTACGTATACGCCGTAAATATACGAGGTATGGACAGAACTTCTCAAGTACGGCATTTGCTCGTTATCGCACCCGGGCGCCGTGTCACGGCCCCGGCGTGGCGCAAGCCACCCCTCTCTGTGCGCGACTGAATACGGAGCGCTCTCATGACTGGCAGCCACCTCACGGTCTCCCGCGACACCGGCGACGGCCGACCGTGACCGGCAGGGCGGCGAAAGTGCCGCTGGAGGAGGAGATCCGAGGGCTGTCCGGCGGACAGGTCGCCCGGATCACGGCCGAAGGCCCCGTCTTCGGCCGTCGCCCGCCTGCGCGGTCCGTACGCCCCGACACCTTCGTGCGGGTGCTGTCCGGCGGGGACCAGGCCAGAGTCCTCGGGCTGGCCGTCAGCTGGGCTCTGGCCTTCGCCTGGTTCTGGGTGTGGTGGCTGCGGCCGGAGCACCGGGTCGGATGGGCCGGGCTGATCATCAACAGCGTCCTGCTGCTGTACCTGACGGCGCTCCCCTTCTACTTCCTGATGACCGTCAGCAGGCTGAAGCGTGTGAACCCCGCGCTGGAGATTCCCGCGCTGCCCGTCGCCTTCGTGGTGACCCGGGCGCCCTCGGAGGAGTGGTGCACGGTCCGCCGAACACTCGAAGCCATGTCGGCTCAGGTCTTCCCCCACCCGTACGACGTATGGCTGTGCGACGAGGACCCGACCGAGGAGATCCTCACGTGGTGCCGTCACCACGACGTCCATGTGTCATGCCGCCGAGGCGTCCCGGCGTACCACCGGGCCACCTGGCCCCGGCGTACCCGCTGCAAGGAAGGCAACCTCGCCTACTTCTACGACCGCTGGGGCTACCAGGACTACGCCGTGGTCTCCCAGCTCGACTGCGATCACGTTCCGGCGCCCACCTATCTGGCCCAGATGGTGAGGGCGTTCGCCGACCCGGCCATCGGGTACGTGGCCGCTCCGAGCGTCTGCGACGTCAACGCCGCCCAGTCGTGGTCCGCGCGGGGCCGGCTGTACCGGGAGGCCGTCTGGCACGGTGCGGTGCAACTCGGCCACAGCGACGGACTCGCACCGATGTGCATCGGCTCGCACTACGCGGTCCGCACCGCCGCGCTGCGCGACATCGGGGGTCTCGGACCCGAGCTCGCCGAGGACTTCTCCACGACGCTGCTTCTCAACTCGGCCGGCTGGCACGGTGCGTTCGCGATAGACGCCGAGGCGCACGGCGACGGACCCCTCACGTTCGCCGACATGGTCACCCAGGAATACCAGTGGTCACGCAGCCTCACTCTGATGCTGTTCGGTCTCATCTGGCACCACGTCGGCCGTATCCCCTTCCTGCGCCGTCTGCGCTTCGCCTACGCGCTGGGCTACTACCCGCTGCTCGCGCTGACCGTCCTGGCCGGACTGTCACTGCCGCCGATCGCGGTGCTCACCGGGCTTCCCTGGATGAACGTCAACTACTTCGACTTCCTCGTCCACTTCTGGTTCATGCCTGTGTGGGTCTTCCTGGCACTGTGCCTCATGCGGCGGCGCGGACTACTGCGCCCGCCCTCCGCCCCGGTCATCAGCTGGGAGGTCTGGCTGTTCGCCCTCGCCCGCTGGCCCTACATCGTCTGGGGCGTCCTGGGAGCGGTGCGCCAGCGGATGCGCCCACGGCCCGTGACCTTCAAGGTCACGCCCAAACGGCGCAGCGGACTCGAACCCCTGATGACCCGTCTGGTGCTGCCCTTCGCCGCCCTGGCGGTGTCCCTGGCCGCCGTCGCCCTGTTCGGAGAGCTGACGCGTCCCGCGGTGGGCTACGTCTTCCTGACCCTGCTCGGCGCCCTGGTCTACGGGGCGGTCGCCCTGGCCGTGCCCTTGCTGCACATACGCGAGACGGCCCGATCGGCGGGCACCGGCCTGCGTGCCGCCTTCGCCACCGCGAGGACTCCGCTGCTCGTCACCGTCGCCTCCGCGCTCCCCCCTCTCCTCGCCCTCATGTTCTTCCCCGCCTACGCGGTCACCGTGCTCAGCTGGTGAGCCCCGGTGCCCGCGATCAACCGCCCCCACGAGCTCGCTAAGGAGAAGCCCGTGCCAGCACCGTCAACCATCCTGATCACCGGTGGAGCGGGCTTCATCGGCAGTCACACCTGTGTCGAGCTGCTCGATCACGGCTACGCCCTGGTGGTGGTCGACAACTACTCCAACAGCTCGCCCCAGGTCTTCTCCCGCGTGCAGAAGGTCGCAGACCGCTGCCTGAGCGCCGTCTACCGTCTGGATCTGCGCGACAGCCGGTCCCTCTCCGACGTGTTGGACCGCCACTCCGTGGACGCGGTGGTGCACTTCGCAGGGAAGAAGGCCGTCGGTGAGTCGACGCGGATGCCGATCGAGTACTACGACACCAACATCGGCGGAACGACCGCCCTGCTGCGCGCTATGGACGGACACGGCATCCACCAGTTGGTGTTCTCCTCGTCGTGCTCCATCTACGGCGAGACGGACAAGGTGCCCCTGAGCGAGCGTGATCCGGCCCGGCCCACGAACCCCTACGCCGCGCCGAAATGGGCATGCGAACAGATACTCGCCGACGTGTGCAGGCTCCGTCCGGAGTTCAGGGTGCTGTCCCTGCGTTACTTCAACCCCGTGGGCGCGCACCCCAGCGGACTGGTCGGTGAGGCGCCCCGCGGCGGCGAAGTCAACCTGATGCCCCGCCTGGCCCAGGTGGCCGACGGCGAGCGGCGGAGCGTCACGGTGTACGGCGACGACTACGCCACCCGGGACGGCACCGGGGTCCGTGACTACATCCACGTCATGGACGTCGCCGAGGCGCACCGGGTGGCCCTGGAGCACCTCGACGACGCACCCGGAATGCGGGTGTTCAACCTCGGCGTCGGATCGGGCACCTCGGTCCTGGAACTGCTGGCCACCTTCGGCGAGACCTGCGGCAGGGACATCCCGTACACCGTCGAGGACCGTCGCCCGGGTGATGTGAGCGAACTGGTCGCCGACCCCCGCGTGGTCGCGCACGAATGGGGCTGGCGCCCCACCCGCGACCTCGCCGCGATGTGCCGGGACGCGTGGCGGTTCCGGCAGCTCAACCCTCTCGGCTACGCGGACTGAACCGTCCGCGACCCACGAAGGAGAACGACATGCGGATGACAGTCATCGGTACCGGATACGTCGGGGTGGTCCATGCCGCGTGCATGGCGGACATCGGCCACGACGTCCTCGGCGTCGACATCGACGAAGAGCGTATAGCGGCCCTGACCGAGGGCAAGGCCCCCATCTACGAGCCCGGCCTGAACGAACTCCTCGTCCGTACGGTCGCGTCGGGACGGCTGCGCTTCTCCACCTACGTGACCGAGGCCGCCCGGTTCGCCCGTCTGCACTTCGTGTGTGTGGGCACCCCGCAGATGCCCGGCGGTGAAGCGGCCGACGTCCGTTACGTCGACGCCGTCATCGACGGCATGGCGCCGCATCTGCGGCCCGGCAGCCTGATCGTCGGCAAGTCCACGGTGCCGGTCGGCACGACGGCCCGCCTGGGCGCCCGCCTGCGGGCCGTCGCAGCGCACAGTGAGATCGCCTGGAACCCCGAGTTCCTGCGCGAGGGCTTCGCGGTGGCCGACACCAGGCGTCCCGAACGGATCGTCGTGGGCGTCGAGTCACGGCGTGCCGAGGCGACACTGCGGGAGATCTACAAGCCCATGCTGATCAGCGGTGTCCCCTTCTTCAGCACCGACCCCGCCACCGCCGAACTCGTCAAGGTGGCATCGAACGCCTTCCTCGCCACCAAGATCTCGTTCATCAACGCCATGGCCGAGGTGTGCGATTCGGCGGGCGCCGACGTGGTGGCGCTGGCGGAGGCCGTCGGCGAGGACTCGCGCATCGGGCACCGGTTCCTGCAGCCCGGCCTCGGCTTCGGCGGCAGCTGTTTCCCCAAGGACATCCGTGCCTTCGCGGCGCGCGCCGAGGAACTGGGGGCCGGCGAGGCGATCTCCTTCCTCCACCAGGTCGACGAGATCAACACCCGGCAGCGACGCCGCACGGTCGACCTGGCACGGAACCTGGTGGGCGGCTCCTTCTCCGGCCGGCGCGTCGCGGTACTGGGAGCGGCCTTCAAGCCCGAGAGCGACGACGTGCGGGACTCGCCCGCCCTGGACGTCGCGTCGGCCATCAGCCGCGAGGGTGCCGAGGTCCGCGTGCACGACCCGGAAGCCGTGGACAACGCCCGGCCCAGGTTCCCCGAACTGCATTACACCCTCGACGTGCCCAAGGCGTGTGAGGACGCCGACCTCGTCCTGCACCTGACGGCATGGCCCGAGTACCGGAAGATCTCTCCCGCCGAACTGGGCCCCCTCGTGCGCGACCGGAAGATCCTCGACGCCCGGAACACCCTCGACACCGCCCCCTGGCAGTCGGCGGGCTGGAGCGTGAACGCACTCGGCCGTCCCCCGATGACCGGCTCATACGCCGCCTGAACGCGCGAATCCTGGAGGAATCATGCATGTCGTGGTCACTGGCGGGGGTGGCTTTCTCGGCTCGCACCTGTGCGACGCCCTGCTGCGCAGAGGGGACCACGTGCTGTGCGTGGACGACCTCTCCACGGGCGACCCGGAGAATACGGCGCACCTGGCCGGGCACCCCGGATTCACGTTCGTCCAAGCCGACGTCACCGCCGCGCTGGAGGTCCCGGGGCCGGTGGATGCCGTGGCGCACCTCGCCAGCCCCGCCTCGCCCCCCGACTACCACCGCCGTCCCCTGGCGACGCTGGCCGTGGGCAGCAGAGGCACCGAGAACGCCCTGCGGCTGGCGGTGGCGCGCCGGGCACGTTTCGTCCTCGCCTCGACCAGCGAGGTGTACGGCGACCCGGTGGTCCACCCCCAGCGGGAGGACTACTGGGGCAACGTCAATCCCGTGGGACCGCGCAGCGTGTACGACGAGGCCAAACGGTTCGCCGAGGCGCTGTCCACGGCCTACCGGCGCACCCTGGACGCGGACGTCGGCATACTGCGGATCTTCAACACGTACGGGCCGAGAATGCGCCCCCACGACGGCCGGGTGGTGTCCACCTTCATCCGGCAGGCACTGGACGGCGAACCGCTCACCATCTACGGGGACGGAAGCCAGACCAGGAGCTTCTGCTACGTGGACGACCTGGTCCGAGGCATCGTCGCCATGATCGACTCGGATCTCCCCGGACCCCTCAACCTCGGCAATCCCAGCGAGCGGACGGTGCGGGAACTCGCGGAACTGGTGAGGGGGGCGACCGGGTCGGAATCGGGCCTGGAGTTCCGTCCGCTGCCAGTGGACGATCCCACCCGGCGGCGTCCCGTGATCACGCGGGCGCAGCACCAGCTCGGCTGGTTCCCCCAGGTGACGATCGAGGAGGGGCTGCGGCAGACCGTCGGATGGTTCAGGTCCCGGCGCGGGCAGGCCTCGGCGGAACGAACGGCTCGCAAACCCGTGAGGTGCTGATCAGCATGCGGGACAACTCCGCACGGCGGCTGGTGGGGCGGTGCACGGGCTTCCTCGTGGCAGTGCCGTTGGCGCTCACCGGTGTCCTCGTCACGGGCTGCGTCGCGACTCCGCACTACACCGCCCCCACCCGTGAGTACTACGTGAGCCCGGACGGCGACGACCACAACGACGGCCGGTCCCCTGAGCGGGCATGGCGCTCGCTCAAGCGCGCCGACGCAGAGTCCTTCGAGCCCGGCGACCGGCTGCTGCTCCGGGGAGGCGGCCGTTTCCCGGGCCCGCTGCAACTGGGCGCGGACGACGCGGGCCGCGCGGACGAGCCGGTGGTCGTGGGCAGCTACGGCGGCGGGAGGGCCACGATCGTCGCGGACGCCACCCCCGGCATCAGTGTCTACAACACCGCGGGGGTGGAGATCCGAGGGCTGGTGATCGTCGGCCGGAACCGCGCCCATAGCGGTCAGGGCGGTATCCACGTCTACAGCGACCGGCCCGACGGCGCCAGACTGCGGCACGTGTCGATCGACGGCGTGGTGGTCTCCGGCTTCCGTATCGGCGTTCAGATCGGCAGTGCCAGCCGGTCGACCGGTTTCCGTGACGTGCGGATCACGGACTCCGTGCTGCGGGGCAACAGGGACATCGGGCTCCTGACGTACGGTCCCCCCACCGGTGAAGAGGCGCCCGACGGATACGCCCACCAGGACGTGGTGGTCTCGGGAGTCGAGGCGCACCACAACACGGGGGACCCCGGTGCCCACGATCGGCACACCGGGAACGGCATCGTCCTCGGCAGCGTCCGGGGCGGGCGGATACAGGAGTCGAGCGCTCACGACAACGGGACCCGCGCCTCGGCCAGGGCCAAGGAGGGGCCGATCGGTATCTGGGCCTACGACTCCACCGGTCTGATCCTCGAACGCAACCGCAGTTATCGCAATCACACGGGCTCACGGGTCGACGGAGCGGGCTTCGGGCTCGACTCGAACGTCTCGGATTCGACCGTTCAGTACAACCTGTCCTTCGGCAACGACGGTCCGGGGTACCACGCCTACACCAGCAAGACGAATGCCGCGCACGACAACAATGTGTTCCGCTTCAACATCAGCAGTGACGACGGGCGCAGATGGCCGGAGAGGGGCGGTATCCATATCCACGGTGACGGGATCCACCGGCTCCAGGTGTACAACAACACCGTGGTCATGACGCACATGGTGCGGCCGGGCACAGCGGTACGGCTGCACGCCACCTCCAGGAATGTCACCCTGCGGAACAACCTGCTGGTCACGGACGGCCCCCCGCCCGTCGTGGCGGACACGGCCTACCCGCGGGAGCAGGCCCTGCTGCAGGGCAACGACTACGTCAACACCGCCGGCCGCTGGAGCCTGCGATGGGGTGACAAGGTCTACTCCGGTCTCGCCGAGTGGCGGTCCGCCACCGGTCAGGAGACGGCGGACGGCCGGGGGACGGGCTTCGAGGCCGACCCCTGCTTCAGAGGAGGGGAGGCACCGGTCGTCAGGGACGAGAGCCAGGCCGCCCTGCTGGTGCCCGTGTGCGACACCTTGACGGACAAGGGCCTCGACCTGCGCTCGCCGTCCGGAACCGACATGGGAGGGCAGGACTACTTCGGTGAGGCGCTGGGAGGGGCCGTGCCGGTCGGAGCCGCTGTGCCGGAGACGGACGGAGCGAGCCGCACCGGCGGATCCCCCTCCTGACGCCCGGCCGGCGGTGGCGCCGGCCGAGGACGGCATCCTGGGCTTGCGAGGAGGCGTGGTTCTCCCCGGATGCGTCGCGGACCGTCCCCGCCTAGTCTCGACAACGAGACCGCCCCACATGTCCCAGGACGACACGGGTGGCTCTCTTCGGGTGTCGCCCGGACGCCCTCGCGGCTCCGTGGCGTGCGGACGATGTACATTCGGCGGCCCCCCTCCCGCGTGAGGAGGCGGTTTCCGTGACGCGGATCCACCGGTTGATGGCTTGTTACCTCCTCCTCGTGATCCCCTGCACGGTTCTGTACCTGACCTATCCGGCCCTTCGTACCGCCATGTGGGCCGTCATCGGGCTCGCCGGCGTCACCGCCATCCTGGTGGGTATCCGCATCAACCGGCCCTCCCGTCGCTGGCCCTGGCTGGCTCTCGCCGCCGCGAACCTCACCTTCACCGCGGGTGACACCTCGTACAACATCCTGAACGGCTTCCTCGACCAGAGCAGTCCCTTCCCCTCGGTGGCGGACGTCTTCTACCTGTCCACCTATCCGCTGTTCGCCGCGGGGCTCGTCGGGTTCATTCACTACTGCTGGCCGGGGAGGGACCTGCCGAGCCTGCTGGACGCGTTCGTTCTCACCGCCGGTCTGGGCGTGTTCCTCTGGGTCCACCTGATCGGGCCCCTGAGTCAGGCCGAGGGTATGACCTGGATACAGCGCGCGATCTCGATCGCCTATCCGCTGGGCGACGTGTTGATGCTGATGATGCTCACCTGCCTCCTCGCCTCGGGTCTCGGCATGACCCCCAGTGTGCTGCTCACTGTCGGTACGGTGGGAATGCTGGCGTCCCACGTGCTGTACGGGCTGCTCCAGTTGAAGGGAACCTGGCAGGTCGGTACCGCCATGGACCTGGGGTGGGTGGTGTTCTTCACCGCGTGGGGGTTCGCCGCGCTCCATCCGTCCATGCGGGACCTGACCGAGAAGATGCCCCGGCGCGGTTCGCCCGCCTCACCCGGCAAGCGCCGGCTCGCCCTGCTCGCGGCCGCCTCGCTCGTGGCGCCCGGTGTGCTCCTCTTCCAGGTCGTGCGCGGCGAGATCAGAGACGCGGGCGTCATCGCCGTGTTCTCCGCGGCACTGTTCCTCCTCGTCATCCTGAGGCTCGCGGGCGCGGTCGCGGTCCACCGCCAGGCCCTGGCCAGGGAACGCGGCCTGCGCATGGCCGCCGGTTCACTGCTGACGGCGGTCCGACCGCGCGAGGTGGCCAACTCCGTGGAGAGGGCGGTGAGCGCGCTGTTCGGGCCAGGTGTGGCGCACCGGACGGTCCTGCTGGCCGTGGAGGGAGACGGCGAAGGCCTGTACGCCGTGCGTACGGAGTCCCACGCGTGGAACTGGAGGATCAGCCGGGCCGACGCCGGGCCCCACGTGGTTGCCGCGCTCAGCGGCCACGAGGCCCTGCTGGTGCCGCTCGGGGAACTCGACCGGCGGGTGGTCGACGGTCTGGACCACACGAACCGGGCGCTGCTGTGCCCCCTCGCCCTGCCGGACCGGCCGAACGGGGAACCCCTCGTCGGCGCCCTGTGCGTGGCGGGCCCCGAGCGTGAACTGATGGAGCTGTGGAGTTCGCTCGAGATCCTCGCCTCCCAGGCGGCGCTGGCGACGGAGCGGGTGGAACTCAGCCAGGAGGTCAACCGCCGCAACAGCGAGGCGTACTTCCGTACGCTGGTGCACAACACCTCGGACGTGATCCTCATCCTGGACGACGACAACGCGGTGCGGTACGCGAGTCCGTCGGCCGACGGGATGTTCGGCCGCGAGGGCCTCCTCGGCGCGACGTTCACCTCGCTCGTCGATCCGCAGGACCGGGAGTGGGCCTGTCGGGCGCTGGCGGAGATGCGGGTCACGGGCGACCATGACATGCATGAGGACTGGCGGGTGCTGAGTCCGCAGGGACGGCGCATCGAGGTCGAGGCCCGCTGCAGCAATCTGCGTGCGGACCAGACGGTCCACGGACTCGTCCTCACCCTGCGGGACGTGACGGAGCAACGTCAGCTGGAGCGGGAACTCACCCGCCACGCCTTCCACGACTCACTGACCGGGCTGCCCAACCGCATGCTTCTCCTGGAGCGCATCGAGCGGGCACTGACGCGTGACCGTCGGAATTCGACCATCGCCTGTGTGCTCTTCATCGACCTGGACGACTTCAAGGTCGTCAACGACACGATGGGCCACACGGTGGGGGACGAACTCCTGTCCGCGGTGGGAGCGCGCCTCTCGGCGACGCTGCGACACAGCGACACGGCGGCCCGGCTGGGTGGCGACGAGTTCGCGGTGCTGATGGAGGGGGCGAAGGAACCGCTCGACGCGGAGATACTGGCCAGCCAGCTCGTGCAGAATCTCAACCAGTCGTTCCGGTTGTCCGACAGCGTCGTGAGCGTGTCGGCCAGTGTGGGCATAGCCACCGCGCTCGACAGCGAGGGCGCGGAGGAACTCATCGGCCACGCCGACCTCGCCCTGTACGCGGCCAAGTCCGCGGGGAAGCGGCAGTGGCGCCGATATCAGCCCGTCCTCCATGCCGACATGATGGAACGTCACGATCTCCAGGCATGGCTGGACACCGCGGTCGCGCAGAAGGTGTTCACCCTGCGCTACCAGCCCATCGTCGACCTGGGCGACGGCCGGATCACCGGCTTCGAGGCGCTGGTCCGCTGGCCGCACCCGCGGCGGGGCATGGTGCCCCCGGACGAGTTCATCACGCTCGCCGAGGAAACCGGGCACATCATGCCGCTCGGCGCCTGGGTGCTGGAACACGCCACGGCGGACATCAGGCGCTGGCAGCAGGCGTTCCCGGGGCAGCCCCCCCTCCGCGTCAACGTCAACGTCTCGGCACGTCAGTTCCGGGACCAGGGATTCCTGGAGGGGGTGCGTCGCGCGCTGGAGACGGCCGGACTGGAGCCGGGGTCGCTGGTGCTGGAGCTGACCGAAAGCGTCCTCATGCGCCGGGACGAACAGCTCGACGGCGTCATGGGTTCCTTGAAAGACCTCGGCGTGAGCCTTGCGATCGACGACTTCGGCACGGGATTCTCGTCATTGAGTTATCTCAGGGAATTCCCGATCGACGTCCTCAAGGTCGACAAGTCCTTCATCGACGACATCTGCGTGGACACCCAGCAGGTGGCACTCGTCGACGGGATCGTCCGCATCGCCGACACGCTCGGTCTCGAGGTCATCGCCGAAGGCATCGAGGACCCGGCTCAGCGCGACTTGCTGGCCGCCATCGGTTGTCGTCTCGGGCAGGGCTATCTCTTCGCCCGTCCGATGACGGTCGACCAGGCACAGACGCTGCTGCGCGGGAGGCAGAAGCGGACCGCCGGTCCGACCGACGGGAGGGGTGGTACGGCGCGACAGCCGGAGAACGGCTCTCTGCCCGGATCCCGGGCCGTCGGCCGGACGCCGGCGCGGCCCGTACCCACCGGGACCCGGAATGAGGAGAACACTCGGAAAGCGCATCCGGAGGTACGGGGGATCCGGCACGACCCGCGATGGGGAGACCTCGAACGCCTGCGCCAGACCAATCCCATGAGCGACGCGGTCCTGGACGAGGTCGACGGGCGACGGATCCGCTGCGGTGACCGGTGGCTGACCGATTTCGCGTCATCCAACTACCTCGGCTTCGACTTCGACCCGGAGATCATGGCGTCGATCGAACCGGAGGTGAAGAAGTGGGGCACTCATCCCAGCTGGTCCCGGATGATCGGCAATCCACGGCTCTACCCGGAGATCGAGGAGAGACTCGCCGCACTCCTCGGCGCACCGGACACCCTGGTCCTCCCCACGATCACCCTGATCCACACGTCGGTGATCCCGGCCCTCGCGGGGGAGGACGGGCAGGTCTTCGTCGAGGCGGAGGCCCACCGGACGGTGTACGACGGCTGCCTGATCGCGCGCGGCCGGGGCGCGACCGTACAGCGGTTCCATGCCGACCGCCCCGACCAGCTCGGGGATCTGCTGCGGGCCGCGCCGCCCGGGGCCGCCCGTCTGGTCTGCCTGGACGGCGTCAACAGCATGACGGGAAACATGCCCGACCTGGGCGAACTCGCCGGGCTGTGCCGGGACTCGGGCGCCCTGCTGTACATCGACGACGCCCACGGCTTCGGCGTCGTCGGTGAGCGCGGCGTCGACGAGACGTCCCCCTACGGATCCCGCGGCAACGGCACCGTACGCCATCTCGGCGAGACCTACGACGGCATCATTCTCGTCGGCGGATTCTCCAAGGCCTACTCCTCGCTCCTCGCCTTCATCGCCCTGCCCACCTGGCTCAAGGAGCATCTGAAGGTGGCTGCCGCGCCGTATCTCTACTCCGGGCCCTCACCGACCGCCTCCCTGGCCACGGTACTGGCCGGGTTCGACGTCAACGAGCGGCGCGGGGACGCCATCCGCGCCGACCTCCACCGCAAGACGGCCCATGTCCTGAACCATGTGCGCCGACTCCATGTCGACACTCCCAACACCTCCGGGCTGCCCATCATCGAGCTCCCGCTCGCCGACCCCTCCGACATCGACGAGGCCGCACTGTTCCTCTGGGAGAGGGGCATCTACGTCACGCTGGCGGCCTATCCCGTCGTGCCCCGTCACCGTGTCGGATTCCGTATCCAGGTGACCGCGCTGAACACCGACGAGGACGTGGAGCGGCTGAACGACACGCTGACCGCCCTCGCCGAGCGGTTCCCGTTCCAGACGAGGCAGTGAGGTCCGTATGAGCGACCCTCCCCGGGGCCTCGGCCACCGACCCCGCGACCGGGACGTGGACCGGGACACCTGGCCGGTCCAGGCGTACCTCGCCGAGAACTACCGCGAGCTCCACCCCTGCGAGCCGTATCGACGCGGTGGAGTGCGGCGCCGGCAACTCACCTGTCTGACCGGCCAGCTGCTGCGTGAGGGCATGGTGCTGATGAAAGCCGTCAGAACTCGGCGGCCTCCTCCCGCGGCCGCAGGACCGTGCGCTCCCCGACACGCCACCCGCAGAGGCCAACACCTTCCGCAGGGTGAAGGCCGTGTCGACCAGGGCGATATGACTGAACGCCTGAGGAGCGTTTCCGAGCTGTCGGTGCCGCTCCGGATCCCATTGCTCGGACAGCAGACCCACATCGTTGCGGATGTCCAGGACACGCTCGAAAATCTCGCACGCCTCCTGGGGACGACCGGTCGCGGCGAGCGCGTCGGCGAACCACAACGAACACGCGACGAACGCCCCTTCCGGCCCGTGCAACCCGTCCACCCCGTGCACCCCCCGCCGGATGTACGCATAACGGCGGAGGAACCCGTGGTCGTCCAGCGACCTGATCGCCTCGACGGTGCTCCGCACCCTTCCGTCGTGAGCGGGGAGAAAACCGAGTTTGGGGATCAGCAGCAGCGAGGCGTCCAGCGCCTGGGAGCCGTAGGACTGGACGAAGGATTTCTGTTCGTCGTCCCATCCCTCCCGGCGCACCTCCCGGCGCATCTCGCGCCAGCGCCCCACCGAACCGTTCACGCCCAGCATGCGCGCCATGCGCAGCGCACGGTCGGCGGCGACCCAGGCCATCACCTTCGAATGGACGAAGTGACGCCGGTGCCCGCGCACCTCCCACAGCCCCTCGTCGGGTTCACGCCAGTGCTCACCGAGATAGCTCATCAGCGAGTTCACCAGGCTCCACATGTGATGCTCCATGGGAATGCCGGAGCGCAGTGCGAGATGGAGGGCGTCCAACACCTCACCGTAGATTTCCTCGCCGCCCACGGCGGCGGCTATCTGCCCACCCACATCGGCCGCTCCGACCACGCCTGGACCACCCGCCCCGACGCGGCCGCCGGCTGCGCCCACCAGCCCAGCAGCTACCTGCGGCGCCTGTACTTGGACTCCCTCGTCCACGACCCGTACGTGCTGCGGGAGTTGATCCGGGCCGCCGGACCGGACCGGGTGCTGCTCGGCTCCGACTTCCCCTTCGACATGGGCACCGAGGACCCGGTCGGCGCACTGCGCGCGGCCCGGCTGCCCGACGCTGACTTCCACGCCGTACGGGGCGGCAACGCGGCCGCCCTGCTGCGCCTCACCTGACCCCCACAGGAGGACACCCACCGGTCCGCACGGGACCTCCAGTCCCGTGAGATGCGGGTCGGGCTCGGCCCCTGCAAGGGCAAGGACACCGCCGCCACCCTCGGCCCGTACCTCGTCACCGCCGACGAACTGGAGGAGTTCCGGGACGCCGACGGGTTCCTGCGGCAGGCCCTGACCGCCGCGGTGAACGGCGAGGTCGTCGGGCGGGACCTGCTGTCGAACATGAGCTGGACCTTCGAGGAGATGACCGCCTACGCCTCCCGGGGCACCTCGGTGCGCCCCGGCGACGTCCTCGGCTCGGGCACCTGCGGCAACGGCGGCTGTCTCGCGGAACTGTGGGGCGTACGGGGCGAGCCGTCCCCGCCGCCGCTGAGGCCCGGCGACACCGTCACCCTCACCGTCGAGGGCCTCGGCACGGTCTCCAACACGGTGGTCCCCGGCGCCGATCCGGTGCCGCTGCCGCCCGCCCGCCGACGCACCCGGGAGCGGCCGTGAGCGTACGGGGGAGGCTCGCCGGGAAGGTGGTCGTCGTCACGGGCGCCGCACGCGGCCAGGGCGCCGCCGAGGCCCTGGCCGGGGAGGGCGCCCGGGTGGTCGCCACGGACGCGCGACCGGAGGGCGACTGCCGCCGCCTCGACGTCACCAGCGAGCGGGACTGGACCGAACTCGCCGCCGAACTGAGGGCGTCGTACGGGCAGGTGCACGGCCTCGTCAACAACGCGGGCGTCACCTGGCGCGCCCGCGTCGGCGACGTCCGCCCCGAGGACTTCGCCCGCGTCCACGCCGTCAACGTCACCAGCCCGCTGCTGGGGATCCAGCACCTGGCCCCACTGATGCCGCCGGGCTCGTCCGTCGTCAACGTCGGCTCCTCCGCCGCGCTCACCGGCCACTACCCGGTCGCCTACACCGCCAGCAAACGGGCGCTGCGGGGGCTGTCGAAGGCCGCCGCCACGGAACTCGGGCCCCGGGGCATCCGCGTGAACACCATCCACCCCGGCTTCATCGAGACCGACATGACCGCCTCGGCCGCGCCCGTCTTCCGCGAGGCGAACCTCCGCGAGACACCGCTCGGCCGGGTCGGCACCGTGCACGAGGTCGCCCCGCTCGTCGTGTTCCTGCTCTCCGACGACGCCTCCTTCATCACCGGGGCCGAGATCCCGGTCGACGGCGGCCTCACCGCGCACGGCGGCGCCAAGTCACTCTCGGACGCGCTGCGCGCGGAGCCGACCTGACACGGCCCCTGACGCCCGCGTGACCCACCCGCCCGGCGCTGTTCGCGTCGCGGCCCCCGGTCCGTCACATCCGCGCCACGGCCCCTTCCCCGACATTCGTTCCTCTTGGACCATTCCTAGCGCGCAGGTCACATCCGACGCACCACGTCAGGACAAGAGGTCATCCACCCATGCCTGAAGTCAACCGGCGGCGATTCCTCCAGGTAGCGGGCGCCACCACGGCGTTCACCGCTCTGTCGGCCAGCATCCAGCGGGCCGCGGCACTGCCCGCGCACCACCGTTCCGGCACCATCGAGGACGTCGAGCACATCGTCGTCCTCATGCAGGAGAACCGGTCCTTCGACCACTACTTCGGCGCGCTGAGAGGCGTACGCGGCTTCGGAGACCCGCACCCGGTCACGCTGGACAACGGGAAGACGGTGTGGCACCAGTCGGACGGCACCAAGGACGTCCTGCCGTTCCACCCCGAGGCCGACGATCTCGGCATGCGGTTCCTGGAGGGCCTGCCGCACGGCTGGCCCGACGGACACGCCGCCTACAACGGCGGCAAGTACGACAGGTGGGTGCCCGCCAAGGGCACCACGACGATGGCGTACCTGACCCGTGAGGACATCCCGTTCCACTACGCCCTCGCCGACAGCTTCACCGTCTGCGACGCGTACCACTGCTCCTTCATCGGCTCCACCGACCCGAACCGCTACTACATGTGGTCCGGCTGCACGGGCAACGACGGCACCGGCGGCGGCCCCGTCCTCGGCAACGACGAACGCGGCTACGGCTGGACGACGTACCCCGAGCGCCTCGAAGCGGCCGGGATCTCCTGGAAGATCTACCAGGACATCGGCGACGGCCTGGACGCGGCCGGCTCCTGGGGCTGGATCGCCGACGCCTACCGCGGCAACTACGGCGACAACTCCCTGCTCTACTTCGACAAGTACCGTGACGCCAAGCCCGGCGACCCCTGGTACGACAAGGCCCGCACCGGTACGAACGTCAAGGCCGGCGACGGCTACTTCGACCGGCTGAAGGCGGACGTGAAGGCGGGCCGGCTGCCCCAGATCTCCTGGATCGCGGCGCCCGAGGCGTTCTCCGAGCACTCCAACTGGCCCTCGAACTACGGCGCCTGGTACATCGCCCAGGTCCTCGACGCGCTCACCTCCGACCCGGACGTCTGGGCGCGGACCGCGCTGTTCATCACATACGACGAGAACGACGGGTTCTTCGACCACGTGGTGCCGCCGCTGCCGCCGCGCTCGCCCGCGCAGGGCAGGTCGACCGTCGACGTGGGCCTGGACCTCTTCGCCGGGAGCGCGACACACGTGGCCGGGCCGTACGGGCTCGGACCGCGGGTGCCGATGCTGGTGGTGTCGCCGTGGAGCAAGGGCGGCTTCGTGTGCTCCGAGACGTTCGACCACACCTCGATCGTGCGGTTCATGGAGCGCCGCTTCGGGGTGCGGGAGCCCAACATCTCGCCCTGGCGCCGCGCGATCTGCGGTGACCTGACCTCCGCGTTCGACTTCTCCCGCAAGGACACCCGGCCGGCCGCGCTGCCCGACACGGACGCGTACGAGCCGCCGGACCGCGAGCGGCACCCCGACTACCGGCCGACCGTGCCGGCCGACCCGAGCATGCCGAGGCAGGAGCGGGGCCTGCGGCCCGCCCGGCCGCTCCCTTACGTGCCCCGGGTGGACGGTACGGCCGACCCGGCCGCCGGGACCTTCACGCTCACGTTCGCCTCCGGCGCGAGGGCCGGTGCCGCGTTCCTCGTCACCTCCGGCAACCGCACGGACGGGCCGTGGACGTACACCACCGGGGCGGGCAAGGCCCTCTCCGACACATGGAGCCTGGCGGCCTCGGGCGGCTGCTACGACCTCACGGCGCACGGTCCCAACGGCTTCCTGCGCGTCTTCGAGGGGCCGGGCGCGGGCCCGTCGGCGGGGCTGGAGGTCACCGCGCGGCCCGTCGGCGGCGACATGGAACTGACCTTCGCCAACAAGGGTTCCGCCGCGCTGAGCCTGCGGATCCGCAGCGGGTACGGCGCCGGTCAGGGCCGTACGGTCAGGGTGCGGGCCGGTGCCACCGTCCGACGCGTCGTGGACCTTGGGGCGAGCCATCGCTGGTACGACCTGACGGTGACCACGCCGGCGGCCCCCGGCTTCGTCCGCCGCTTCGCGGGCCACGTGGAGAACGGCCGGGTGGGCGTGAGCGACCCGGCACTGGGCCGGAAGGCCGACGTTTGAGGACCTGAGAGCGCGGGGGAACCGCGCGACCGGTCACGACGGCCCACGGACACTCGACCGCGGT
>NZ_LIQX01000015.1 GCF_001418475.1 Streptomyces ossamyceticus | reverse complement strand
ACCATCAGCCTGTGGGCGGGCTCGTCCGCGGTCGGGGATCCGGTGTTCATGCCCCGATTCAACGGGCCGCGCGGGCCCCTGTGATCGGCTTCCGTACTCAACCCGCCTGGGTACGCGTCCTCAACGCCTCCCGCACGATCGCCTCCAACTGCTCGTGGTGCGCGCCCTTCCAGTACGCGCGCCCGCAGTCGCCGCACTGGGCGAACACGTCGTACGACCGCTGCGTGCCGTGCTCCAGGCGGTCGGCGACCTCTTCCTTCGTGGCCGGCCTCAGCAGTCCGTTGCAGGCGGTGCAGCGGGTCCACGGCCGCAGCTCCGGCGCGAAACGGTCCAGTACGTCGCTCAGTTGCTCGTCCGGCTGTGTGCTGTAGATGTACGCCCCCGCCCACAGCTCCCGCCGCCGCAGCAGCCCCCGGTCGCGGCTGAGCATCACACGCCGCTCGGCGGCGGACCGTGTGGCGAGCGCCGGGTCGCCGATGTCGGTCGACTCGTACGCCGTGTCGACGCCGAGCAGCCGCAGCCGCCGCGCGAGCGTGCCCAGGTGGACGTCCAGGAGGAAGCGGAGCGGGGCGCCCGGTACGCGCTGGGGGCGCTCGACGGGGCGCACGGTCACGGACTCGCCGGCCGCAGGCACGTGCGACACCGGCACCTCGCGGCCGTCCACGACCAGCGCCCCGACCTCCGTCAGCGGGACGCCCAGCGACTCGACGACATGGCCGAGCGTGGAGACTCCGTCCGTGGCGAGGGCGGTCGCGCCCGCGCGGCGGTGGTGTGGCACGAACAGGGCCAGCTCGGGAGCGACTTCGACGTGGATCTCGGGACCGTTCACCTGGTCAGGATTGCATGGCGGAGGGCGGGTGACCTCAGGGTTTTTGGGGAGCGAGGCCGTGTTCCAGGACGGCCAGGGCACGGTCGACGAGGTCGGCGGGGTCGTCGCGGAAGTCGTTCTCGGCCCAGTAGAGGGTGATCTCCGCGAGTCCGCCGACGAGGGACATCGTGAAGACCCGCACCTCCAGACTGTCCCGGTCGAGGCCGGTGCGCGCGGAGACGGCCTCGGCGATCTGCCGGCCGGTGACGGCCAGGCTCTCCACCATGCGGCTCCGGACCGCGGGGACGGTGGCCATCAGACGGGCCCGCAGCCGGGTGGTCTCGGGCTCCCGCTCCAGCCCGTGGCCGAGGGCCATCCTCGTGACGTGCCGCAGCGAGTCGACCCACGGCTCGTCCGTCGGCCGCCCGGCGAGTTCCGCCAGGAGGACCGGGTCGTACTCGTCGGTGACGACGATGTCCTCCTTGGTGGGGAAGTAGCGGAAGACCGTGGACGGCGAGACCTCGGCGCGGTCCGCGATCTGCTCGATCGTGGTGGCGTCGTAGCCCTGTTCCTCGATCAGCGCGTAGGTCGCGTCGCGGATCGCCGTCCGGGTCTTGATCTTCTTCCGCTCACGGAGTCCCAGCTGGGGGCCCTCGGTGGGGGGAGACGTGTGCGCGGGGCTCATGCGGCTCATTCTCGGGCATCGGCCTCCGGCCCCACCATGCCCGGACCGCCCCTCGCCCATCCCTCCGGCCCGCCCCCACAGGTATGAGAAACGGCCACGGTGGGAAGCCGTGGCCGTCGAGGGGCGCGGAGCAGGAGCGGGCACGGCCCGATCCGCTCCGCGTTCCGGTTCGTGCGATCCGCTACGCGTGCTGGTACGCCACCAGCGAGATACCGACGTAGTGCACCACGAACGCGGCGAGCGTCAGCGAGTGGAAGACCTCGTGGAAGCCGAACCACCTCGGGGAGGGGTTCGGCTTCTTGATGCCGTAGATCACACCGCCGGCGCTGTAGAGGAGCCCGCCGACCACCACGAGGACCAGGACGGCGATACCGCCGGTACGCATGAAGTCGGGCAGGAAGAAGACCGCGGCCCAGCCCATCGCGATGTAGCAGGGCGTGTAGAGCCAGCGCGGGGCGCCGACCCAGAAGACCCGGAAGACGATCCCCGCGAGCGCCGCGCCCCAGATGCCCCACAGCAGCCACTGCCCCTTGCTGTCGGGCAGGAGCAGCATCGTCAGGGGCGTGTACGTGCCCGCGATGATCAGGAAGATGTTCGCGTGGTCGAGACGGCGCAGGATGCCGTCCATGCGAGGGCTCCAGTTGCCCCGGTGGTACAGCGCGCTGACACCGAACAGCAGGCAGGCCGTGAGGACGTAGATGCCGCAGGCGATGCGTCCCCGGGTCGAGTCCGCGAGCGCGGTGAGCACCAGGCCGGCGACGAGCACGGCCGGGAACATACCGAGGTGCAGCCAGCCGCGCAGCTTGGGCTTTATCTCGTTGAGTTCGTCCGAGATCTGGTGACTGATCTGGTGGGCGATCTGATGCGGCAAGGAACGCGCGTCCGGATGGCGGCGGTCGGCCGGCGTCTCCGTGTGCGCTTCGGGGACGGACGCAGTCATGTCAGGCATCGTACCTACGGAACCGTAACTTGCGGGACATCGCGGGCCGTTCGAGCGCCCGGAAGTGGCCATCGTCTCACGCGAACGCCGGATCGGGGATACCCGGGTGAATTCCCGGATACCCGCGGTGAGGAAGTGGTGACGCACGGAAACCTCATGACCGGGGACGAAGGAGTGGCGATGCTCACTGTGCTCACCTGTGAGGCCCTCTGGACATATGGGCACTCTCGTCGGATGATCAAATGAGTGCGGTCGGCACCGGATGAGCGCCCAAAGATCCAACCCGTGAAGCATCCGGGCCGCAGCCCCCACGGGGCCTCCAACAAAAAATCCCTCATTTAGGAGCAATCGTGGCGCGCGACATCGCGGCTCCCCCGTCAACCGTCCCCACCACCCACCGAGACCTGATCTCCTGGGTGAACGAGATCGCCGAACTGACCCAGCCGGACAACGTGGTCTGGTGTGACGGATCCGAGGCCGAGTACGAGCGCCTGTGCGAGGAGCTCGTCGAGAAGGGCACCTTCCGGAAACTCGACGCCATCAAGCGCCCGAACTCCTACTACGCGGCCTCCGACCCGACCGATGTCGCCCGGGTCGAGGACCGTACGTTCATCTGCTCGGAGAAGGAGGAGGACGCGGGTCCGACCAACCACTGGAAGGCCCCCGCCGAGATGCGGGACGTCTTCCAGGGCGAGAAGGGCCTGTTCCGCGGCTCGATGCGCGGCCGGACGATGTACGTCGTCCCGTTCTGCATGGGCCCCCTCGGCTCGCCGCTCTCCGCGATCGGCGTCGAGATCACGGACTCCGCGTACGTCGCGGTCTCCATGCGCACGATGACGCGCATGGGGCAGCCGGTCCTGGACGAGCTGGGCTCCGAGGGCTTCTTCGTGAAGGCCGTGCACACCCTCGGCGCCCCGCTGGAGCCCGGCCAGGAGGACGTCCCCTGGCCGTGCAACAGCACGAAGTACATCTCCCACTTCCCGGAGAGCCGCGAGATCTGGTCGTACGGCTCCGGCTACGGCGGCAACGCGCTGCTGGGCAAGAAGTGCTACGCCCTGCGCATCGCCTCCGTCATGGCCCGCGACGAGGGCTGGCTCGCGGAGCACATGCTGATCCTCAAGCTCACGCCGCCGCAGGGTGAGTCGAAGTACGTGGCGGCGGCGTTCCCGTCGGCGTGCGGCAAGACGAACCTCGCGATGCTGGAGCCGACGATCTCCGGCTGGACGGTCGAGACGATCGGCGACGACATCGCGTGGATGCGCTTCGGCGAGGACGGCCGGCTCTACGCGATCAACCCCGAGGCCGGGTTCTTCGGCGTCGCCCCCGGCACCGGTGAGCACACCAACGCCAACGCGATGAAGACGCTCTGGGGCAACTCGGTCTTCACCAACGTCGCGCTGACGGACGACGGCGACATCTGGTGGGAGGGGATGACGGAGGAGACCCCGCAGCACCTCACGGACTGGAAGGGCAACGAGTGGACGCCGGCGTCCGAGACCCCGGCCGCCCACCCCAACGCCCGCTTCACGGTGCCCGCGTCGCAGTGCCCGATCATCGCGCCCGAGTGGGAGGACCCCAAGGGCGTGCCGATCTCGGCGATCCTCTTCGGCGGGCGCCGCGCCACGGCCGTGCCGCTGGTGACGGAGTCCTTCGACTGGAACCACGGCGTCTTCCTCGGCGCGAACGTGGCGTCCGAGAAGACGGCGGCGGCCGAGGGCAAGGTCGGCGAACTGCGCCGCGACCCGTTCGCGATGCTGCCGTTCTGCGGCTACAACATGGGCGACTACATGGCCCACTGGATCGACGTGGCCAAGGACAAGGACCAGTCGAAGCTGCCGAAGATCTACTACGTCAACTGGTTCCGCAAGGACGACCAGGGCAAGTTCGTCTGGCCGGGCTTCGGTGAGAACAGCCGCGTCCTGAAGTGGATCGTGGAGCGGCTGGACGGCAAGGCGGAGGGTGTGGAGACGCCGATCGGCATCCTGCCGACGGCGTCCGCCCTGGACACGGCCGGACTGGACCTGTCCTCCTCCGACCTGGACTTCCTGCTGACCGTCGACAAGGAGGTGTGGCGGGAGGAGGCGGCGCTCGTCCCCGACCACCTCAACACCTTCGGTGACCACACGCCGAAGGAGCTGTGGGACGAGTACCAGGCCCTGGTCCAGCGCCTGGGCTGACCCCCGCCCCGCAAGACCCCGCGGCCGGCCGTATATGGGTTGCCCTGACCAGCGACGTCTCCTCGGCCGGCCGCGGTTCATTCTGCAGGACGGCGCCCGCCGCACTCGCTCCGCTGGAGTGGGTGGGCGGGCGCCGCGCTCGTCGTGGTACTCGCCGCCATGCACCTGAGCGGAACGCTGCTCAGCTTCCTTGTCCTACCGGCCTGGGCTCTGGACGCGTACGGGGCAGCCCCTGCCGACGCCCCTTCGGCCGACGTACCGCCGTTCATGATCTTCATGGCGCTCGCGCTGCAGTGCTGAACGTCGGCCCCGTCACCCAAGTCCTCCCCCTGTGGGCCGACTTCATGGCGCGCGCACAGGGATGACCGATTCTGCCGATCGGATTTCAGTCGATTCTCACGCAGTAGACGAACGGGACACTGGTCGTCCTGCGACCTGACGTCAGATCGACTGCATGGACACGGGAGTTCGGGTTTCCGGGGGCGCACTTTCCGGGGAAACCGGTGACGAAGCCGAAACTCCCGCCGGCGTGTCCGGCGTGCCTGGTGGCCGTGACCGTCCGGGACTTGTTGACCGCGCCGGAGAACACGAGGCGGACCGGGCTGTTCACGTTGAAGTGGTTGCCGCTGACCTTGAGGGCGCCGTTCTGCGAAGTGATCCACAGCCGCACCGCCAACCGCCGGTCATCGGCCTGACTGTTGTCATATCGCGCCTGCGCGCGGGTCTGTGGGGTCACGCAGGTGTGGTCGTCGGAGCCCCATGCCTCACGCCAGACATACCCCTGCTTGCAGTAGCCGTTCGGGAGGATCCGGCCGGGGGCCAGAGCGTTGTCGTTGGCGGTGTTCGTACGCGTCTGCGGCGTGACGCACACGACGTCACTGGCACGCGCGACCCGCCAGACATACCCCTGTCGGCAGGTGTTGGGCCCGTAGTCCTGAGCACTGGCGACCGACGGCGCGGACAGTCCGCCGCCGATCCCGGCGCCAACCACCATCGCCGAGGCCATGAAACGCCTGAGCATAGTCATACCTCCACAGTTTCGAGGTCGCTACGGATTCATCGTCCGCTCTCGCTGCTGGATCATCAAACGCTGCGGATGGAGGTCCGATTCAGCCTCAGAATGCGGCGCCGCCCGACTCGGCCGGCCCGCAAGAGCGCCAAGCACCCCACATCACCGAGTGACTGTGAGTGGACGCGCTCAGGAACCAGGTTCGTCGAACAAGTCGGCCCGCGCCCCTGGAAAACCACCATTGGGAATCACCCGTCCCGCCCGTACCGGCGAACACCCTTGGCCGAGATCTGTGATCGCGTGCCGGTCGTTGGGGTCTCATCCCCGCACACCGCCGCGTGGGCGAGAGTAAGCACTTCGGCAGGAGAGAGTGCCCTTTCCGCGAGAAGCCCTCCGAGAAAGGGACTGCACCAGCAAAAATATCAGGGCTGTTGCTTTCCTGCCTCTTGGTGCTTCCCGCCTGACTGCGTGCCGCCGGGGGGCGGCAGCGGATGGGTTGGCGTCAGGAAACTTCTCGTCTGCTCCACAGCGCGGCCGATGAGTTTGTGGCTCCCGGCCGGTCCAAGCTGGTGACACCCCAGGAAAGGACACTGCCATGTCGGAGCTTCTCGTCGACTTCATCACGTCCCTCGACGGCTACGCGTCGGGAGAGGGATGGCCAGGGTTCTGGGGCCTCGAGGGCCCGGAGTACCTCGCGTGGCTGGGCGAGCAGCCCGAGGTCACCTACCTGATGGGGGCGAAGACCTACCGCCTGATGTCGGGCTTCGCCGCAGGCGAGGTCCCGAAGGGCCAGGACGAGTTCAGGCCCGAGGAGGAGGCGTCAGTCGACGAGCTCACGCGAGCGTCCAAGGTGGTGTTCTCCTCCTCGCTCGAGGAGCCACTGACATGGGCCAACTGCCGGCTCGTCCGCGGCGACGCCGTCGAGGCGGTCCGCGCCATGAAGTCGAGTGGCTCGGGGCTCCTCAGCACGATCGGCAGCCTCAGCCTGTGCCGGTCCCTGCTACGAGCCGGACTCGTGGACCGCTTCCGGGTCGTGATGTTCCCGGTGATCACCGGGGCCACGGGCGAGGAGCGCATCTACGACGGCTATCCGGACGTCGCCCTCGAAATGATCGACCATCGCACCTTCGACGGCCGCACCCAGCTGGTCGAGTACAAGCCCCGCGTGCTGGAGCACCCGCCGCTGGGCGCCCCCGCGTGACGTCGCCCCGTCCGCCGGTCTGTCCGCCGGTCTGTCCGGATGCCCACGACCAGCGCTGTGACGCCGATCGCCGGTCCTGATCGGGTCCACGACGGCGTCCATCAGGGCACGTCGACGGCCCCGCACCCGACGAAGTGCCGTCGGATACGGGGCCGTCGACCGGCGGTGAGTGGCGTCCTCAGGGCGGCGGGCTCCCCTGCACCCCTCGGTGGCCCCACCGCCCCTCTCAGCC